>DATFGV010000722.1:0-4938 GCA_035249115.1 Vineibacter sp.
TGCTGGGCGGTGTGATGCGGAGCGCTCTTGGCGGCGCCGGCGGCGCTTCGCCCAAGAGCCTGCTGATTCAGGCCGTCTTGCAGATGCTGTTGCAGCGTGGCCTGGGCGGCCAGCAGGGCGGCGGCCTCGGCGGACTGGGCAGCATCCTGGGCGGTCTGACGGGCGGTCCGCAGGCGCAGGGTGGTGGTCTCGGCGGGCTCGGCGGCATCCTGGGCGGCCTGACCGGCGGTGGTCCGGGCGCGGGTGGCGGCATGGGAGGCCTTGGCGGCCTGGGTGGCGCGTTGGGAGGCGGCCTCGGCGGCCTGGGTCAGCTGTTCGAGCAGGCCGGCATGGGCTCGCACATGAATTCGTGGGTGTCGACCGGCCAGAACATGCCGATTTCGCCCGACCAATTGTCGCGAGTCTTTGGTGCCGACGGGCTGAGCCAGATCGCCGAGGCAGCCGGCATGAGCCAGAAGGACGCCGCCGATCAGCTGTCCCAGATCCTCCCCAATCTCGTCGATGGGCTCACGCCGCAAGGCGGCGTGCCGCAGGGCGACGAAGTCTCGCAGGACGCGCTTGGTGCGCTTGTAGGGCGGGTGCTGGCCGGCGGACGGTAAAAGGCGTCGAGGGCGCGCGTCAGTCGCGCACGCGCTTCTCGACGCTGACGTTGGCGGCGCTGCGCTCGATCAGCATGATGGTGAACGGCGAGGTCACGACCGGCGGCGGCGCGGCCTTGGCCGTCGGGTGCGTCTCCTCGACGACGATCACCAGCCGATCGCCACGCTGTTCAGTGCCGATCACGCCGATCCGGTAGCCCGGCGTTGGCCGCTGCCCGAGCAAAATCGCGACGCCGGTCTGACGCTCGGGATCGAACGACGGCGCGGGGTCGCGGCGCAGGCTCGACCACAAATCCTGCCATTCGGCTTGCGTATTGGCGATCTGGGTTTTCGGCACGACGGCGCCAGCCTGCGGTCCCTGCCAGGCCTTGAAGCGAATGGCGACGCCGGCGTCCGGCAGGGTCCAGGCGGTGAGGCCGAAGCCAGCCAGGGCCAATGCGAACAGGACAGCCAGCACCGCCTTCCAGCGGAAGCTGAGACCGGCTGATGCCGGCGCGGGGTCGCGGTCGATCGACCCGATGGAGCGCGCGAAGGCCATGCGACTGAGGTAGTGGCTGAGCGTGGCCGCTTTGCGGACGGCAATGCGGCGCTTCAGCGATGGAGAATGGCCAAATCGTGGCGCCGTTCACATGGCTGCGAGCATTCTGCCGAGCGATTGCTTCGAACGATCGTCCTGAAACGACAATATCGTCTTAATCTGCATCGCTAGGCGCCGCATCGCGACGCAACGTCTATTGGCGGAGCGTCGGCGCCTGCCGTGTGCAGGCGATCCTCGCATCAGGCGTTTTGGCCGACAAACGGATCGGCAACCCGGGGCCAATACGGCACGGTCCGCTTGGTGTGGCGGATGTTGGCGAAGTCCGGCTCGATGCCGCCCTTGGTGGTGACATACAGCACCTGCGACGCGATCGGCGCGAAGCCGGCATAGAAGTGCTGCGTCGACTTCACGACGATCAGCTTGTAGCGCGTCGGGTCGAGGCCGAGGGGTTCGAAGGCATCGGGATGAAATATCTGCGTGCGCTTGGTGTTGACGACGATGTCGATTCCGTCGCCCTGCAGCCAGGCGAGGTTGCCGGTGTCGTTGCGGGTCGGGCCGAACGTCTGCTGGCAATCGAAGGCCAGCTTCCGGACGGTGACGCGCAAGTCGACCGGCTGGCCGCTGATCGGCCCGCACTTGCCACCGATGCGCATGTCCAAGGTGGCGCCTTCGCCGGCCTCCTCGGCGATCTGGAAGGCGATCGGATCCCACACCAGGGCGATCAGCGCACCCTTATATTGGCGCGCCAGCAGCGACTCGAGCACGAAGGTCGAGTCGCTGGGCGAACCGCCGCCGGCATTGTCGGCGACGTCGGCCAGAACGATCGGCTTGTCGGCGGAAAGTGATTGTGCCTCGGCCACCGCCTGGTCGGGCGTCCAGTACTTGATCGTGGTCGCCTCGCGCATGGCGAACAGCTCCTGGCCGAGCTGCTTGGCCAGTGTCGCCGCCCTGGCCTTGTCACCGTCGGCCACCACCAGCGTCTGGGTGCCGACCTCTGCGACGTCACCCCACGGGAAGCCGTGGCCGAGCGACACCGAGAGAATCCTGTCCTTGCCTTCCAGCGCCTTCATGCGTGCGACGTAACTCTTCATCGGCTCGACCGGTGTGCGGTAGGCACCAAGCATGCGGCAGTCGTAGACCGCCATCACCGGACTCGTCTTGCCTTCGGCGGCGTCGGCGCACAGCGTGAACAGCTCCTCGGCCCGCTCGGCCGTGTCGATGTGCGGATACTCCTTGAACGTCACCAGCACGTTGGCCTGGGTCAGCATCGCCGTCGTCAGGTGGCAGTGCAGGTCCAGCTCGCCGCCGACGATCGCCTTCGGTCCGACGATTTCGCGCACGCAGGTCAACAGGTCGCCCTCGCAGTCGTCGTAGCCGTCGGCGACCATGGCGCCGTGCATGCTCAGCAGCACGATATCGACCGGCATCGCCTTCTTCAGATCGGCCAGGATCTCGTCGCGGTAACCCTCATAGACCGAGCGCACCGTCGGGCCGGCGGGTTGGGCGAAGGCGAACAGGCTTTCGACCACGGTCCAGCCGCGCTCCTCGGCCCGCCGCCGCCAGACGTGCAGCGGTGCCGAGAACAGGTTGGGCGTGTGCTTGGTGACGTCGCCATGGAAGACGCCGGTATCCTCGAAGTTTCGCCGCCCCGTCGGGAAGGGGACGAAAGTGTTGGTTTCGGTGCCCAGTGCGGCGATGAGGACTTTCATGGCGGCCCCGTTCCATGGGAAAGCCCGACCCTAAGCGGGGAATCAGGGTCCTGTCATCGTGTCGCAAACGCGGGTCTGTCATCCCGAGCACAGCAAGCAATCCAGAAGCGGTGCCTGAATCCCCTGCTGCGCTCGGGATGACAGTCGCGGCGCGGTCGCCTACCGTGCGATGCGATGGATGCGTTGACTGGGCGAAAGATGACCGAGGGATTGAAACAGCGCGACTATGTGGCGGACGCGACGGGGCCGCTGACAGGGTTGCGGGTGCTCGACCTGTCGCGGCTGGTGGCGGGCAACACCCTGACCCAGATGCTCGCCGACTATGGCGCCGAGGTCATCAAGGTCGAGCCACCCGAGGGCGACACCCTGCGCGCCTGGAAGGTCAAGGGCATCGAGACCAACTGGAAGATCTTCGCGCGCAACAAGAAGAGCCTTGCTGTCGACTTCCGCAAGCGGCAGGCGATCGACCTGTTGCTCAAGCTGGTGCCGACCTGCGCCGTGCTGGTCGAGAGCTTCCGGCCAGGCACCCTGGAGAAAATGGGCCTAGCGCCGGCAACCCTGCTGGCCGTGAACCCCCGGCTGGTCATTGTGCGCGTCTCGGGTTGGGGCCAGAGCGGTCCCTACAGCCACCGGCCGGGTTTCGGTACCCTGGTCGAGGGCATGAGCGGTTTCGCGTCGATGAACGGCTTTGACGACCGTGAGCCGGTGCTGCCGCCGATGTATCTGGCCGACACCATCGCCGGTTTGACCGGCGTCGGCGCGGTGCTGATCGCGCTACGCGCCGTCGAGGTGAACGGCGGCAAGGGGCAGGTGATCGACCTGCCTCTGCTCGATCCGCTGTTCAACGCGCTGGGTCCGCAAGCCGCCAACCATCGGCTCACCGGCACGATCAAGCCACGCACCGGCAGCCGGTCGACGAATGCCGCGCCGCGCAACGTCTATAAGACGAAGGATGGTGGCTGGGTTTGCCTGTCGGCCTCGACCCAGGGCATGACCGAGCGGCTGTTCCGCGCCATCGGCCGCGCCGACCTGATCGACGACCCGCGCTACCGGACCAACGCCGAGCGCGTGCAGCGCGCGGAAGAGCTGGATGCCATCATCGGTGCCTTCGTCGGCGCCCGTTCGCTCGACGAAACCGTGGCTTTTTTTGACAAGGCTGAAGTCACTATTGGGCCGGTCTACGACGTGGGCCAGATCTTGCGCGATCCGCACTTTGTTGAGCGCGAGATTCTGGCCGACTACCCCGACGACGAGACAGGTCGGTTTGCCATGCACACCGTGACGCCGCGCCTCGGCGGCACACCGGGCACGATCCGCACGCCGGCGCCGCGCCTGGGCGAGCACACGCGCACGCTGCTGGCCGAGCTCGGCCTGTCCGATACCGACTACGCGGCGCTGAAAGGGCAGGGGATCGTGTTCGACGCGCCGCCGGCCAAGAACAAGAGGGTGTCATGAAACCCGAGAAGGAGTTGCCGGTTTGGCGTTCGTTGCTCTATGTGCCGGTCAACGTTGAAAAGTATGTCGACAAGGCCCACACGCGCGGCGCCGACGTGGTGCAACTCGATCTCGAGGACAGCGTGCCGCCGTCCGAAAAGGACACCGCCCGGACCCTGGTCGAAAAGGCGGCGGCGCGCGTCAGCCAGGCTGGCGCGGACGTGGTCGTGCGCATCAACCGCCCGCTGCAGATGGCGGTGCGCGATCTCGAGGCCTCGGTTTGCCCCGGTGTGCACGGCATCGCCGTCACGAAGGTTGAAGGACCGGACCACATCCGCCTGCTCGACGAGCTGGTGGGCGAGCTGGAACAGAAGCGCGGCTTGCCGGAGGGCCATACCAAGTTCCTGGCCATGATCGAGACGCCGCGCAGCTACTTCAACATGCCGGCCATCGCGTCGGCGGCGGACCGCATTGTGGCGATGAGCATCGGTGGCGAAGACTTCGCGTCAGAAGTCGGCATGGAGCCCACCGAGGAAACATTGCAGCTGCCGAAGCAGACCATGATCTATGCCGCCAAGTCGGCCGGAATCATGCCCTTTGGCTATATCGCCAGTGTCGCCGGCTTCGGCGACTGGGACGGCTTTCGTCGCATGGTGCG
>DATFGV010000723.1:0-2382 GCA_035249115.1 Vineibacter sp.
ACCTCACTCGCCCGGGCTGACAAGGTGTCCACCATGTCTCCGTACACCCGTCCACCATGTCTCCGTGCTAGACAACAGGCTCACCATGAAGCGGCCCTCGGTGATCGCAAGTGGTTGAAATGACTCAGTTCATTCTCGGCCAGCCTCTAAGGAGCGCGGGCGGCCTGCCCAGAGGGCCGACAGGTTCGGCGATGCTGACCGGACCAGTCAAAGCCTCCGATGACCGGCGTGTCTAAAGGTCAGGCCGAGCGTCAGGCCGCTTTCTTGACCGTCGACAGGCCTGGGGCGGATCGGACGGTCCTGCCGTGTCCCTCTCCAATCAGGGCCAAATGGGCTCGTGGGTATCACTTGAAAAAGCCATGAAATCGCCCAGTAAGGCATCCCATGCGTCTAGGGCCGTTCTAGCGGTTGCTAGTCATGATATTTTTGGGCAGGTACGGGGTAGCCGAGGCGGCCGTACCATGACGTAGGCGCGTCCTCGGGGCCCTGGCAGGCATTCTATAGGGCGGGGGTGGGGGGACGCCAATCGACCCCCGCCGGCCGCTTGCGTCTAGTCGATCCGGCGCCTCGACCTACTAGACTTGGAGGGTTGCGTTGGGCGCGGCGCGGTCGCCGCCGGTGGCTGGCCGGTTCGGGCCGCCGACCCAAGACGCCGCCCCGGGGCACAACCCGAAGCGCGCGTCCGTCAATTCCAGCCGGCCCGCCTGGCGCAATCCTTGGCGGCTTCCGGATTGGCCTGCTCCCACTGGGTGACGGAGCGGGTTTCCTTGTCGTTCATTTTGCCGACCATGCAGGTGCAGTACATGACCTTCACCTGCTCGGACACCTGGTAGCCAGCGCTGTCCTTGACGCACTGGTTGACCCACTTGACGTCGTCAGTCTGGGCGAACGCGCTGCCCGCGACCAGGCAACCGATCAAAATTACCGCAGCATAAATGGATTTCATGATGTGCTTCCCCTTATCACCATACGCCGAACAAGGTACGGATTGTGCCACAAATCCGTATCCATGGATAGATCGGCGCCTTTGGCCGATCGGGCGCGACGTCAGCCGCTGGCGCGACGGGCCAAGATCGCCTGCGCCTCGGCCATCTCGGGGCAGTTCGATCCGTCGGCGAAGGACTCGACGATCGGCCGCAGGACCGCGATGGCGTCGACCATGTTTCCGTTGCGTCGCAGGAGCCGCGCCAGGTCCAGCGCCGCGCGCAGGCTGAACAACGCCGCACCTTGCCGCCCAGCGATCGCCAGCGCTTCGCGATAGGTCGTCGCCGCCGCGTCGGCGTCGCCGTCCAGCTCTGCCAGGCAGCCGCGCATGCGCCGGAATTCAGCCTGCATCGACCGGTCATGCGTCGCGGCCTGGGTCTTTTCGGCCCGCGACAGGAGCTCGCCTGCGGGCTCGACGGCGCCGGCGCGCAGCAACGCATGCACCGCCAGCGCCATGGCCCAGCACAACTGCACGGCGCCAAACATCGCGCGCGTGCGCTCGAGCCCGAGCTGGATGTCGGCGACACCACCCGCCACGTCGCCGGTGGCGACGCGCGCCCGTCCCAGCGCCTGGCGCGCCAGCGCTGCGGTCGGCGCGGCGGCCAACGACTCGGCAAGCTCGCAGGCGCGCGTCGCGAGCGCCAGCATCTCGGACCAGTTTCCCTGCGTCTCGGCGGTCTGCGCCTGCTGATACAACGCCAGCGCGTGCGACACGCGGTCCGGCGACGCTTCGGCGATCGCCAGGGCCTCGGCCGACATCGCCGCGGCCTGCCCCAGCTGGCCGACAATCCGCAAGCCCTGGCAGAGCTGCGCGCGCAGCGCGATCTCCGGCGACCAGCCGGCGAAGTGGCGTCCGGGATCGGGCGGCATCAGCTGACTGAGCTCCAGGGACTCGAAGGCCAGCGCCTGCGCCCGGGCGAAGTCGCCGATGGCGAAGTTGTTCAGCGCCGCCATGAACAGTAACGGCTGGCGCTCGCTGGGCAGTATCTGGTCCAGCCCCCAGGGCACCGATGTGAACTCCTCGATACCCTCGCCATAGTCGCCCTTGGCGAGACGGGCGCGGAAGGAGGCGAGCAGCGATTGCGCCAGCACCGTATCTGCCCGGCCCAGGCGGCGCGCGATTTCGATGATGCGCAGTTCGATCTGCCGCACCCGTTCGGTGTTCCAGCCATCGGTCTGACGCGCCACCCGCGCCAGGCTGCGCAGCAGGTCGAGTTCGAGGTCCAGCGCTTGCGGCGTCTCCGGCGCCTGTCGCACCAGCGCCAGGGCTGTCTCGTAGTGCTGTGCGGCCTCGCGCGGCGCGGCGCGGCGCTCCGCCAGGTCGGCGGCGGCCGACCAGTGTTTCAGGGCGGCGTCGACGTTGCCGCTCTCCTGGTGGTGGCGCGCCACCAGCTCGGG
>DATFGV010000724.1:0-5252 GCA_035249115.1 Vineibacter sp.
GTGCGCTGCCGGGTGTTCGAGGCGGCGGACCAGATCAGGCCGGTCGGGGTCGGCATCAACCTGCTGCCGCATGCGGTGAAGGAGCTCACCGAGCTGGGGCTGCAGGCGGCGCTCGCGAAGGTCGCGGTCACGACGCAGGAAGCCGTGTTCTTCAACCGCTTCGGCCAGCTGATCTACCGCGAACCGCTCGGTCGCGCCGCGGGATACGCCTGGCCGCAATTCTCGATCCATCGCGGCGATCTGCAGGCGGTGCTGCTCGACGCCTTCCACGCGCGGATTGGCACCGACCGCCTGCATCTCGGCTGGCGCTGCGTCGGCGCCGCGCAGGACGAGCGCGGTGTATCGGTGCGCTTCCGCCGCGCCGGCGACGATGCCGACCTGCCGGCGCAGCGCGGTGCGGCGGTGATCGCCTGCGATGGCATCCATTCGGTGCTTCGCAAGCAGCTCTATCCCGACGAGGGCGATCCGCTGTACTCCGGCTACAACATGTGGCGTGGCGTGACGCGCTGGAAGCCGTTCCTGTTGGGCGCCAGCCTGGTGCGCGCCGGCTGGCTGGCGACCGGGAAGATGGTGATCTATCCGATCCGCGAGTCGATCGATGCGGACGGACGGCAGCTGGTCAACTGGGTGGCCGAGCTCGAGACGCCGCACTACAAGAAGCGCGACTGGAACCGGCCCGGCAGCCTCGACGATTTCATCGGCGCGGTCGCCGACTGGCATTTCACCTGGCTGGACGTGCCCGCCTTCCTGCGCGCCGCCGATGTCGTGCTGGAGTTCCCGATGGTCGACCAGGACCCGCTGCCGCGCTGGAGCTTCGGGCGGATGACGCTCTTGGGCGACGCCGCGCATCCCATGGTGCCGCGCGGCTCGAACGGCGCCGGCCAGGCGATCCTCGACGCGCGGGCGCTGGCCGAGGCGCTGGCGGCGCAAACTGATCCCGCGGCGGCGCTGCAGGCCTACGAGGCGCAGCGCCGCGAGGTGACGTCCAACATCGTACTGACCAATCGCAAGAACCCGCCCGACGCCATCCTGCGCGAGGTCTACCTGCGCACCGGCGACCGGCCGTTCGGGCGGATCGAAGACGTGATCGCGCCCGAGGAGCTGGCGGCGCTGTCCGACGGCTACAAGCGCATCAGTGGCAGCAGCAAGGAAGCAATGGCGGCGCAGGCCCAGCAATGATGGAGCGAGAGGCGTGACCCAACTGGACATCCCGAACCTGACGATCAATGCCGACCGGCTGTGGGATAGCCTGATGGAGCTGGCCAAGATCGGCGGCACCGAGAAGGGCGGCGTCTGCCGCATCGCGCTCACCGATCTCGACCGGCAGGGGCGCGATCTCTTCGTGCGCTGGTGCAAGGAGGCCGGCTGCGACATCCGCGTCGACCAGGTCGGCAACATCTTCGCGCGGCGCGCCGGACGCGATAACGCACGGCCGCCGATCATGACCGGCAGCCATCTCGACACCCAGCCGACCGGCGGCAAGTTCGACGGCTGCTACGGCGTCATGGCCGGGCTGGAGGTGATCCGCGCGCTCAACGAGCACGGCTATGAGACCGAGGCGCCGCTGGAGGTGGCGGTGTGGACCAACGAGGAGGGCTGCCGCTTCGCGCCGGCGATGACGGCCTCGGGCGTGTTCGGCGGCGTATTCACCCTCGACTATGCGCTGTCACGCACCGATCCCGACGGCGTGACCTTCGGCGCGGCGCTGAAACAGATCGGCTATGACGGCAAGGAACCGGTCGGCGGTCGCAAGGTCGGGGCGTTTTTCGAGGCGCATATCGAGCAGGGGCCGATCCTGGAGCGCGAGGACAAGACGATCGGCGTGGTGACGGCGGCGCAGGGCCAGCGCTGGTACGAGATCCAGTGGACCGGCATGGAAAGCCACGCCGGCACGACGCCGATGGAAGGTCGTCGCGATGCGCTGCTGGGCGCCGCGTTGCTGATCGCCGAGGCGCGCAGGATCGGCGCCCGGCCCGACGGCCGCGCCACGGTCGGCGTGATCGACAGCAAGCCGCAGTCGCGCAACACGATTCCCGGCCGGGTGTTCATGACCCTGGATTTCCGCCATCCCGACGACGCCGAGCTGGCGCGCATGGATGCCGAGCTAAAGGCGGCGGCGGCACGCATCGCCGCCGAGCACCGGCTGGAGGTCAAGATCGAGCAGATCTGGTATTTCTCGCCGACACCGTTCGATCCGGCCTGCGTCGCGGCGGTGCGGGCGGCGGCGGCGAAGGCCGGGATGGCGCACATGGACATCGTCAGCGGCGCCGGCCACGACGCCTGCTACGTCGCCAAGGTGGCGCCGACCGGAATGATCTTCGTGCCCTGCAAGGACGGCATCAGCCACAACGAGGTCGAGGACGCGCGAAAGGAAGACATCGCCGCCGGCTGCCAGATCCTGCTGCAAGCCATGGTCGCGCGGGCGAACGCGTAGGGGCGACGCCGAACTCGGCAGCCGGTACGGCCCCGCCTCACCCTGAGGGCGGTGCGTCGTGCCAGTCTCATGTTCCGTCCCTCCGCTCGTCGCAAGATCATCGGCTGCCGCTTGGCATTCCGTCGACCGCGGTTCCGCCGCGAATGCCCCCGGGTGCACGTCGCACCCATCAACAAGCTGGCTGCGTGCAGGGCTCCGCTTGGCCTTGCTTCAGGCGGAGCGGCGAGTATACATGCTATGTGCAAATTCTTCTGAACGGGGGGCACCTATGAGTGGAGGGAGAGAACATCGGCCTTGGCCGCCACAGCCTCGTAACATAGGGGGTGGAAATCCGCCCGTCCCCCAAGTCGCGCCCCGCGCGGCCAAACCGCTGCCGCACCGGCCGGTGAAGCAGGCAAGTCCCAGTCCAAGTCCGAGCCTTCCGATCGACGACGCAACTTTTCGGGACTTCCGGCGCGGCACGCAGATTGGAGAAATGATGGGCGGGAGCGCGCCAAAGGTCGTTCGCGAGTTCAATCAGGCTCACTATCCAGCGCTCACACAAGACAAGGAACTCAAGGCGGGAGTCTGTGCCGCGATGAGCCTCCAGTGGATCGCCCGAGCGGCAAGAGGCGACGATTTTTGGGATTACATCGTTTCGCCAGATGGCCAGGCCAACACCATCGCTTTACAGCGCCGGGAGAAACAAAGCGGCAAGCTGTTCGACGCATGGAGAGAGCAAAATCCTCTCGAGCAATGGAAAGAGAAAAATAAAGATACAGGTCAAGATGTTCTCAAGCGTGGCAAGTACAAACTTGCCGATGCCAAGGCAGCCCACGACGTCATCGTTTCCGGGTCCGCTGAAATGAGGCGCATGCAGAGCAAATTTCGTGCGGATTACCTCAAAGCGCATGGGATGGAGAGACCGGACGAACCCAAGATCTACACGACAGCCGGCGACGTTTGTGACGATCTGATGCGCTTCAATGGTTTCGCCTACATCGCTGCCTGGTCGTCGGAAAATGAAAAAGGTCACGCCATTTGCGCCTTCATCAGCAACGGTGGAGTCAGGGTCATGGATCCCAATCACGGGGAGCTGTCGACCGAAAGCCCGGAAATAGCGCAATTCGGCTTGACCGAACATCTCGACTCTCAGAAGAACTTCCTCGGCAAAATAGAAAAGTTCACCGTGGATTTTTACCCGTGGGCCATCGCCCCTCAGCAACCGTCGCCTTCGCAGTCGGCGCCCGTGGTCGCGGGCGGCACTACCGCGGAGGAGTCCGGCAGCGCCTCAGGATGAGGCCTACCGGGTGCCGGCGACGTCATCGTAGAGGTTGTTACGCCGCGGTGCCCTGGCCACCAACTTGAGACTCACATATCGTTGAGCACTGCAGGGACGGTGTTCGAAGATGGCGCGGCGTCGGCGACAGTGGCGGCGCGTCGGAGACAATGGAGGGTGACAATGGCACGTTGGGGCATGCTGGTCGCGGCGGCGGCGATCGCGACAGCGACGGTGGGAACGGCGGGCGCACAGACTCAGCCGGCGCAGCCACAGGCGGCGCCACCGCCGCCGGTGCGCGAGATCACCAAGATCACCGGCGAGATCTATCGCTTTCGCAACAACAACCACTATTCGGTCTTCGCCGTCACGCCGGCCGGCGTGATCGCCACCGATCCGATCAACGCCGACGCCGCCAAGTGGCTGAAGGCGGAGATCAAGAGCCGCTTCAACCAGCCGATCAAATACGTGGTCTACAGCCACGACCACGCCGACCACATCTCCGGCGGCCAGGAGTGGACCGACACCGCGACCGTGGTCGCGCATGCCAACGCCAAGGACATCATCGTCGGCGAGAAGCGGCCGACGGCGGTGCCGAACGTCACGTTCTCCGACCGCCTGGAACTGGAGCTGGGCGGCACGGTGGTCGAATTGCTCTATGTCGGCCGCAACCACTCCAACAACTCGCTGGTGATACGCTTCCCGAAGGAAAAGCTGATCTTCGCGGTCGATTTCATCCCGGTCGGCGCCATGGCGTTCCGCGACTTCCCCGACGCCTATCTCACCGACTGGATCGAGTCGCTGAAGCGGGTCGAGGCGCTGGAATTCGACGTGCTGGCGCCGGGTCACGGGCCGCTGGGCAACAAGACGCATGTCGTCGCCTACCGCACCTACATGGAGGATCTGTACACGCAGGTGCTGGCCGCTGTCCGCGCCGGCAAGTCAGTCGAAGACACGCAGAAAGTGGTCGACCTCAAGAAGTACGAAAGCTGGGCCGGCTACCAGCAGATGCGCGACCTCAATGTCGTCGGCATGTACCGACTGGTGACGTCCAACCGCCGGCCGAATTGACGGCGCGCCTCGACCTTGCAGCCGTCGTGGTGAGCCTGTCGAACCATGAAGGCATTCGCACGGGCCGTCGTGCGACACTTCATGGTTCGACAGGCTCACCATCAAGCCAGCACAAGGGTGGCCGGCCGCAATCACTTCAGGAACGGATTGTCGCCGCCGCGGCCCTTGCGGCGCGGCGGGAAGTGCTGCGCCAGGTAGTCGATGATCAGGTCGCGGTCGGCGTCATCCGGCTTGGCCATGCCGTGGCGGTCGATCATCAGCTGGAACGACGCCTCCCACAGCTCGCGGCTCAGCCCCTGCTGCTTGATGATCGCCGTGCCGTGGCAGGCGGCGCAGAGGTAGAACGTCTCCTCCTGGCCCTTGCCCGGCGGCAGGGAGTCGATGGTGTCCTGGTGGTTGGCGTCGGGCGGCAGGTTGCGCGGGATGGCACCGCGGGCGATCGCGCCGCCGCGGACCGACGTCGCCCGCGACGCTGCGGGGCCCGGCGCG
>DATFGV010000725.1:0-3376 GCA_035249115.1 Vineibacter sp.
TCCACTTCCATGATCAGCTTGTCGTAGTCGAGGCTCTGGCCCTGGCGGGTGGGTTCGACCCGATAGGCGACCCGCTTGACCGGCGAATAGAGGGCGTCGACGGCGATCAGGCCGATCGGGGCGTCCTCGGGACGGTTCATCTCGGCGGCGACGTAGCCCTTGCCGGTCTGGACCGTGAACTCCATGCGCACGTTGGCGCCGTCGTCCAGCGTGCAGAGCACGTGGTCCGGGTTCAGGATCTCGATGTCCGACGGCGCCTCGATCTGGCCGGCGGTCACCACCCCCGGGCCGGTGGCGCGGAGCGTCATGCGCTTCGGCCCCTCGGCGTGCATGCGCAGGGCGAGTTGCTTGATGTTCAGGACGATGTCGACCACGTCCTCGCGCACGCCTTCCAGCGAGGAGAACTCGTGGACCACGCCGTCGATCTGCACCGCGGTCACAGCCGCGCCCTGCAGGGAGGAGAGAAGCACGCGCCGCAGGCTATTGCCCAGGGTCACGCCGAACCCGCGTTCGAGGGGCTCGGCCACCAGACGCGCCTTGCGGCTGGCGTCGGCGCCGGTCTCGATTTGCGGCTTCTCGGGACGGATAAGCTCGTTCCAGTTTCTTTCGATCACGTGTGTCCCTCGAAAACGCAGGATCGCCGGCCGCAGAACCGCGGACCGGCGTCAGGGAATTGTAGTTCTAACGACTAGACGCGCCGGCGCTTCGGCGGACGGCAGCCGTTGTGGGGAATGGGGGTCACGTCCCGGATTGTGGTGATCGTCATACCAACCGCCTGCAGGGCGCGGAGCGCGGATTCACGACCCGAGCCAGGGCCCGAGACGTTGACTTCCAGCGTGCGAACCCCGTGTTCGGCGGCCTTGCGGCCGGCGTCCTCGGCCGCCATCTGCGCGGCGTAGGGCGTCGACTTACGCGAACCCTTGAAGCCCATCAGGCCGGCGCTGGACCAGGAGATCGTGTTCCCCTGGGCGTCGGTGATGGTGATCATCGTGTTGTTGAAAGACGCGTTCACGTGGGCGACGCCCGACGTGATGTTCTTGCGCTCGCGGCGTTTGACGCGCGCCGGTTCCTTGGCCATCGAGATCTGCTCTCTTACTTCTTCTTGCCGGCGATCGGCTTGGCCGGACCCTTGCGGGTGCGGGCGTTGGTGTGGGTGCGCTGACCGCGGACCGGCAGGCCCTTCCGATGGCGCAGGCCGCGATAGCAGGCCAGGTCCATCAGGCGCTTGATATTGACCGCCGTCTCGCGGCGCAGGTCGCCTTCGACCATATAGTCACGGTCGATCGTCTCGCGGATCTGCAGCACTTCTGCGTCGGTCAGCTGATTGACGCGCCGGGCGTCCTCGATGCCGACCTTGCTGACGATCTCGCGGGCCTTCGCCTCGCCGATGCCATGGATGTACTGCAGCGCGATCACGACGCGCTTGTTCGTAGGAATGTTGACGCCAGCGATACGGGCCACGTGAGGTAATCTCCTGATCACGCAAGAAAAGCGCAAACGGCGCCCCGGCCCCTAGCTGCCATAGGCATAGGCCGGCGCGTCCTTCGCGCTCTTTCGCGGAAGCGCTTCGTTATATGGATCGGGGTATGCCCGTCAATGGCCGAAACGACCAAATGTGAACGAAATGCTTCGCGGGCAAGGGCTCTTACCCGCGTCCGTTCGTTCCGGGGGCCGGTTGCGTCCGGCATGGCTCGGAGGAAAGCACGGCAGGGCCTTTCGCGCAACGGACGGACTGGCGCAGCCCCCGGGGCAGAGCAGGCCGAAGGCGCCGGACGAGCCGATGGCCGCCGGCCGGCGCGATCTGTGGGAGATGATCGCCAGGCGGCGGTTCGACCTGCGTTAGCGCTGGGCGTCCAGGGCCGCGTCGATGGCGGCGGCCACGGCGTCGATCGAACCCATCCCATCGACCTCCACGAGCTTTCCCTGCCCTTGGTAATAGGGCAGCAGCGGCGCCGTCTGGGCGTTGTAGGCGTTCAGGCGCACCACGAAGCTTTCCGGATTGTCGTCGGGGCGGCCCGACTCGGCGAAGCGGCCGGCGATCCGCTGCTTCAGCGCCTCGTCATCCACCTTCAGGCGCAACACCAGGTCGATCCCGCGACCGCGGCCGGCCAGCATCTTGTCCAGGGCCTCGGCCTGGGCGAGCGTGCGGGGAAAGCCGTCGAAGATCGCGCCGCCCGCAGCGTCGGCCTCGGGCAGCCGGGATTCGATCAGCTCGACGACGATCTCGTCCGAGACCAGCTCGCCGCGCTGCATGATGCCCTCGACGCGCTTGCCCAGCTCCGAGCCGGACGCGATCGCCGCGCGCAGCATATCGCCGGTGGAGAGCTGGACCATGTTGCGGCCCTCGACCAGGCGCTTGGCCTGGGTGCCCTTACCCGCCGCCGGCGGCCCGAATAGAATCAGGTTCATGTGATCCCCTCACCGGCGCTCTTGATGGCGCCGTCCCGCAACGTCACCCAAGGCGGCGGCTAACGCCGTCCGCCGCGCAGCTTCGACTTCTTGATCAAGCCTTCGTACTGGTGCGCCAGCAGGTGCGACTGGATCTGGGCGACGGTATCCATGGTGACGCTCACCACGATGAGCAGCGACGTGCCGCCCATGTAGAACTGCGTCCCCGTGAACCGCATCAGGCCTTCCGGCACCAGGCAGACCAGGGTGATGTAGGCGGCGCCGATGACCGTCAGCCGGGTCAGCACGAAGTCGAGGTACTCGGCCGTCCGCTTGCCGGGGCGGATGCCCGGCAGGAAGCCGCCGTACTTGCGCAGGTTCTCCGCCGTATCCTCCGGGTTAAACACGACCGAGGTGTAGAAGAAGCAGAAGAAGACGATCAGGGCGCCGTAGAGCACCATGAACAGCGGCTGGCCGTGCTGCAGCTGACCCACCGCCAGCGGCAGCCACTGCAGCCATTCCGGCAGCTTCGCAGTCGCCGCAAAGCCCATCACCGTCGCCGGCAGCAGCAGGAGCGACGAGGCGAAGATCGGCGGGATCACGCCCGACGTGTTGATCTTCAGCGGCAGGAACGAGGTGTCGCCGCCGAACATCCGGTTGCCGACCTGTCGCTTCGGATACTGCACCAGCAGCCGGCGCTGCGAGCGCTCCATGAAGACGATGGCGACAGTGATCCCGACGACCAGGGCGATCATCAGGAACAGCGCGCCGGCGCTCATCGAGCCGGTGCGGGTGAGTTCCAGCGCCTGGACCAGATATTGCGGCAGGACAGCCACGATACCGGCGAAGATCAGCAGCGAGATGCCGTTGCCGACCCCGCGGCTGGTGATCTGTTCGCCCAGCCACATCAGGAAGATCGTGCCGCCGGTCAGCGTCACGGTCGTTGTCAGTCGGAAGAAGAGCCCAGGATCGACGACGATGCCGGTGC
>DATFGV010000726.1:0-10466 GCA_035249115.1 Vineibacter sp.
GTTCCGCGTCGCCGGCCCGGCGGCCGGCCACGCCAGGATGAAAACCAACGCCGACCCGACCGGCCTGCGGGTGCTCGGCACCCTCAACAACTGCGCCGGCGGCAAGACGCCGTGGGGTACGACTTTGCACGGCGAAGAGAATTTCCACGGCTACTTCGCCGGCGAAGCGCCGGCCGACGGCGAGGTGGCGGCGCGCAAGCGCTACGGCGTCGGCACGTCGGGGCGCTATCGCTGGTGGGGTGCGCAGGTCGATCGCTTCAACCTGGCCAAGGAGCCGAACGAGGCCAACCGCTTCGGCTGGATCGTCGAGGTCGATCCCTACGATCCAGCCTCGACGCCGGTGAAACGCACCGCGCTGGGCCGCTTCAAGCACGAGGGCGCCACCGCCATCGTCAACAAGGACGGCAGGGTCGTGCTCTACAGCGGCGACGATGAGCAATTCGAGTACATCTACCGCTTCATCACTGCCGGTCGCTTCGATCCCGCCAATCGAGCCGCCAACATGAACCTGCTGGACGACGGCGCGTTGTCGGTGGCGCGTTTCGAGGCCGACGGCACCTTGCAATGGCGCCGGCTGGTGCATGGCGAGGGGCCGCTGACCGCCGCCAACGGCTTCGCCTCGCAGGCCGACGTGTTGATCGAAGCGCGGCGCGCCGCCGACCTGCTGGGCGCCACCAAGATGGACCGGCCGGAGGACATCGAACCCAACCCGGTGACCGGCGTGGTCTACGCCGCGCTGACCAACAGCGCCGAGCGCAAACCGGATCAAAAGGACGCAGCCAATCCGCGCGGCCCCAACGTGCACGGCCATATCCTGGCGATGATCCCGCCGGGCGGCCGCGGCAAGGACGCCGACCACGCCGCCAATGTCTTTACCTGGACGATCCCGATCCTCGCCGGCAATCCAGCGAAGCCGGAAGAAGGCGCCAGGTATCACCCCGATGTCTCGGCGGACGGCTGGTTCAGCTCGCCCGACAACGTCGCCTTCGATGCCAAGGGCCGGCTGTGGATCGCCACCGACACCGGCGCCAACTGGGCGAAGTACGGCACCGCCGACGGCCTGTTCGCCTGCGATGTCGACGGACCGGCCGCTTACCTGACCCGCCGGCTGTTCGCCTGCCCGATGGGCGGCGAGATGTGCGGCCCGGAGTTCACGCCGGACTACAAGACGCTGTTCGTGGCGGTGCAGCATCCCGGTATAGACGGGCTGCCCGGCGCCAGTTTCGACACGCCGGCGACCCGCTGGCCGGACTTCAAGGACGGGATGCCGCCCCGGCCCAGCGTCGTGGTGATCACCAAGGAGGACGGCGGCGAGATCGGGTCGTAACCGGTTGCCATCAGCCGACGCCTGAGGCACGACTCGGCCTCATGGCGCAAACAACGACCGTGATCGCCGCCGACGGCGATCGTTTCCTGATCAACGGCACGCCGACCTACGCCGGCCGAACGTGGCGTGGCCACCGCATTGAGGGCCTGCTGTTCAACAGCCGCATGGCCAACGCCATCGTCGACGACGAGAACCCGTCGACGCGCGGCGCCTGGTCCTATGCCGACGGCGACTGGAGCGCCGAACGAAGCACCCGCGAACTGATCGCCGCCCTGCCCGACTACCGCCGGCATGGCTTGCTGGCGATCGCGCTCAACCTGTCCGGTGGCAGCCCGCAGGGATACTCCTGGCACCAGCCCTGGCACATCTGCGGCTTCACCGCCGACGGCGGGCTGAAGCCGGACTACGCCGCGCGGCTCGACGCCCTGATCGGCGCCGCCGACACGCAGGGCATGGCGCTGATCATCGGCCTGTTCTACGGCCGCCAGAGCCAGCGCCTGCGCGACGAGGCCGCCGTCCGCGCCGCCGTCGCCAACACCGTCGACTGGCTGGCGCAGCGCGGCGCGCGCAACGTGCTGCTGGAGATCGGCAACGAGGTCGACCTGCCGCTGTTCGCCCACCCGATCATCGGCGCCGACCGCTGCCACGAGCTGATCGCGCTGGCGCAGCAGCGCAGCGCCGGCCGGCTCGAGACGCCGGCGAAGCGCCTGCTGGTCGGTACCAGCCTGGTCGGTCCGGCGGCGCCGCCCGACAGCATCCTGGGCGTCGCCGACATCCTGCTGCCGCACGGCAATCGCCTGCACACGCCCGACGGCGTGCGCCTGCACGTGCTGCGCACCCGCACCAGCGGCGCCTATCGCGGCCAGCCGATCACCTTCAACGAGGACGACCACTACGGTTTCGAAGCGACGGACAACAACATGCTGGCCGCGATCGACAGCTTCGCCGGCTGGGGCTTCTTCGACTACCGCCGCATCCGCGAGCGCTTCGAGGATGGCTTCCAGTCTTTGCCGGTCGACTGGTCGATCGGATCGGCGCGCAAGCGGGCCTTCTTCGGGCTGCTCAAAGAAGTGACGGGAGCGTAAACTGCGCGCCATAACGCGGTCGTGCGCTCGGCCGCGAACGTCCATTTGACCGGCGCGAGGAGACACCCATGGCCACGATGTTCCGCTTTGCCGGACTGGACGACAAACCGATCCACGTCGCCAGCGACGCGCCGCTGCTCGACTTCACCGCACGCTTTTTCGGCCTGTGGCCGTTCGACGAAGAGGGCACGGCGATCGCCGGCCTGGCCGACATCACGATCGAGGCGATCGACGGCGGCTTCCGGCTGCGACACCCGGTGCTGGAAGGCGGCGCCATGGAGGTGCCGGACGCCGCCGAGGCCGCCAACCAGCTGGTCGGCCTGCTGGTCGCGGAGGTTCTGGCGCGGCGCAAGGACCTGCTGGGGCTGCACGCCGGCGTCGTGGCAGCGCCCAGCGGCCTGATCCTGTTCGTCGGCGATTCGCTGTGCGGCAAGAGCACCCTGGCACTGCAGCTGGCGCGCCGGGGCGCGGATTTCTACGGCGATGACCGCCTGCTGGTGGCGCCGGCCGGCATCGGCGGGCGCCAGGAGCCGGTCGGCATCGGGCTTGGCCTGACGCCGCGCATGCGCTTGCCGGTGCACGAGGGTGCCGGCGGTGCACTGGCCGCCTTCGTGGCCGCCAATTCCGTCGTCGAGCACATGGACTGGCAGGGCAATCCGATTGTCGCCTATATCGATCTCGAACGCGACACGTTCGCCGCCGCGCCATTTGGCGACAGCCTGCCGCTCGGGGCGGTGATCCTGCCGGAGCGGCGCGATGACGATCCGGACGCGCTGGAGTTCGAACTGGGCTCCAAGGGCGACGCGGCGCTGACGATCATGCGCCAGTCGACGGCGCCGGGCATGGACGCCAAGGGCCATGTCGCGGCGGCGGCACTGATCGCCGGCAGCGTGCCTTGCCTGCGGCTGGTCTATGGCTCCAGCGCCGTTGCCGCCGACCTGGTCGCCGAACGCTTCGACATCCGCTGAGGCCGCTTGACGCCACCCCGGCGCTCGCCGAGAAACCGGCCATGAGCCGCCTGCGCCGCCAGCCCGATATCGCCATCACCGCGCTGGACGACGGCACCTTCCTAATCGACCCGCGGACGCAGGCGATATTTCATCTCGACGCGCTGGGCGGCGGCGTCTGGGCGGCGCTGGCCGAACCGACGACACGCGACGAGCTGGCGGCGCTGCTGGCCGCGGCGTTTCCCGACACGCCGCGGAGCACGATCGAGCGCGACCTCGATCGCCTGCTGGTGGAGTTGCGCGACCGCGACCTGGTGATCGACGACTGATCCCGGCGGCCCTCGCGCGCCGGCAGACGGACGGCCGCACCAGGCTGATTCATATCCTGCATTGTACCATGGTATAACTTCTACGCACTTATTTTCTGGCCGCCAGCCCAGATTCCGCCGGCTTGCTGGGTTGCTGCCGATCCTCCCGCAGAAGGCTCGCCACGGCCCCGGAGAAGGCCGTACAGCGTCATCTGGCCGGTCGGGGCACTGAACCTCCGTCAGAAAAAGGCCTTCTCCAGCCGCAAAAGAATGGCCCTTGCAACGACGGTAATATTACTTCACTATGGTGGCAAGAAACGCAATAATCGAAGTGTGAACGGCCCTTTCGCACAGTCCATGCAAGATCATTCGCGATGCCGGCCTCAGCCGAGGCCTCGATCGCGGGCCTCCGCCGGCAGGCCGGACTCAGGACGCAGCAGTCCTTTCAGCCGCCACCAGTTCAGGCGGGCCGCGGTGGCCGGCGTCTGCGCCAGGGCGAGATCGCGCCACAGCAGATCCGTGCCCGACAGCTCGCGAGGGAAGACAGCCTGCCAGTCTGCCAGCACCTGGCGCCAGGCGCGGCCGGCAAGCCCGCGCGGCGGCCGCGGTGTCATCGGTATCGCCGACGGCGGCAAGCCGAGCGCCACCAGGAGTGCCAGAAGGGCGTCGAGCGGTCGGCGCAGGCGCGCAAGCGTGGCGCGACGCTCGATCTCCCGCCAGTCCAGCGACGCGCCGCGGCGTGTCAGCAGTCGCGCCGCGTCAATCGCCTTCGAGAGCGTCTGCCAGCCGAACCGGTCCTTGGCGATGTTCGAGAGGCAGATCAGCAGCGTGTGCTCATCGCGCGGCACGCGCACCGGTCCGCCGGGCAGCGCCAGCGCGCGCGCATCGCCCAGCACGTCTGCTGCCCCGAGCCCACGCGGCAGCGGCCAGGCGTCGGGCTCGACATGCAGGTCGATGTTGGTCACACCGTCGGGCGAATAGAACGGCACGTAGCTCGCGTCGGAGATGAAGCCCCAGCGCGTCTGTCGCGTTCCGCCGAAGCGATAGCCCAGCGGCACGAAGAGATCGACGGCGGCGCCGATTTCGGACCGCGGCAGCAGGACGTCGAGGTCGCCGACGATCCGAAGCGTCGGATCGTCGTACAGCAGGTGCGCGTTGGCGAAACCCTTCAGGGCTACCGGGTGCAGGCCAGCCGCGATCATCCGCCGCAGCGCCGCCTCCTGCGCGGCCTGGGTCAGCTTCGACAGCAACCTCGCCGACATGGCGGCCGCCGGATCAACCAGCGGCGCATCAACCACCGGCGCAAGCGGCGCCAACAGCGACGCCGCCCAGCCGGCCGAGCAACGTCGCGTCAGTCGATCCGCCAGGATGCGCAGGTCGGTCGCCGTCGGCGGCGGCACCGGCCGGTCGTCGATCGCCGCGCCGAGAAGCGCGCGCCAGAGCAGCTGGGCCGCCGAATTCAACCCGGTCGGATCCGGCGCGTTACCTGCATGGCTGGCGTGCGACATCCGTTTCGGTCTACGCCGCCGGCGCGCGCGCCGCGGTCGACCAGGGCGTTTTGTCCCTTGCCTGCGCGAGAACAGGCGCCCCAAGGATCGATGGCGGATGCTTGATCAGGCTTGCTGCGCATCGGATGAACAGACGTCGGTGCCGCGTTCCCTTTTTCGCATCGCGCGCCACCTTTGCCCGCCGGGGGCGGGAAGGAAACGGCAGCAACACCATCTGCGACACTCCTGCCGATGCTTGGTTCTGTCGCGCAACCCGGCGGCCATGTTAGGTTGGCAGGGTAGCAGCCAAGGCGCCACCGCGCCGCAGGGAATCACGCGCCCGCTATGTCTTCGATCATCTTCTGGGGCTTGGCGGGTATCGTCTGTCTGGCGCCCCTGCCCTTGGCGTCAAACCGCCCGCTGCCGTGGAGCATCCTGTCACTGGCGGTCGGCGCGCTGCTGCTGTTGTGGGCCATTGGCCGGCTGCGCGCCGACTGGATGGGCCAGCGGTCGGCCGAGGTGTCCGCCGGCGGGTCGCCTGCCGTGCGTGGCGCTTCGGGACGGCCGGTCGACCGCCATGCCGCGGTGCTCGCTGTCGGTTTTTCGCTGCTGCTGGTGTGGTACTGGCTGCAGGCCTCGCTGGAGGTCGGCGGCGGATGGGGTCATGACGCGTGGCATGAGGCGGCTGCCGCCCTGGGCGAACCGTTGCCGGGCCTCATCAGCCTCGATCCGACGGCGGGCGAGACGTTGCTGATGAAAATCCTCGCCTATGGCGCGGTTCTGTTTCTGGCACTCGACCTCGGGCGCGATCGGGCCCGGGCACGGATGGCGATCTGGCTGATCAGTTTCGCCGGACTGTTCTACGCTCTCTACGGCCTTGGCGCACACTTCACCGGCGCCGGCAGCGTCCTGTGGTTCGTCAAGGATGCCTATCCAGACAGCGTCACAGCGACGTTCGTCAACCGCAACGCCTACGCCACCTATGCCGGCATGGGGGTGATCGCCGGCCTGGCGCTGGCGCACCTGGAGCTGCGGCGACTGCGCGGCGATCGGTTGACCCTGTCCCGCCTGCTGCGGACGATCTCCGAGTCTGGATCGGTGTCGCTATACCTCGCCATCATCGCCACGGTGACCGGGACCGTGGCCGTCATCCTCACCGGTTCGCGCGCCGGCCTCGCCTGTCTGGCGCTGGCGCTGGTGGTGTTCGGCGTATGCATGCTGATCGCGGGCGAAATCCGGCTGCGCACCTTCCTGATCGCATCGGTCGTCGCGGTCGTCGCCGGCCTCGGCGTGCTATCCCTGAGCGGCGGCTTTCTGGCCAAGCGGCTGGCGAGCGAGACGACCCCCGACGCCCGGGCGGCGATTTTTGACGGCGCGCGCGCGGCGGTCGCCGACCGGCCGTGGACCGGCCACGGCCTGGGCAGCTTCGGACCGGCCTTCAATCGGCTGAATGACGGCCGTGCCGCTTTCGACACCTACGTCGATCTGGCGCACAACAGCTACATCGAGCTGGCTGCCGAGGTCGGCGTGCCGGCGATGTTGCTGAGTGTGGCGCTGCTCGGCAGCTGCATCGGCATCTGCTTTTCGGGGCTGTTCGCCCGCGACCGGGCCGCCAGCACCTCGATCGCCGCGGTCGCCGTCGCGACCTTGGTCGGAACCCATGCGATGGTCGATTTCGGCATCCAAATGCCAGCTGTCGCCGTCACCTTCCTGTTGCTGATCGGCGTCGCCACGGCGCAGGCGCTGTCCGTCGAACAACCCGGACGCGCCACCGCGTCCGCATCGGCGCGCGGCGAGGGGCGCTGGCGTTCGCCACGCCGCGGACGCTTCGGCCTCGAGCGCCCACAGCACGCTGACGACGCCGTGACTCCGCCGCCGACCCTGGATGCACCTTGGCCACGGCGCGCCGAGCCACCGGACTTGTCGCCCCGCAACACCGCGGTGGCCACCCGCGGCACAGTCGAGGTCTTGCCGCCGGCCAAGCCCGAACCACCGCCTTTGGCCGCTGATGATGACTACGAGACGGCAATGGCGCGGTGGCGCGCGGTGCGGCCGACCGACGAGCGGCCCTCGCGCCGCGCCGGGCCGGAGTCACCGACGCCCGGCCCGGCCGCGTCCAATCGGACCGCAGCGCCACGCCCCGCGCCGGATGCCGGCGCGACGCGCGGGCCGTTGGGACGCCAACCTGACAACCTGATTGATCTCACGCGCCGTCCGCCGAGATCCTGACCGCCAGTCTTTGGTCGCAGAGCGCACCGGCGCAGCGTCGGGAGAACCGCCATGAAGATCATCCGCGTCGAATCGATCCTGCTGGGCATCCCGTTCGAGGATCATGGCGGCATCTGGCGCATGGGCGGTGCCCGCAAGACGTTCCAGACCCTGATGGTGAGGATCGACACCGACCAGGGCCTCAGCGGTTGGGGTGAGGTGTTCACCAAGAACGGCGAGCTGGCGCTGAAGGCGCTGTTCGACACGCATGTCGCGCCGGCGCTGATCGGCCGCGACGCGACGCAGATCAACGCCATCAAGCGCGACCTCGAGCGGATGCACCACAATTTCGGCCGGGTCGGCGTCATGGCGTTCTGCGTCTCGGCGGTCGACCTGGCGCTGTGGGACATCCTGGGCCAGGCCGCCGGTCTGCCGCTGTACCGCCTGCTCGGCGGCGCGACGCGCAGCGAGGTGCCGCTCTATGCCAGCCTGACCCGCTACGGCGAACCGGGCGCAGTGGCCGGCACCGTCGAACGGGCGGTCAAGGAGGGCTACCGCGCCGTCAAGCTGCACGAGATCCTGGTGGAGACAGTGTTCGCGGCACGCGGCGCCGCCGGGCACGACATCGCTTTGATGCTTGACACCAACTGCCCGTGGACGCTGGCAGAGGCCAAGCGCAACGCCAAGCGCATGGAGCCCTGCGACCTGATGTGGCTGGAGGAACCGACCTGGCCGCCGGAGAACATGCAGGCGCTCGCCGAGCTGCGTCGGTCGACGTCGATCCCGATCGCCGCCGGCGAGAATGCCGGCAGCCTGATCGACTATCGCGTGATGTTCGAAGTTGGCGCCGTCGATTTCGTGCAGCCCGACATCGCCAAGGCGCACGGGCTGAGCGAGGCGCTGAAGATCGCCGCGCTGGCCGAAGCGCACGACGTGCAGTTCATGCCGCACTGCTTCATGATCGGACCGGGCTACGTGCACACCTTGCACCTCGCGGCGGCGCTCGAGGTGCCGCTGCTGGAGCGCTACTACGTCGAGCTCGCCGCCGAGCCGCTGGGTGAGCGCGTCAAGCCGGTCAAAGGACACGTCGCGGTGCCGCAAGGCCCCGGCCTCGGCTGCGCCCCGGATCCGGACGCGGTGCGGCTGTATCGGGTGGGGTAGCAGCGGCTGATTGCATTGCGATTCCTGTAATCCTCTGCCCTGTCGGCTTCATGGTGAGCTTGTCGAACCATGAAGTGACGCACGAACGTCGGTGCGAACGTCTTCATGGTTCGACAAGCTCACCATGAAGGCTTGCATGGACGCCCGACGCGTGGTCTTCAGGCCCGCCCTGCCACGACGCGATCAACCATCGCTGACGCGAGCCCGAGATAATTGGCGGGATCGCACAGCTTGGCCAAGGCCGGCCGGTCGAGCTGCTTGGTGACGTCGGGCGATTGCATCAACGCATCGAGCAGCGAGATGCCGCGCTCTGCCGCGAGTCGGCAGGAATCGTAAACGACGTCGTGCGCCACCTGGCGGCCCATGTGCGGCGCGAGGCCCATCATCACCGCTTCGGCGACGATCAGGCCCGAGGTGATGTCGAGGTTGCGGCGCATGCGGGCGGCATCGACGATCAGCCCGCCGAGCATGAATTTCGACTGGTGCAGCGCGCTGGAGGTGGCGAGGAACGCCTGCGGGATCGCCGCCCATTCGGCGTGCCACGGTCCCGTAGCGCGCTCGAGATCGGTCACCATCGCGTCGAGCATCAAGCCGGCTTGCTGGCGCACGATCTTGGCGGCGGCCAGGATCAGCTCGGACGAGATGGGATTGCGCTTCTGCGGCATGGTGCTCGAGGCGCCGCGGCCATGCACGAAGGGCTCGAACGCCTCGCCGAACTCGGTCGACATCATCAGCATGACGTCGAAGGCGACCTTGCCGAGGCTGCCGGTGACCAAGGCCAGGGCGTTCACGGCTTCGGCGAACCCGTCGCGCGCCACATGCCAGGTCGCCGCCGGCACGCCCAAGCGAAGCTCATCGGCCAGTGCGCGCTGCACGTCGAGCCCCTTGCCGCCGATCGATGCCAAGGTGCCGGCGGCGCCAGCGAATTCGACGACCTCGACGCGCGGCCGCAACTGCGCCAGCCGTTCGGCGTGGCGGTCCATCGCCGCCAGCCAGATCGCCACCTTGTAGCCAAAGGTCACCGGCAGCGCCTGCTGCAGGTGGGTGCGCCCGGCCATCGGCGTGTCGCGATGCTTCGTGGCGAGCGTCGCCAGGATGTCGCGCAACGCCTCGACGTCGGCCGACACCAGATCGAGCGCGGCACGCACCTGCAGGACGGTGGCCGTGTCCATGATGTCCTGCGTCGTGGCGCCCCAATGAATGTAGCGGCCAGCCTCGCCGCACAGCGCCGACAGCTGCGCCACAACCGGCAGAATGGGATAGCCGACGTTGTCGGTCTCGCGCTTCAGGCGATCAAAGTCCAGCTGCACAGACGCCGCGGCGCGCGCGATCGACTCGCCGGCGTCAGCCGGGATCACGCCGACCCGCGATTCGGCCCGCGCCAGCGCCACCTCGACCTCGACATAGCGCGCCACCAGGGCGCGGTCGTCGAAGACGGCGCGCATCGCCTCGGTGCCGAACATGTCGCGGAACAACGCCGAGTCGAAGACCGTGCTGGCCATGTGCCTCTCCCTGGGGAGCGGCACGATGGCGCGGTCACTGGTGGATGTCTACGCCGTGCGGACCCGGTGTGCGGGGGCGCTTGGCCCGGTCGTTCCCAGAGCGAACGCGCTATTCCCGCTCGCCGTTGCCGGTGGATGGCGGCGCCATGCCCATGACGTGGTAGCCGGAGTCGACGTGGTGGACTTCGCCGGTGACGCCGGCCGAGAGGTCCGACAGCAGGTACAGCGCCGCGCCGCCGACGTCGCCCTGGTCGATGTTGCGCCGCAGCGGCGCGGTCTCGCGGGTGACGCGGTAGACGTAGCGGCCATCGCCGATCACCGCCGCCGCGAGCGTGCGCATCGGGCCGGCCGAGATGGCGTTGACCCGGATGTTCTTCGGCCCGAGGTCGGCGGCGAGATAGCGCACGCTGGCCTCCAGCGCCGCCTTGGCGACGCCCATGA
>DATFGV010000727.1:0-7536 GCA_035249115.1 Vineibacter sp.
GGCCAGGCCTGTCGAAGCGCGATCGCAGCCTAATCACGGTCGCGGCACTGGTGGCGCTGAACCGCACCGAGCAACTGCGCGGCCATCTGGTGCGGGCCGAGACCAACGGTGTGAAGCGCGACGAAGTGATCGAGCTGATCACCCACCTGGCGTTCTATTCCGGCTGGCCGACCGCGATGTCGGCGGCGACGGTGGCCAAGAGCGTGTTCGAGGAATCGTGAGGCGATCATGCCCACACCGCTGACCCCGCCCGCCACCATCGCCTTCATCGGGCTCGGCATGATGGGCAAGCCGATGGCCGGCCATCTCGTCAAGGCGGGCTACAAGCTGCGCGTCTACGACGCCTCGCAGCAGGCGATGTCGGACTTCGTCGGCGCCCATCCGGCGGCGCTGGCGACCGCCTCGGCCAAGGCGGCGGTCGACGGCGCCGACGCGCTGGTCACCATGGTGCCGGACGGCAAAGTCGTGCGCCACGCCGTGCTCGACGGGCCCGACCCCGCCGCCACCGGACTTGCCCGCGACAAGATCGTGATCGACATGTCGTCGAGCGCGCCGATGGGCACGCGGGCGCTGGGCGCCGATCTGGCGGCGCGCGGCCTGCGGTGCATCGACGCGCCGGTGTCGGGCGGCGTGCGCCGGGCGCTCGATGCGTCGCTGGCCATTATGGCCGGCGGCGAGGCGGCCGATGTCGAGCAGTGCAAGCCGTTGTTGCTGGCGATGGGCAAGACCGTGTTCCACGCCGGCGCCATCGGTTCCGGCCATGCGCTCAAGGCGCTCAACAACTACCTTTCGGCCACCAGCCTGCTGTCGATGTGCGAGGCGCTGATCGTCGGCGAAAAGTTCGGCCTCGATCCGGCGACCATGGTCGAGGTGTTCAACAGCTCCAGCGGCATGAGCAACAGCACCCAGGTCAAGGCCAAGCCGTTCGTGATCCCGCGCAACTTCGCCGCCGGCTTCGCGCTGGCGCTGATGTCCAAGGACCTCAAGACCGCCGCCGAGCTCGCCGACCAGATGGGCGTGCACGCCGAGACGATGCGCGACATGGCCGAGGTATGGACCGATGCCATGCACAAGCTCGGCAAGGACACAGACCACACCGCGATCTTCAAGTACCTGCAGGAGCGGGGCTAGGCTCCATCGCCACGCCCGTCGTCATCCCGAGCGCAACGAGGGATGACAGGTGTTGCGGCGCGACCGCCAGTGTTGCGTCCGTGGCGCTGGTGACTTGAGTCGACCTGTGGTGCTGTGCCGGCCGAATTCAAACAGGGGAGTGCGATCGATGAAGCGCGAGGAATTTCCCGACGGTACCGAAATCGCCAACTGGTATGTGCGGGCGATCAAGACCGGACCGTTCGTGTTCGTCGCCGGCACCACGTCGCTCGACAGCAAGGGCAAGATCCGCGGCAAGGACGCCGGCGCACAGACCCGCGTCACCATGGGCAAGATCGCCAAGGCGCTACGCCAGGCCGGTGCCCGAATGGAGCACGTGACGCGGCTTACGATCTATTGCACCGACTTGCGCGACGGCGGTGCGATCACCACCGAGCTGGCGCGCTGGTTCAAGAAGTCGCGTTGCGCCTCGGCGCTGATCGGCACCACGGCGCTGGCGGTGCCCGGCCTGCTGGTCGAGATCGAGACGACCGCGGTCATCACCGACGGCAAGTAGCCCGCAGGCGGTCTGACAGGGTTGCGCCGACCGCAGGCGGCCTCGATTGACTCGCTCCGCAGCCGTTGCGACCGTTGCCGCAACAAAGCGATGAGGAAACGGAATGGCGGTGGCGTGGTCGGACAAGCTCGTCGACGTGGCGGGCGGTAAGTTGCATCTGTCGCGCGCCGGCAGCGGCCAGCCGCTGTTGGTCTTGCACCACGACATCGGCACCCTCGAGCGTTTGCCGTTCTACGACGCGCTGGCGCAGCGCTTTGACGTGCTGGTGCCGCATCATCCCGGCTACGGCAAGTCGGAGCGGCCGCAATGGCTGCGCAGCGCCCGCGACGTGGCCGTCATGTACCGCTGGCTGCTGTCCGATCTCGGCATCGCGCAGGCGTCGCTGGTCGGTCTTGGCTTCGGCGGCTGGATCGCGGCCGAGATGGCGACGATGGCGCCGCGCGACCTGTCGCGGCTGGTGCTGGTCGGCGCCATGGGCCTGAAGCCGCCTGACGGCGACATTCTTGACCAGGCGCTGCTCAGTTACATCGACTACGCCAAGGCCGGCTTCCACGACATGAAGGCTTTCGGCGCCGTCTATGGCGCCGAGCCGAGCACCGACCAGCTTGAGCAGTGGGACGTCTGCCGCGAGATGAACTTCCGCATCGCCTGGAAGCCCTACATGTACAGCCAGACCCTGCCGCACCTGCTGGGCGGCGTGCGGGCGCCGGCGCTGGTGGTGTGGGGCGACAATGACAAGGTCGTACCGCAGAGCGCCGGCAAGCTGTACGCGCAGGCGCTGCCCGGCGCGCGACTCGAGATCGTCAAGGCGAGCGGCCATTGCGTAGAGATGGAGCAGCCCGAGGCGCTGGCCCGGTTGGTGACGACGTTCGTCGCGGGGAAGTGACGTGAGACAAGCCGACGACGCAACCGCCCTCGTCTCGCACTTCTTGTCATCTCGAACGCAGCGAGGGATCCAGATGTCTTGCTGCGCTCGACATGAATGGCTGCGCGTACCGCCATTCATGCGCCATCGGCCATAGGAGCCCGCCATGCATTTCATGTTCTTCACCGAACAGCCGATGTCGGCCTACTCGTCGAAGGAAGGACTGGATTTCGGCGCCACGGCGCTGCTGTTCTCCAACAAGCATTTCGATCCGGTGGCCGGCAGCCGGTTGTACAACGAGTACATCGAGCAATACGTGCTGGCCGAGGAGACCGGCTTCGACGGCATCATGCTGAACGAGCATCACAACGCGCCGTTCTGCATGCAGGCCAAGGCCAACATCTTCGCCGCTGTGCTGGCCGGCCTCACCAAGCGCATCAAGCTGGTGATGCTGGGCAACCCGCTGCCGCTTGCCGAGAACCCGGTGCGGCTGGCGGAAGAGCTGGCGATGATCGACATGATCTCCAAGGGCCGCCTGGTGTCGGGCTTCGTGCGCGGCGGCGGCCAGGAGCAGCTCGCCACCGGCGTCAACCCCGCCTTCAACCGCGAGCGCTTCGAGGAGGCGCACGAGCTGATCGTCAAGGCCTGGACGCAGCCCGGCCCGTTCCGCTGGGAGGGCACGCACTACCAGCACCGCGTGGTCAATCCTTGGGCGGTGCCGCTGCAGAAGCCCTACCCGCGCGTCTGGATCCCCGGCGTGGTCAGCCGCGAGACGATCATCTGGTCGGCCAAACAGCGCTATCCCTACATCGCGCTCAACACCTCGATCGAGGCGACCAAGAAGATCTGGGAGACCTACGACCAGGCGGCGGCCGAGGCCGGCTACACCGCCGGGCCGGAGAACCGCGGCTACCTGCAGCGCGTGCACGTCGCCGAGACCGAGGAAAAGGCGGTCGAGAACGCCCGCCAGTTCATGTGGATGCAGGGCGAATTCACCGGTCTGGCGCATCCGGTGTGGAGCAGTCCGTCGGGCTACTTCTCGCCCAGCCAGCGGCGCGCCTTCGTCGAGTTCGCTTCGGGCCGTTCGATCAGCCCGCGCGGCCGGCCGAACTTCGAGCAGCAGCTCTCCGATCTGCAGATCATCGCCGGCACGCCGAAGACGGTGATCCCCAAACTGAAACGCATCCTGGAGGAGACGCGGCCCGGCATCATGGCGCTGTGGGCCAATGACGGCGCCGTCTCGCACCAGGACTCGCTGACCTGCATCCGGCTGCTGGCCACCGAGGTACTGCCGGAACTGCGCACCTTCGGCGACAAGCTCGGACTGAAGGATCCGTTCGAGGCGAACGCGCCGGTCGGCATCGGCTACTCGACCGACCTGCGCAAGGCGGCGGCGGAATAGGGCGGCCGCACCCGTCGTGTCGACCATTGTTTCGGTCGCCGGGGTCAAGCTGGAGGTCGAAGACCGCGGCAGCGGTCGGCCATTGCTGTTCCTGCATGCCGGCGAAGGCCTGGCGCCCGAGCGACCATGGCTCGACCAGCTGGCGAAACGCTACCGTGTGATCGCTCCGTGGCATCCCGGCTATGGCAAGTCCGAGTTGCCGGCGTGGCTGAGCTCGGTCGATGATCTTGCCTATCTCTACCTTGATCTTGCCGCCCAGCTGGGCCTGCAGAACGCGCCCTTGGTTGGCGCCTGTTTCGGCGGCTGGATCGCGGCGGAAATGGCGGTGCGCGACACCAGGCGCTTCGCGCAGCTGGCGCTGGTGGCGCCGCTGGGCGTCAAGCATGGCGGGGTCAACGATCGCGACATCGCCGACATGCACGGCGTCGCCCACGCCGACTACCTGAAGCTTGCCTGGGCCGACCCGGCCAAGGGCGCCGTCGACTTCACGGCCATGGCCGAAACCCAGATCGCCGCCCATGTGCGGGGCCGCGACGCCTTCACACTGTTCGGCTGGAAGCCCTACATGCACAATCCGCGGCTCAAACGCTGGCTGCACCGCATCGACATCCCGACCTTGCTGCTGTGGGGCGACGCCGACGGCATCGTGACGCCGAACTATGGCGCCGGCTGGCGCGATGCCATCGCCGGGGCGCGCCTGGACGTCATCGCCGACGCCGGCCACTTCCCGCACTGGGAGCAGCCGGATCGCTTCGTCGAGCGACTCAGCCGCTTTGTCGATGGCCAGGCGTAGGATAGGCGCCGAGTGTAGCAACGGATTCCTGCCGCCGCCCGTGGCGACACGACCCAGCACCGGAGGATCGACCGATGCGTGTCTGGTACTTCTCGGAGATGGCCTATCATCCGGCGTGGGAGGCGGGACTGAATCGCGGCTCCCTGCGCGTGGTGTTGCCCAACAAGAATTTCGATCCGCAGGTCGGCCATGGGCTGCTGAACCGCTACCTCGACGAGTTCGCGCTGTGCGACGAAGTCGGCCTCGACATCATGGTCAACGAGCACCACAGCACGGCCACCTGCCTGACCGTGTCGGTGTCGATGGCGCTTGCCATCCTGGCGCGCGAAACCAAGCAGGCGCGCCTGCTGTCGCTGGGAACGCCGATCGCCAATCGTCCCGACCCGGTGCGGGTCGCCGAGGAAATGGCCTGGCTCGACGTGCTGTCGGGCGGTCGGCTGGAGATGGGCCTGGTCAAGGGCGCGCCGTACGAGATCGCGCCGGCCAACAGCAACCCGGCCAACCTGATGCGGCGCTATTGGGAGGCACACGACCTGATCCTCAAGGCGATGTCGACGACCGACGGGCCGTTCAACTGGGAAGGTGAATTCTTTCACTACCGCAACGTCAACATCTGGCCGCGCCCGCTGCAGCAGCCGACGCCGCCGGTGTGGATGACGGGCCTCAGCGTCGACACCGGCCGCCTGGCGGCCGAGCGCGGTCATGTGGTCGGCACTTTGCTGTCGGGCGCCATCGCCAAGCCGATGTTCGAGGCCTACCGCCAGCGGGCGCGGGAGCTGGGCTGGACCGCGGCGCCTGACCGCTTCGCCTACGCCGCCGTGGTCGGGGTCGGCGACACGCGCGAGGAAGGCTACCGCCGCGCCGATCTGGCCGCCGGCTATGTGCGCACGGCGCCGGTCGTACACGAACCCTTCACCAATCCGCCGGGCTACAACTCGGTGGGCGCCAACGTCGCCATGCTGAAAGCCGGGCCCAAGCGCGGCGGGTTCGTCGTCGACCGCGACGGCAAGCCGGTCGACCATCGCGTCGCCACGGTCGAGCAGTTCATGGCCGCCGACACGGTGTTCGCCGGCACGCCGGACGACGTCTACAACCAGATCCGCGATTTCAACGAGCGCATCGGCGGCTTCGGCCACCTGCTGTTCTTCGGCCAGGGCGGCTTCCTCGACCACAAGGACACGGTGGCCAACATCACCCTGTTCGGCCGCGAGGTGATGCCGCGCCTGCGCGAACTCAACGCGCCGGCGGCCCGGACCGCGACAGCGGCCGAATAACTGGCGCCGGCCCTGGACCGTTTGTCGACCGCGCCCGTCGGCCTACCAGAAAAGCTCGCGGGCGCCGCTGGGACTTACAGTCAGGACCGGCCGCTCGAGCCGCACGTAAAGCCGTTTGTTGATGCGGCCCTTGTTCTCGGTGCGGTCGATCGAGAAGCGGCCGACGGCGCCGGTCGACGGCACATGTGTGCCGCCGCACGCCTGGGCGTCGAAGCCCTCGATCTCGACCACCCGCACCTGGCCGTCGATCACCGGCGGCTTCACCTCCAGGGTGCGCAGCAGGTCGTCGCGCCGGTGGAACTCGTCCTCGCTGATGGCGTAGGCGCGCAGCGGCCGGTTGGCGTCGAGCACCGCGTTGACCTTGCGCTCCAGTTCGGCGCACAGCGCCGCCGAGAACTTCTCCCACTTGAAGTCGATGCGCGAATAGTCGACGCCGATCTGCACGCCGGTGATCCAGGCGTCGTAGTCCCTGAGCGCGATGGTGTTCAGCACATGCAGCACGGTGTGGTAGCGCGCCAGCGCCAGCCGCCGCTCGCGATCGACGCTCAGTTGCACGCGCCGCCCCGCGGCTTCCGCCGGCGCTGGTTTGCCGCAGACATGCCACAGCACGCCGTCCGGATCGGCCTTCACCGTGGTCACGTCCAATGTCGGGCCGCCGTCGAAGGCGATATGCCCCTGGTCGGATGGCTGGCCGCCGCCGCCGGGATAGAAGCAGGTGCGGTCCAGCGCGACGGCGCCATCGCGCACCGCCACGACGCTGGCCTCGGCGTCGTAGCGATGGTCGTCCTGCAGATACAGGCGGATGGTGGCGGGCACCGACATAGTGCCAATGATCATACTCGCCACGTGCGGCGCACAGAAGCCGGTGGCGTAGCTACCGTCCCTTCCCCGCCCGCAAGTTGGGAGAGGGGTGCCGGGGGCGCGCGACTCCCGTCGCGCGTCTTGGTGTTTCGCTGGCGCATGGCGCGTCACTGGAGTGACGCGCCTTCAGCGTCCCCACGTCGTGGGGAGGAAATCCTAGCGCTGCATCGCGTGCGTGGCAGCGCCACCGGTGGCGGTGCGGCCGCTGTCGATCACCCACTGCGCGCCGGTGACGTTGGCCGCCAGGTCGGAGGACAGGAACAGCACGACGTTGGCGATCTCCTCCGGTGTGCTGTAGCGGCCGGTCGGCAAGGTCGCCATGTAGCGCTGACTGGCGGCCGCCGGATCGTCGGGACTGAGCTGCGCTTCCAGGGCGTGGATCATGCGCGTGTCGACCGGGCCGGGACAGACGGCATTGACCCGCACGCCATGCCGCGCCACTTCGCCCGACGCCGTCTTGGTCAGCCCGATTACGGCGTGCTTGGCGGCGACATAGGCCGGCATGTTGGGCGTGCCGACCAGGCCGGCGACCGAGGCGGTATTCACCACGGCGCCGGATTTCTGGCGCAGCATCACCGGCAGCACGTGGCGCAGGCCGAGGAAGACGCCCCTCACGTTGACCGCCATCACAGTGTCGAACATCGCTTCGTCATATTCCGCCGTGGGCTGCACTTT
>DATFGV010000728.1:0-14271 GCA_035249115.1 Vineibacter sp.
CGTCCAGCATCTCGCTGGAGCGGTCCAACGACGCCGGCTGTCCCCAGGCGGCGCCGGCGGCGAGCGCCATCGCCAGGACAGGCATGAAACGGATCGAGCGGTTCATCGACATTCTCTTCGGCCGGCCGACTATAGCCTGTCGGCGGCGGGGTTGAACCGGACATCGGCGCCGGACATGGCGAAAATGTGGCGTCCGGGCCGATCTCAACGCGACAGGCAGCGGCGGAACAGCGCCTGCATGGACTCGAAGTGCCGCTCGGCGGCGGCCTTGTCGTAGGCGTCGCTGTCCGGGAAGGCGTAGCCGTGCCCGGTGCCCGGCAGGATCTCGACCGCGCTGCGCAAGCCGGCCGCGGCGAGTTGGCCGCGAAAGGCGTCGACGTCGGCCAGCGGCACGTAGGAGTCGGTCTCGGCGAAAGCGAAGTGGAGGTCCGCCTTGACCTGGCGCAGTCGCCGCCACGGCGCGTCCGGCGTGTCGGCCATCAGCCGCGTGCCATAGAACGAGGCGCCGCAGGCAATGCGCTCGGCGTGGCTGGCGCACGCCGTCACGACGTAGGCGCCACTCATGCAATAGCCGACCACGCCGACCTTGCCGCGCCGCGCGGCCGGCTCGGCGTCGATATGGCTCAGCAGGGCGCCGACGTCGCGGATCACCTCGGCATGCCCGACCGTCTCGCGATGGCGCATCATGCGCGCCCGGTTGGCCTCGGCGTCGGGATGGTTGTGCAGCGGCCCGGCCACGAAGCCGCGGTCGAGGCGGTAGTAGAGGTTGGGCAGCAAGACCACGAAGCCCCAGCCGGCGATGCGGCGGGCGATGTCGCGCAGCGAGTCCCGCACGCCGGCGGCGTCCATCAGCATGACGACGGCGGCATGCGGACCGCCGTGCGGCGGGCGGACGACAAACGTGTCCATCGCGCCGTCGGCGGTGGCGATGTTGATGGTGTCCTCGATCACATCACGGCCTCGGGTTGCTTGTGTCGTCCTTTGGAAGGCGAGACGAAATCCCTGTCGTCCTGAGCGAAGCGAAGGACCCCTTGGACCGATGATCGGCACGGAACGCTCCGATGACGCCGAGCGCTAACCGATCGGTTCGTGCGGGCCCAACCGCTTAAAGGGTCCTTCGCTTCGCTCAGGACGACAGGAGCGTCGCGGGGGACGCCGGACTTGATCGCCGCCCCATCACGCCGCCGGCCAGAGCTGGGCATCGCGGTAGATGACGCGGCCGTCGACGATGGTCATCAGCGTCCTGCCCTGGGTCGGCCGTTCGTCGAAGGCGGTGTTGCCGACCTTGCTGTTGAAGTGCTCGGGATCGACCACCCAGGCGACATCGGGGTCGAACAGCACCAGGTCGGCCGGCGCGCCCTTCTCGAAGCGGCCGCCCGGCAGGTTGAACAGCCGGGCCGGCGTGCTGGCGAGCCGCTGCCAGATGGCGGGCAGGCTCATGTGGCGGTTGTGGTACAGCTCCAGGGACACCGGCAGCAGGGTCTCGAGGCCGACGACACCGGGGTTCGCCTGGGCGAACGGCAGGCGCTTGCTCTCGACGTCCTGCGGCCTGTGGTCCGAGACGATGCAGTCGATGGTGCCGTCCTTCAGGCCCTCGACCACGGCCCGCCGGTCGGTCTCGCTGCGCAGCGGCGGCACCACCTTGGCGAAGGTGCGGTAGTCGCCGACCGCGATCTCGTTGAGCGCGAAGTAGTGCGGTGCGGTATCGCAGGTCACCTTCTGGCCGCGCGCCTTGGCGCGGCGCATGATCTCGACCCCGTCCTCGGTCGAAATCTTGCTGGCGTGGTAGCGGCAGCCGGTCATCTCGACCAGCCGCAGGTCGCGCTCCAGCATGATCGCCTCGGCCAGCCGATGGTTGGCCGACAGACCCAGCCGCGTCGCCAGTTCGCCACTGTTCATGTGGCCGGCCGACAGGGTCGGCTCCTGCGGCAGGTGCACGATCAGCGCCCCGAAGGTCTTGGCGTAGTACAGCGCGCGCCGCATGGTCTGGGCGTTGCCGACGGCGTTGTCGGCGTCGGTGAAGGCGACGGCGCCGGCCTCCTGCAACAGGCCGAGCTCGGCGATCTGCTCGCCCTTCAGGTCCATGGTCAGCGCGCCGTAGGCGTACATCTTCGACAGCCGCACCTGGCGCGAGCGGCGGTGCACGAACTCGATCAGCGAGGCGTCGTCGAATGGCGGGTCGGTGTCGGGCAGGATGCACATCGACGTGACGCCACCGGCGGCCGCCGCCTGGCCGGCGGTGTCGAGCGTCTCCTTGTGCTCCTCGCCCGGCTCGCCGGTATGGACCCGCAAATCGACGATGCCCGGCGCCAGGCAGTGGCCGCGGCAATCGACGGTCTCGATGCCGTAGGGCGCGCCGCTGGAGAACAGGTTGGCGCCCCAGTCGGCGATCTTGCCGTCGCCGCCGACCAGCAGGCTGCCGCGCGCCTCGCTGCCGGCGACCGGGTCGACCAGCCGGGCGTTGATGTAGGCGATGGGCGCGCCGCTGCCGTTGACCATCTCAGCCGCCACCTTGCCGCGCGTCGCTGTTGCGGCGATCGCTGACCAGGGCGTCGAGGCAGGCCATGCGCACCGCCACGCCCATCTCGACCTGCTCGTGAATGACGCTCTTCTGCAGGTCGTCGGCCACCGCCGAGTCGATCTCGACGCCGCGGTTCATCGGCCCGGGATGCATCACCAGCACATCCGGCCTGGCGATCCGCAGCTTGGCGGAATCGAGCCCGAAGAAGTGGAAGTACTCGCTGACCGTCGGCACGAACGAGCCGCTCATGCGCTCGGTCTGCAGGCGCAGCATCATCACGATGTCGACGTCCTTCAGGCCGCTCTTCATGCTGAAATGCGGCTCGACGCCGAGCCGCTCGACCTCGGTCGGCATCAGGGTGGCGGGTGCCACGACCCGCACCCGGGCGCCCATGGTGTTGAGCAGGTGGATGTTGGAGCGCGCCACCCGGCTGTGCAGCACGTCGCCGCAGATCGCCACCGTCAGGCCCTCCAGCCGCCCCTTGCGCCGGCGGATGGTGAGCGCGTCGAGCAGGGCCTGGGTCGGATGTTCGTGCTGGCCGTCGCCGCCGTTGACCACGGCGCAGTTGACCTTCTGGGCCAGCAGGTTGACGGCGCCGGAATCCTGGTGCCGCACCACCAGCGCATCGGGCAACATGGCGTTGAGCGTCATCGCCGTGTCGAGCAGGGTCTCGCCCTTGCGGGTCGAGGAGGTCTGCACCTCCATGTTGACCACGTCGGCGCCGAGCCGCTTGGCGGCGACCTCGAAGGAGGTGCGGGTGCGGGTGCTGTTCTCGAAGAACAGGTTGATCACGGTGCGGCCGGCCAGCAGATCGCGTTTCTTCATCAGCGAGCGGCTGGTGTCGATGTAGGTCTCGGATAGATCGAGCAGGGCCGCGATGGTCGCGACGGTCAGGCCTTCGATGCCGAGCAGGTGCCGAGGCATCAAGGGGATCGGGGGGCGCGTTGTCATTAAAGGCCCACACTACGCATCCGCCGACCGGCGAGGCAAGGGCAGCGGCAGCGGGTGGTGTGGATGGACGACGGCCGACCAGCGGAACGGCCGGTGCAGCTTCCCTCGCGCCGCCGGCGATGGCACAAAGGCCGGCATGAGCCTGTGGCGTTGCGGCGCAGTCGGGATTTGGTGGCGGGTGGCGATCATCCTCGCCTGCGGTCTGCTGGCGGCGGCGCCGCGCCACGGCGCCGTGGCGCAGAGCGATCCGCGCGACGAGGCCGCGGCGCGGTTCCAGCAGCTGGTGCACAGCGGCTACACCCAGTGCGGCAACGCCTGGTACGCCTCGGCCGACATCGTGTTGCCGGCCGACGCCGGCGCTTTTGCGCGCCGCGCCTTCAAGCCGCGCACCATCTATGTCCGCCTCGACGACGTCAGCTGGAGCCTGGAGGAGGTCGCGGCCAGCGCCGCCGACCTCGGCAACGGCTTGAGGTTCCGTGGCCACGGCATCGGCGCCGCCGCCACCATCATCCGCAAGGACGTGCCGTGGCAGTCGGGCGCCGACCCGGTCGGCGACTGGAAGGACGTCAAGCCGCGCCACGGCGTGGTCCGCGGCCGCACCGTGTTCCTCGACCAGCTCTACGAGCAACGCGACCAGATGACCTCGAAGCGGCAGTTCGAGGTGGTCTTCCACATCGCCTGGAGCGACGGCGCCGACCAGTACATGCAGCGCCGCAAGCCGGTCTGCGGCGAGGTGCCGCGCTGAGCCGCCGGCCTACGCCGCCGCTTGACGAAGGTCGGCCGCCAGGCCGTTGCCCATCAGGTCGACGAAGTTGTCGCAATAGAAGCGTCGCCGCGCCGTCTCGGGCACGTCGGCCAGCGCCGCGTCGAAGCGCTTGAGCGGATTGCGGCCGCCCTCGACATGCGGGAAGTCCGACGAGAACAGGCAAAGTTCGGGTCCGGCCTGGCTGACGATCCAGCCGGTATCCTCGTGCGGGTAGGGCGTCACCCGCACCTGCCGGCGGACGAACTCGCTGGGCATAAGCGACATCTGCTGCAGCCGCGCCTCGTTCTTGCGGAAGGCGGCCCACGCCGAATCAAGCGCCCGCATCCAGCCCGGCAGCCACGAGGCACCCTGCTCGATGACGCCGAACATCAAGCGCGGGAAGCGGTCGAGCACACGGTCGAAAATCAGGGTCGCCAAGGTCTGCATCGGCGGATTGGGGATCGCCATGTAGTCGACCGACCGGAAGTTCTCGGCGCCGCCGTGGAAATCCGGCACCGGCGGCAAGCCGTTGTTGAAGTACGCTGGCGACAGCAGCGGCCCACCGCCGCCGACATGGAACACGACCGGCAGGCCGGCCTCCTGTGCCTGCGCCCAGACGCCGTCGAGCGCCACGTGGCTGGGCGCATGCGCCCGTGGGCAGCGCGACGGGATCAGCAGCGCCTTGCACCCCAGGTCGATGACCTCGCGTGCGATGGCGACGGCGCGCGCCGGGTCGGCCAGCGGCACGTAGCCGGTCGCCAGCAAGCGGCGGTCGACGCCGCAGAAGCCGGCCATGGCGCGATTGTGGGCGCGGGCCGCGGCGTACGCGAAGTCGAGGTCGTCGCCGTGCTCCAGGTCGCTGAGGAATCCGCTGAGCATGGTGTTGAACACCAGCTGGCTCCTGACGCCCAGATGATCCAGCGCCGCAGGCCGATCCTCGCGCCGCCACGCGCCGAGCGCGTCCCAGTTCTTGCGCAACAGGATCTGCCCGGCGTCGTCCTTGCGCCACTCGGGATCGTCGTGTCGGCGGCGAACCTCGGCGAACTTGTCCTCGTAGTCGGGGATCGAGTTGAACACGTCTAACCGCCGCACGGCGTCCTGGTAGCGGCCCTCGACATAGGTCTCGAGCAGCTCCGGCGTTTCCATGATGTGCGCGTCGGCGTCGTGCACCGTGCGCCCTTCGATATAGGCCATGTGCCAGCCTCCGGAAGCCGCGTCGCCGCGCCTAGTACGCCGTTGGGCGCGTGCCCGAGGCGTCGGCGGCGGGCCCGTAGTTCTGATTGCGGTACCAGGTCATGTATTCGGTGTAGGTGATCGGCTCGTAGCGCGGCGGATTGTCCGGCGACTGGCAGGTCGGCAGGCAGTCGATGCGATGCTCGGCGCCGCAGTCGAAGAAGAAGGGGATGGCGTAGCGCTCGCCGCCGGAGCGGTTCACGACGCGGTGCGGAGTCGCGAGGAACCGGTCGTTGGTCCAGCGGCGCAACAGGTCGCCGCCGTTGACCAGGAAGGCGTCGTCGATCGCCGGCGCATCGACCCAGCGGCCGGTTGGCAGGCGAATGGCGAGGCCCGGCACCTGGTTCTGCGCCAGCAAGGTCATGAAGCTGGTGTCGGTGTGCGGCGCCAGTCCGAACTCGTTGTCGGCCGGCGCATCGTGCCGCGGATAATGCGACATGCGCAGGGTGTACATCGGCTCGGCGAAGGGCGCGGCGAAGTGGTCAACCGGCAAGTCGAGCGCGACGGCGTAGGCCGGCAGCAGCGACAGCGCTAGGCCTTCCATGGCCTGCTGGTAGGCGACCACAGTCGCGCGGAAGCCCGGCAGGTCGTCCGGCCACTGGTTGAGGCAGCGGAACGGCTTGTTGGCCAGAACGTCGGGATGATCGGCCGGTATGTCCCGCTTGGCGAAAAAGGCCTCGTTGACGTTGGGCTTGTTGTTGGCGTTGAGCTGCGAGTGCCGGGTGGTGGCGCCGCGGATCGGCAGGTAGCCGACATTGTGCTGATTGATGCGGATGGCCAGCTTGCGCTCCAGCGGCAGGGCGTGGAAGCGGGCGGCCTCGGCGAACACCGCGTCGGTCAGGTCGCGCGGCACGCCGTGGTTGACGACGAAGTAGAAGCCGACCTCCTCGAAGGCGCGACGCAGCTGTCCGCCCAGCCGCCGCAGCGTCCCCGGCGCGCCGGCGCGATATGGACCGAGGTCGATGACGGGAATGTCTTCGGCGGCGTCGGGCCGCACGGGCGGGAGGCTGGGTGCCAGCGAGGTCATGGGTTGCTCCGGTTGCCGAGCTAATCTGCGCGCTCCGGCGGCGGCATGCCAAGCCTGTCGCGGCATGGGCCGCATGAGAGGGGCGCATGCGGCGGGAAGCGTCAGGGCACCGCCGCGAAGGCCAGATGCGTCCAGCACACATCGGGCTTGCCGGGCAGGACCGACGGCCCGTGGTCGCGCAACAGGAGGCGCAATGCGACCTCCTCGGCGAGACGGATCGTCTCTTCGGCGGTAACGTCAAACATGCGTCGGCCAGGTGGCAGCGGTCCATGGCGCAGCGAAATGACCACGACACCGCCTGGCCGCAGCAGCGTCGCGATGCCCGGCATGGCGGCTTGCCTTTGGCTTGCGTCGAGGTGCATCCACACCGCCGACAGCAGGATGAGATCGAACGTGTCGCATCGCGCCCGCACCACGGCGAGATCGGGCAGCGAGTCGTCCAGCCACTCGATGCCAGGCGAGCGGTGCGCGTCGCGGGCGAGGCGGCGCAGCGGCGGAGTCGGCTCGACGGCGAGCACGCGATGGCCCATCGCCGCAAGGGCGGCGGCGTCGCGGCCGCTGCCGGCGCCGATGTCGAGGACGCTGCAGGTAGTGGCTGGGATCAGGTGCAGCACCGGCCGATGCACGTCGGCAAAGGCGACACTGTCGTAGCGCGCCGCCAGGGTGGCGGCGTCGTCGCCGTAGCCTTGCGTGCCGCTGGCGCTGGATGTCGGCATGTCTGCCCGCTTGAGATGGCGGCCGGCCCGGGCCGATGATAGCCGACAATTCAGGAGCCGCGCCGATGTCCGACCTTGAGATGGTGTTCGATCCGCTGCCGCCGGAGGCGCTGAGCCGGCTGGTGAACGAAGGCGTCGACCTGCACAACGTCGCCGCCACCGGCCTTGCCGAATGGTACCCGGTCGGCCTGTTCCTCAAGAGCCCGAAGGGCGAATGGGCCGGCGGCCTGCTGGGCTCGATCTGGGGCGGCTGGCTGCACGTCAGGTCACTGTGGGTCGCGGCGCCGTTCCGCGGCCAGGGCCACGCGACGCGCCTGCTGGCGGCCGCCGAGGCCTACGCCATCGAGCGGGGTTGTCGCGCGGCGACGCTGGAGACGCACAGCTTTCAGGCCCGCCCCCTCTATGAAAGGCTGGGCTACGAGGTTTTCGGCACGCTTGACGATTACCCGCCGGGCCATGCCAAGTACTTCCTGCGCAAGACATTGGCCGCACCGCGTCCGTCCCGCTGAGCGGCGCGGTGCGCCGGGATGGAGTGGTGAGCCCGCCTCGCGACCGCAGCAACGTCATCATCCGTCCGCCGCTGCTGTTCCTGATCGCACTGGCGATTGGGTTGCTGGCCGACCGATGGGTGGTGCCGCTTGACCTCGTGCCCGGACTGCGCTGGTGGCCGCGGCAATGGCTGGGCGGCGCCCTGATCCTGGCCGGCATGGCGGTGGTGGTCGACTGCACGCGGCGCTTCCGGCGCGCCGGCACGCCCGTGCCGACATCACAGCCGACCCTGGCGGTCGTCGACGGCGGGCTGTACCGCTTCTCGCGCAACCCGATCTATCTCGGGCTTAGCGTCATCCATCTCGGCGTCGCAGTCGCCGACAACAACGCCTGGCTGCCGCCGCTGTTGCTGCCGGTCCTGCTGGTGCTGCGCTACGGCGTCATCGCCCGCGAGGAGGCCTATCTTGAGCGCAAGTTCGGGCCAGCGTATGCCGCCTACAAGGCGCGGGTGCGGCGCTGGCTGTAAGGGGCGCCGACGCGAGAAACGGCGCGGGCATCGGATCGGCGCGTCGTGGATCGTGTCGGGCGTCAAGGCGAGGGAGCGATGGACTTTCGCATCGACGTGTTTGCCTGGATTCCGCAGGCGGATGTGCCCAATCCGTTGCATTCCCTGCCGGGTGGCACCGCCACCTGGGGGCCGGGCGCCTGCGGCCCGCGCTTCGGCGGTGACAACTTCACCAAGCCGCCGGCGTCGCACAGTGCCTGGTCCGGCACCTACCGCGCCAGGCAGTCGTTCGCCTTCAGCGCCGCGTCGTTCGGTGCCGTGCCGGCCGTCACCCACAATCCCGGGGTCACGCCTGGCCTGACGACGGTACTGACCGGCACGCGCGCCGCCGGCGGGACGATCTGTCATTCGCTGACCGCCACGGTGAAAACCTCCAGCGCATCGGTCAGCTGGGTGGCCAGCGACAACTGGTACGAGGCGAAGGTGAAAGGCGCGGCCCAGGATCCCGTGCCAGCCGCGGTCGCGAAGGGTGTCGCCGGCGGCACCGCCGGGGCGGCCGTGTCCGGACTGACACCCAATCTCGAATGGGATCTGACCCTGCGGTTTCAATCCGGCGGCACCTTGGGGCTGGCGACGCGCGCCCGCTACGCCATCAGCGCCGGGCTTAACATGGACGTGTCGGCGACAAGCTTTCCGACACCGACCAGCTTCGGCGCGACCGGCAACCTGTTCCATGGCTTGGCGACGGTGCGCCGCTTCCCCAGCTACGTGGTCTACGTCTCGATCGGTAGCGGCGCCGCGGCGACGACCATTCCCGTCTACTTCGCCAACGCCACCAGCCGCAACCTCGGCGAGATCGTGATCGGCCAGACCGACCCGATCCGCCAGCTGGCGTTCTAGCGGGCTGCACGCCTCACCGTGGCGCCGGCGCACAAGCGGCGCCGACAGGTGCTGCAATGGCGGCGGCCATCACACCTCGCGGGCGTCGCGGCGGCGGTAGAGCCACAGCATGCCGCGCGCCGCCAGCTTGGCCAGGCGGTGCGCCGGCACCGGCCGCAATGGCGTCGCGGGCAGCGCCAGCTCGTCGATCCGGGCCTTGCCCGACGCCCAGCGCGCCAGTTCCGGCCCCATGGCGGTGGCCAGCGCCACGCCGCGACCATTGCAGCCGATCCAGGTGGCGACGCCGGGCGCCAGCTCGTGCAGGCGCGGCATGTAGTCAGTGGTCATGCCGACATAGCCGCACCACACATGGTCGAACCGCACCTCGCCGAGCTGCGGGAACAGGCCTTGCAGGCGGCCCGCCACGTGTGCCCGCAGCCGCCGGTCGAGGTCGCCGCGCCACAGCAGCGGCGCGCCGGTCACCAGCCGATGGTCGCTGGTGTAGCGGCAGAAGTGCAGGTCGCCGCGTGTGTCGCTCATCGCCTGGCGGCCGGGCAGCAGGCTCTTGCGCACGTTGTCCGACAGCGGTTGCGTCGCCATCTGGAAGCTGAACACCGGCACGACCTCCCGCTTCAGGCCGGGCCAGAGGCCGTCGGAGTAGGCGTTGGTGGCGATCACCACCCGGCCGGCCCGCAGCGCGCCGTTGGCCGTGCGTACCCTCCAGCCGCCGGCCGGCAGCGGGTCGATCGCCTGCGCCGGCGAGCCGGTGAAGACCGCGGCGCCGCGGCCGATCGCGGCGCGGGCCAGGCCGCGTGCCAGTGCCAGCGGGTTGACATGCCCGCCGCTGCGGTTCAGCCAGGCGCCGGGATAGGCATCGCTGCCCAGCAGCGCGGCGGTCTGCTGCCGATCGAGCAGTTCGACCGGCGCGCCGAGCTCGCCCCATTCGCGGACCCGGCGGGCGGCGATCTTCTCGACCCGCCCCGACGTATGCGCCGGCTGCACCCAGCCGGACTGCTCGGCGGCGCAATCGATATCGTGGCGCCGCACCAGGTCGAACACGGTTTGCGCCGAATCGCGCACCAGGCCGGCGAAACGCGTGCCGCGGTCGTGCCCGAACCTGGCGATCATGGCCGACGGGTCGGCCCGGCTCATGGTCGGGATCACCTGGCCGTTGTTGCGGCCCGAGGCGCCTTCGCCGATGACGCCGGCCTCGACCACGGCGCTGGACACGCCGGCCTCGGCCAGGTGCAGGGCGGTCGACAGGCCGCTGAAGCCGCCGCCGACGACGGCCACGTCGACGTCGCGCTCGCCCTCCAGGGGGCCGGTCGGCGGCGCGGCCGGGGCGCTCGCAGCCCAGAAGGAGGCGGAGAGGTCGGTCGAGATCATGCGGCAAGGCTAGCATGCCGCCGCCGGCCGCGTTTCCCGAGTTTGCCAATCGCCGCCGAGGCTCTAGGATGGGGCATGCGTCTGCTCCTGATCGAAGACGAGGCCGAACTGGCGCGGCTGGTGCGCGACAACCTGGCGCGCGAGGGCTTCGCGGTCGATGTCGCCATGGGCGTCGAGGAGGCGCGCACGGCGACCACGGCGGCGCGCTACGACGTGATCCTGCTCGACCTGTCGCTGCCGGACGGCGACGGGCTCGACCTGCTGGCCGCTTGGCGCCGGGCCGGCGACAGCACGCCGGTGATCGCCGTCACCGCCCGCGGTACCCTGGACGAGCGGGTCCAGGGCCTGAACGCCGGCGCCGACGACTACCTCGGCAAGCCCTATGCCCAGAGCGAGTTGGTGGCGCGGATCCGCGCCCTGCTGCGACGGCCCAACGGCGCGCTGGGCCTGCGGCTGAAGGCCGGCAATCTGGAATTCGACGCCGCCAGCAGCGCCGTCAGCGTCGGTGGCGAGAGCTTGCCGCTGCCGCGCCGCGAGCTGACCCTGCTGGAGCTGCTGATGCGGCGGGTCGGCCAGGTGGTGACCCGCCGGACGATCGAGAACGGCCTTTACGGCTTCGACGACGACGTCGATTCGAACGCCATGGAAGCCAACGTCTCGCGCCTGCGCAAGCGCCTGGCCTCGGCCGGCGCCACCGTCAACATCCACACCGTGCGCGGCGTCGGCTACATGCTGACGGCCGACAAGCTCGCGGCGGCCTAGTGGCCGCCAGCGCGGCGCGGTCGATCCGCGGCCGGCTGCTGCGGAACTTTTCGCTGCTGTTCGTCGGCACCGTCGCGGTGCTGTCGCTGTTCTACCTCTGGGCGTCGTGGAACAACCGTGACGCCGACGCCGACAAGGATCTGGAGCAGATCGCCGCCGCGATCGTCAGCCGCGCCGAACGCGGCGGTGACGGCAGGGCGAGGCTGAACATCGGCGGCAAGACCCAGGAGCGCCTGGCGTCGGTGTTCGGCCTGCAGGCCTTCGTCTACGACCCGGCGAGCCGGGAGGTCCTGCTGGAGCGGCCGGCAGGGATGCGCGCCCAGCTGCCGGTGTCGCCGGAGATCGCCTGGAAGCTGGCCTATCTGGTGGTCGAACGCGCCGACCCGATCGGCCAGCCGCGCCTGCAGCTGCTGCTGGCCACCTTGCAAACGTCGGCTGGGCCGCTGCGGGTGGCCGTCGGCCGCGACGAGCCGCCCGACGAACTGCACGCGCAATGGGTGATCAGCACCATGCTGAGCGAGGTGCTGCCGGTGGTCGGGCCGATCCTGCTGCTCGCCATCGGGATTGCGCTCTACACCCTGACCGACGCCCTTGCGCCGGTGGCGCGGGCGGCGGAGGAAGCCAACCGGATCGGCGTCGACACCATGGGCAAGCGGCTGAACACCGCCGTGCCGGCGGAGATCCGGCCGCTGGTCGCCGCCATCAACCGGGCGCTCGATCGCATCGACGCCGGCTTCGACCAGCAGCGGCGCTTCACCGCCAACGCCGCCCACGAGCTGCGCACGCCGCTGTCGCTGCTGCGCGCCCGGCTCGACGGCATGGCCGACGTCGCGGCGGCTGACTCGATCCGCCCCGACCTCGAGCGCATGACGCGCCTGATCGAGCAGCTGCTGGCCGTGTCGCGGCTGGACTCGCACCTGCCGATGGCCAAGTCGGAGATCGACCTGGTCGACGTCGCCGGCGCCGTCGTGGCGCAGCTGGCGCCGCTGGCGGTGGCCGACGAGAAGCAGGTGTCGCTGACCGCGCCCGACTACCCGGTGCGCCTGCAGGGCAACGCGGACGCGCTCGGCGCCGCGGTGCGCAACCTGGTCGAGAACGCGTTGCGCTTCACGCCGACCGGCGCCAGCGTCGAGGTGGTGGTCGGCGACGGACCGCGCATCGAGGTGCACGACGCCGGCCCGGGCATCGCGGCCGAGGACCAGGCGCATGTCTTCGAGCGGTTCTGGCGCGGCCGCGACCGGCGCGGCGGCGCCGGTCTCGGCCTGGCGATCGTCGCCGAGGTCGCGACCCAGCATGGCGGCCAGCTCTCGGTCAGCCGCAGTCCGCTGGGTGGCGCGCAGTTCGGCGTCACCTTCGCCGCCGCGCCCAAGCTGCAGGCCGCGGCGGAGTGAGACGCTAGAGCACGTTCCAGTTGGTCGGAACCTGGGAGCGCGGGCGTCTCGCCCGCATGTTGGCGGGCCGCAGGACCGCGCTCCCAGGATGACCGATTCCGCCTGATCGGCACGCGCGCCAGCCGCCTCAACCCTTGGCGAACGCCAAAAGGTCGGCGTTGAGCCTGTCCTTGTGAGTCGCCGCCAGCCCGTGGTCGCCGCCGGGATAGACGGTCAGGGTCGCGCCCTTGACCATGGTGACGGCGCGGCGCGCCGCGGCGTCGATCGGCACGATCTGGTCGTCGTCGCCGTGGATCAACAGGGTCGGCACATCGAATTTCTTCAGGTCCTCGGTGAAGTCGGTCTCCGAGAACGCCTTGATGCAGTCGAGCTCGTTCTTCAGCCCGCCCATCATGCCCTGCATCCAGAAGCTGTCGCGCATGCCCTGGGTCACCTTGGCATTGGGCCGGTTGGCGCCGAAGAAGGGCGTGGTCAGATCCTTGAAGAACTGCGACCGGTCGGCCGCGACGCCCTTGCGGATTGCGTCGAACGCCTCGATCGGCAGGCCGCCGGGGTTGGCCGCGGTTTTCAGCATGATCGGCGGCACGGCGCCGACCAGCACCGCCTTGGCGACCCGGCTGGTGCCGTGGCGGCCGATGTAGCGTGCCACCTCGCCGCCGCCGGTCGAATGGCCGACATGGATGGCGTCGCGCAGGTCGAGCGCCGCCGCCAGCTCGGCGAGGTCATCGGCGTACTGGTCCATGTGGTTGCCGCCCCACGGCTGGCTGGAGCGGCCGTGGCCGCGCCGGTCGTGGCCGATGGCGCGAAAGCCGTTGCAAGCGAGAAAGACCATCTGGTCCTCCCAGGCATCGGCCGTCAGCGGCCAGCCGTGGCTGAAGACCACCGGCTGACCCGTGCCCCAGTCCTTGTAGTAGATCTGCGTGCCGTCCTTGGTCGTGATGGTGCTCATCTGGATTCTCCGACGGTGAGATGACTGGCGTCGCTCCTTACGAACGCACTGGTACGGCGGCGTGATATGCCTTGGCCCGGCGTCCAACCGCGACAGCGTCGGGCACGGCGGACCGGTTCGCCACGCGGCACGGTGCCGCCGTGCCCCCAAGGGCCATTGCCTAAGACACAGGCCTCACCCTGAGGAGGCCGCGCAGCGGCCGTCTCGAAGGGTGGGCTACCGTACGAGCGTTGCGACTATCGCCGGAACGATCGAAGGAGTCTGTCGCCCATCCTTCGCGACCCTTCGGCAAGCTCAGGGCAGGCTACCGGCTGCGCCGGCTCCTCAGGATGAGATTCTGTGTGGCCACTGGCGATCGCCCTGTCGCCGTCGCCCGGACCTCAGAGGGTCGACGGCTGATCGACGGTCAGCACGGTCTTGCCGGCACCGGCGCCGCTGTGGGCGAAGGTCAGCGCCGCGCCAAACTCGGCGAAGGCAAACACCCGGCCTACCGGCGGCACGAGCTGGCCGCGCCCGACCCAGTCGAGCAGTTCGCGCAGCTGCGCGCCGGCGTTGGAGGCCTCGAACACGGCGGCAAACTGGCGGACATCGACGCCGACCAGGGCGGCGCCCTTGAGCAGCGGCAGGTTGGCGGGCAGGGCGGGGATCGGACCGCCGACGAAGCCCACGACAAGATGCCGGCCGCGCCAGTTCAAGGAGCGGAAGGCCGGCTGGAAC
>DATFGV010000729.1:0-2821 GCA_035249115.1 Vineibacter sp.
GAACAGCATGTCGACCGCCTTACGCATCGCGAACAACAGATGCACCGGCGCGGTACCCGCATAACGGCGGTAATGCTCGGTGCCCTCGCGCTCGGTCCAGTCCCAATAGGGCGTGCGCAGGCCGGCTTTCTTGTGCACTTCGCGGGCGCGGTCGTTGGCGGCGACAAAGCCCAGGCCCGGCGGCGCCATCAGGCCCTTCTGCGAACCCGACATCGCCACGTCGACCCGCCAGGCATCCATCTCGAACGGCATGCAGCCCAGCGACGCCACCGCATCGACCATCAGCAGCGCCTCGTGCCCGGCGGCGCGCATCGCCTGGCCGATCGCCGCGATGTCGTTCACCACGCCCGACGCCGTGTCGATTTGCGCCACCAGCACGGCCTTGATGGTGCCGCCCTTGTCGGCCTTGAGCCGCGCCTCGACCTCGGCCGGCCGCACGGCGCGGCGCATGTCGCCTTTCAGCACCTCGACCTCGACGCCCATGCGGCGCGCGGCATCGCCCCAGCCGATGGCGAACCGGCCGCTTTCCAGCACCAGGATCTTGTCGCCGCGCGACAGCACGTTGGTTAACGCCGCCTCCCAGGCGCCGTGGCCGTTGGAGATGTAGATGTAGGCGCGACCCTTGGTCTGGAAGACGCGCGCCACGTCGCGCAGCAGGCCATCGGTCAGCGCCAGCAGCGGGCCAGAGTAGATGTCGACCGCCGGGCGATGCATCGCCTGCAGGACCTCGTCCGGCACCGTCGTCGGCCCGGGAATCGCCAGGAACTCACGCCCCGCACGCACACTCATCGTTTTGTCCCTTCCGCCTGCCACAGGCCCCTGGATGGCGCGGGCAAAAGACCGCGCCTGAGAAGATCGGACGCCGTCGATCGCCCGGTGCCACACCGGGCGATCGACGGCGCGGCACACACTACCACAAACGCTGGCCAGGTAATCCTGCGTCGGCCGCTTTGCGGCGTTGCAGCCCGCGTCTACCGCATCGTCCGGCCGCCGGAAACCGGCCCGATAAGGCCTTCCCTGAGCCAACGATCGGCATGACGCTTCGGAGGAAGTCGCCGTGCCGCCTGTATACGGTGGCGCTAGAAGACCGGCGGCACGAACCCGCCGAACGCCCGCTCCATCAACTGCGCGAACATGAGCGGCGTCGAATCCTCAAGGTGAGGTCCGACGATTTGCACCCCGATCGGCAGACCACCCGGGCTGCGCTCGATCGGCGCCACTGTCGCGGGCAGACCGGCGCTCGTGGCGAAACCAGCCCAGATGATGTGGTTGATGTAGGGCTGGGTCTGGCCGTCGACCTCGACGCGCCGGGCGCTCACTTCAGCATGGTCGTGCTTGAAGGCCACGGTCGGCATCACCGGACAGAGCACGACGTCCCACTGCTTGAACAACGCCGCCCACTGGCGCCGCAGCACTGCGCGGGCGGCGTCGGCCGCCCGCCACTCGCGCCAACCGACATTGGCGCTGCGCACGTAGATCGCATCGAGGCTCTGGTTGTCTGGCCCCATCGACGCCGCGATCGAGCGCATCTGCTCGTAGAACGCCGGCGGCCGGCCTTGGGTCATCACGGGCCCCAGCAGACGTATGTAGTTGCGCGTCGCCTCGCCAAGGTCGGGTAGCAGCGGGCTCTCGCGGGCCACGGTGACGCCTCCCTTGCCAAGGCGATCGGCCAAGTTCTCGAGCGCCGCGCGGATCGCGGCGGCGGTAGCGCCAAGCGGATGCGTGTCGATCATCAGAACGCGGAAATCGCGCAATGCGGCGTGCCGGGACCGCGGCAGCACCAGGCGCCAGCCGACGCCGTCGCGCTGCTCGTCTGGTCCAGCGATCACCTCGAGCTCGAGCGCGAGATCGCGGGCGGTACGCGCCATTGGCCCGACCACCGCCAAGCCGTCACCGTTGGAAGGCAGCGCCGGCAATCCCGGGAAGGTGTGGCCACGTAGCGGCACGATGCCATGGGTCGGCTTGTGGGCGAACACGCCGCAATAGTGCGCCGGCGTGCGCAGTGAGCCGCCGATGTCCGAGCCGGCCTCGAGCGCGACGTAGCCGGCTGCCAGCGCCGCGGCCGCGCCGCCCGATGAACCACCGGGCGTACGATCAATATCGTAGGGATTGTTGGTGGTGCCGTAGATTGGGTTCGTGGTCTGCCAGTCAGCCAGCGCGACCGGCGCGTTGGTTTTACCGATGATCACCGCGCCGGCTGCCTTCAGGCGCTCGACGACGACCGAATCCTCAGGCGGTCGCCAATCCTTGAAAGCCGGAATGCCCCAGGTTGTCGGCAGACCGGCGATGTTGAAGGACTCCTTCACCGTCATCGGCAGGCCGAGCAAGGGACGCCGCTCACCGCGCGCCAATGCCTGATCGGCCGCGACCGCGGCGCGGCGTGCCCGATCGAAGTCACGCACCACCACGGCGTTCGTATGCTTGTCGAGCCCCTCGATCCGCGCGATAGCCTGATCGAGCAGCTCGACCGACGAAACGCGACGCGCAGCCAGGTCGCCAACGAGGTCGCTGGCGGTGCGATACCACTTTCCACCCCCAGGCGCGGGTACGGACGCGGCCGTTTGAGCCGATACGCGGCTCGCGCTGACGGCGCACGCCGCGGCCGCCGCACCGACCAGGAACGCACGGCGGCCGCCGCGACCGGCCGCGGGCTTGACCGAAGTTCCGTTCATTGCCGTCCCTCCGCCGCCTCTATCGCCGCGCCTGCCCCGACCGGGTGACGCCAAAGGCGACGACGACCTCGAACCTGCCCACAGATTGTTGCTTGATGCCGGCGCCGCACGTCTACACCCGACAAACACTCTCCACACTTGGGGTTCGT
>DATFGV010000730.1:0-4935 GCA_035249115.1 Vineibacter sp.
GCGATGCCAGGAGGCCGGTCGGTTGGGCGCGCCCAATTCGACCGTGCCGGCAACCCGCAGGCCCTCGCGCATCGGCGTGATGAAGAAGCCGCGCTCGGCCGGCGACACCGGCAGCTGGAAGCGGAGATTGGTCGGCTCCAACATGACGTGGTAGCCGCGCTCGGCGACCAGCGGCGCGCGAAACCCGAGATGGCGCGTGACCTCGCCCGAGGCGTGGCCGGCGCAGATGGCGACGGCCGACACCGGCAGCGTGCCGCCAGCCATGCGGACCGCCGTCACGCGATCGCCGTCGGTGTCGAAGCCCGTCACCATCGCCTTGTCGATGCGGCCGCCCTCGGCGGCGAAGCGCTCGGCCAGCGCCGTCACCACGTGGTACGGGCTGACGGTGTGCATGCCGTGCGGGTAGTAAACGCCTTTGACAATGTGCGCCGCCAGGCCCGGCGCCAGCTCGCGCGCCCGCGCACCGTCGACGACTTCCATCACCGTGCCCTTGGCGGCCTGCAGCGCCCGCTCGCGCGTGCCGGAGGCGAAACCAGCCTCGGTTTCGTAGACGTACAGCGCGCCCAGGCTGCGGAACAGGTCACCCAGGCCGGAAGCCTGGATCTCGCTTTTCCAGCTGGCGTTGGCTTCGGCCATCAGCACGCCGAAGGCGTCGACCCCCTTGCGTACCTCGGCTTCGCGCGCCGCGAGCGCGAAGCGCGTCATCCAGGGCAGCAGCCAGGGCAGGCTCGGCAGGTGGATGGTCAGCGGCCCGTTGGGATCGACCAGCATTTTCGGCACCCGTCGCAGCACGTCCGGCCGGCATAGCGGCAGCACGTGGTCGATGGCGATGAAGCCTGCATTGCCGAACGACGTCTTGCGCCCCGGGTCCTCGCCGTCCAGCACCACGACCTGCCGGCCGGCGCGCTGCAGCGCCCGCGCCGTCGCCATGCCGACGATTCCCGCGCCGATGACCGCGACTGGCAGCGTGTCGGACAGCGTCGCGTTGCCCACGCCTCAGGTCCACATCGCGGTCGTGGCGCGATCCAAGAAGACAAACCACAGAGACACAGAGGCACAGGGACGCACAGAGAAGAGCGCTCGCGCGCCTTCGGCGCGCAAACCCTTCTCGTCTCTCTGTGCGCCTCTGTGCCTCTGTGTCTCTGTGGTGAAGTCTTCCCGTCGGTGTCGCACCAAGTTAGTGATGATACCCATCGTGTCTCCCATTCCGTCGGCCGAAACCAAGCATCTTGCCGGCTGGAATGCAAACGGCGGCGCGTGCTGCTATCGCTGCCAGACAATCGCGAGACAAGCATGACAACCAACCGCGTGCAGGCGCATACCGGCGTCCGCTTCCCCATCGTGCAGGCGCCGATGGGCTGGATCGCCCGCAGCCAGCTGGCGAGCGCCGTGTCGAACGCCGGCGGGCTGGGCATCATCGAGACGTCGAGCGGCGAGACCGAAGCCTGCATGGCCGAGATCCGCAAGATGCGCGAGCTCACCGACAAGCCGTTCGGCGTCAACCTGCCGCTGATGTTCCTGCGCGATCCGGCGGTGGTCGACAAGGTGTGCGACAGCGGCGTCAGGTTCGTCACCACCTCGGCCGGTTCGCCGGCCAAGCTGCTGCCGCGCCTGAAGCAGGCCGGGTTGATCGTCTACCATGTCGTGCCGACCTTGGCGGCGGCACTCAAGGCGGCCGAGGCCGGCGTCGACGGCCTGATCGTCGAAGGCGGCGAGGGCGGCGGCTTCAAGAACCCGGACGATGTCTCGACCCTGGTGCTGCTGCAGGCGGTGCGCGAGAAGGTCGACCTGCCGCTGATCGCCGCCGGTGGCATCTGCGACGGCCGCGGCATGGCGGCGGCCTTCGCGCTGGGCGCAGAGGGCATCCAGATGGGCACGCGCTTCGTCAGCGCTGCCGAGAGCCCGGTGCACGGCAACTACAAGCAGGCGATCATCGACGCCGCCGACACCGGCACGGTAATGCTGAACCGCAAGTCGACGCCCTGCGTGCGGGCGCTGAAGACCGAACGCGCCAAGGCGATTGCCGAGGCCGGTGTCATGGACCGCGCCGTCTTCGGCACCGTCCGCGACGTCTATTTTGGCGGCGACATGGAGGCGTCGCTGGCGCTGGCCGGCCAGACCGTCGGCCTGATCCACGAGGTGCTGCCGGTCGCCGAGATCGTGCGCCGCACGGTCGAGGGTTTCCACGCCATCCGGCGCCAGCAGTGGGAGCGCTCGGCCGCGGGCGCGTTCTGACGGCAGGCCTATCGCTTCTGGCCTTTTTCCGCCGTCCCGACCAAGGCCCGAAGGGCCGCGTTGAGGGATCTTGGTTCGATGACGTCGACATTCGCCGTCGAGACGAGGTCCCTCGACTGCGCCGCGCTACGCGCGGCTCCGCTCTAGACGACGGAAGAAACGCCAGAAGCAATAGTCGGGGCCTGACCCCGCCGCACTTGCCCTCGAGCTCAGACCGCGGCGGCGCGGTAGTGGACGCGATAGGCCTCGCGAAAGCCCAGCGAGCGGTACAGCGCGATGGCGGGTTGGTTGACGGTGACCACTTGCAGGTAGGCGCGCGTCGCGCCGCGGGCGCGGCCCCAGGCCATCAGGCCGTCGACGACGCGCCTTCCATGGCCGGCGCGGCGCAGGCCGGGATCGCTGACGATGTCGAATAGGCCGACATGGCCGCGCTCGACCACGCCCAGGCCGTAGGCCGCCGGCCGGCCGCCGGCGTCGCGCGCCATCGCGAAGCCGGCGTCCGGCAGGATCGCGTCGAGCAAGCGATCGTGCAGCACCTGTCGCTCGGGCGGCACGCCGTTGAAGGTGCGGTAACCTTGCGACCAGTCGGCCGCACGCGTGGCCGCCACCAGGACTCGGTCGGGTATGACATCGGCGCCGGCGAGGTCGGCGACCATGATCATGGTCTCCTCAAACGGTGCCCAGCCTTCGGCCTGCAGCATCGCCGGCACCTGCGGGTCCATCAGCGGCGAGATGCGGAAGACGCAGCGGATGGCGCGCCGCGCAAACAACGCCCGCGCTTCAGCGATGCGCCGTTCCAGGACGATAGGCGGCGTGTCGCGTGCCGCCGTCAGCGCGTTCACCGAGTTGGCGCGTTTGCTGTAGCCGTCGGCGAAGCGCAGGATCCAGTCGTCGCGGATCGCCACCTGCAATGCCGGCCAGGCGTTGTAGGCGAGGTGTTCGAGGGTGCTGATGTCGGTCGGCGACGCTTCCGCCGAGGATGCCGCGCCCGCGGCCATGTCAGTGCACAATGGCGCCAACCAGCGTCTGCAGGAAACGATCGACGTCAGCCGCGACCATGCCGCCTTCCTGCGGCCAATCCAGCCGCAGCTTGAGGAAGTGGGCGCGATAGCCGCTGACCAGCAGCGCGGTGAAGATCTGTCGGTTCTGGGCCGTGGCGATGGCGGTGTAGGTGGCGCAGCGGAAGGTTATCAGGCCGTAGGTGCAGTTGGTCGGGCCGCTGACCAGCCGCAGGTCGCGGTATCGGCCGGTCTGCTGCGCGACCCGCTCGATGTCGCCGGTCGCCTGGGCGAATTGCGCCGCCACCACGGCGTTGTCGGCGCCGGGCGGCACGCGTTGATTGGCATCGTAGACGTAGACCGTCGCCACGAGCCGTCCGGCAATCTGATACTGGTAGCTGAAACCCAGCGCCGGCTGCTGCGCCGACTGTCCATAGTCGTTCCACCGTACGAGGTGCGCGTCGGCGATGTTGGACGGGAATGCCAGGCCGGTCGCGGCGTGCAGCTGTGGCGCTTGCGTTTCTTGCGCGGCGGTCGGGCTCGACAGGCCGGTTGCCAGCACAAGGCCGGCGAGGGCGATCAGCTGCCTCAGGCGCATGTCCACCTCCCCTGTCGCCGCCCGGCGGGCGGGCGCCGCCCGGCTGCATGGCCGCGCGCGGCGGCCCCAGTCGCGGTCAGACGTCCAGGTTGGCCACCCGGAGCGCGTTGTTGTGGATGAACTCGCGGCGCGGCTCGACCACATCGCCCATCAGGGTGGTGAAGATCTCCTCGGCTTCGTCGGCGTGGTTGACCCTGACCTGCAGCAGGGTGCGGGCGGCGGGATCGAGTGTCGTCTCCCACAGCTGCTCCGGGTTCATCTCGCCGAGGCCCTTGTAGCGCTGCACCGTGACGCCCTTGCGGCCGGCGTCCAGGATCGCCGACAACAGCTCGGTCGGCGCGTTGATCGTCTGTTCGGTGTCCTTGATGCGCAGCTTGGCCGGACGCACGTAGATCTCCTGCAGGTCGCCGGCCAGCGCATCCAGCTTGTGCGCCTCCGACGAGCGGATCAGGGCGCCGTCGATGATGTGCCGCTCGGCGACGCCGCGCAGGATGCGCTCGAAGACGAGGCCGCCGTCCTCGGTCGGCGCGCCGCGCCAGCCGCGCTCCAGCTCCGGGCTGACGGTATCGAGGCGGCGCGCGATGTAGGTCGCCGCCTGGGTCGCCTTGTCGCGATCGGCCAGGATCTCCGGGTTCATCGCCGCGGCGATGGCGGCCTGCTCGATGACGGCCTGATTGGTGACCCGGCGGCTCAGCGACAGCGGCCGGATCAGGTTGGCGACCGAGCGGGCGATGTCGACCGCGCGCCGCAAATCGTCGCGTGCGACCTGCGATCCGTCGTGCAATTCGAGGACGGCGTTCTCGATGCCACCCTCGACCAGGTGGTCGTCCAGCGCCCGCTCGTTTTTCAAGTACACCGACGCTTTGCCCTTGGCGGCGCGAAACAGCGGCGGCTGCGCGATGTAGAGGTAGCCCTTCTCCACCACCTGCGCCATCTGCCGGAAGAAGAAGGTGAGCAAGAGCGTGCGGATGTGCGATCCGTCCACGTCGGCGTCGGTCATGATGACGACCTTGTGGTAACGCAGCTTGCCGAGGTCGAAATCGTCGCGGCCGATGCCGGTGCCCAGGGCCGTGATCAGGGTGCCGATCTCGGCCGACGACAGCA
>DATFGV010000731.1:0-3374 GCA_035249115.1 Vineibacter sp.
TATTGCGCTGTGCGTACAGCGGCCAGTGCCTGATCGGGGATCGACGTACCGCCTCCCTCGGAGGCCAACGCATTGCCACCGACCGCGATCACTGCGACTTTGCTCATGGTGCCCTCCTCAAATGTCGAAGGTCATGGTTGCTGCCAGCGCCGATACCGCTTGGGTGAAACAGCCGAGCGGCGCATAGGTCAGCCCCGCACCGACCTGGCCGATGCCGGCTTGGCGGTGGGCGATGCCGGTATTGATCACCGGCTGAATGCCGGTATCGGCGACAAGACGAGCATCGATGCCCGCCGGTGAGCCGGTGAAATCGAGGGCCGGCAGGGTGAAAGCCGCATTCTGGCCGAGCGTGATGTGCAGCATGCGCAGCGTATTGGCGAGCGCATCCCGCGGCGTGCCGCCGACGAACTGCACGATGGCCGGCGCGGCCGCCATCGCAAAGCCGCCGACGCCCGCCGTCTCCGTGATGGCGCTATCGCCGAGGTCGCGTGCGGCATCGGCCTGGCCATAGCCCGGAAAGAACAGGCCTTCGATGAACGGCGCCTCGGCAGTGAACCAGCGATCGAGTCCCGAGATCTTGATGCCGAACTCGACGCCGTTGCGCGCCATCGCCGTGACCAGCGTCGAACACGGCACATTATGGGCTGCGTCCAGCATGGCCTTGCAGGCGGCCATCGAAAGATTGAGAAAGAAGTGATCGTTGCCGGCGACGAACGTCAGCGTTTCTGCGACCGCCTTGGCGTCGAGCCGCTTCGAGGCGAGCGCAGCCGTCGTCAGCTTTCGGAACAATAGCGAAGACGCGGCGGCATTGCGGTTGTGCACTTCGTCGCCCATGTGCAGCGCCTGGGCCATGATTGGCTTCAGCTCCAGGCCGCCCATTTCCTCGACGATCACGGCCAGTGTCGGCCCCATCGTCTCGGCCATCCATTTCAGGCGGGCGATGACGTCCGGGCCGTTGGCACCGAAACGCAACACCTTGCCGAGACCTTCGTTCATGTTCGAATAGGCCTCGCCGCCGGAAGTGGCGTCGCGCACGATCCATACCGGCATGCTCGGGCTGGTGATGCCGGCCATCGGGCCGACAGCCTTATGATGGTGACACGGCTCCAGACGGATGCTGCCGGATAACACCAAGCGGCTGGCCTCGTCGAGATCGCCGGCCCAGCCCTCGAACAGCACGGCGCCGAGCACCGCACCCCGCTGCGGCCCGCACATGTTCTCCCATTTCACCGGCGGCCCTGAATGCAGGATGACCTTGCCATTCATGTCCGGCAGCGCCTCACGGGCGGTCTTGACGCCGACGAGCACCGGCTGAGCCGCCAGGAAGCGGCCATAGGCCACCTCGTTGGCCTCGGCGACGCGCAGATCGCCAGTCAGGAGTGCCAAGTTCCACGCATCCTTTGGGTTGCCTCCCGCCGGTGGCTGCCATTGCAGATCGGTGGCTTTCGCGCCCTGTTCGCGAATGACATCGCCGAAGCTCGCAAGCCCGACATTCACGACATTGAGATCCTGGCTGATGAGACCGGACATGGCGTTCACCCCTTGATGTTTTCGAAAGCAGCCCGAACGAGAGCGACCGCTTCGGCATTGCTGAAGGAAACGTCGACGCCGGCGGCGCGCAGGATCTCGGCCTGCCGGTCCATATGCTGCGGATCGGCATCGGTGCCGCATATCTGGGCGACGAAGGCCGGCGCCCCTTTTCCACCGGCCGCGGCCCGCGCCTTTTCGATGGCCGGCGCCAGCACTCCCGCGGGATTTTCGTGGGCGCCGTAACCGAGCACGACGTCGAGGAGAATGACTGCGGTTCCTGGGTCCGCCGCTTCCTGACCGATGCGCTCCAGGCGTAGCGCCGGATCGATCATCGGATGTGCCCTGCCGCGTGTGAAATCGTCGTCGCCAAGATCCATGATCGTGTGGCCGCTGCTCCGCCAAAGATCGGACATGCGCATCGTCTTTTTGGTCGGCGTATTCGATTGCAGACCGGGCAGTACATCCTGCAACAGAATCAGCGCTTCGTAGCAGAAGGTGCCGCCGCTATAGAGGCCACGCAGGTATTTGCGACCCGGACCGACTGAGGCGGCGAGCCGCTTCGCCCGCGCCTTCAGCTCCGCAGTGGAGCCATGGTCGGAGCGAAATTTTGCCTTGCCGGATTTCAGGGTCTCGACGGCGCGCAGCGCCGCCTCCTCCAGGGTCAGCGCACCATCGAAGCCTTGCGATTCGACGTCGGCCAGCGTGGCGCCGAGGAAGCACACAACCACCGGCTTTCCGGCGACGCGGGCCGCCGCCAGCACCTTGTCTGCCACCGCCTTGGCCGGCGGCTTGGAGATCAGCACGATGACCTTGGTTGCGGGATCAGTGCCGAGCTGCTGGAGGGCGGTGAGCATGGTCAGGCCGCCGACCGCTTCCGAAAGATCGTGGCCGCCGGTACCGATCGCCTGGGACACGCCCTCGCCCGCCTGATGGATCAGGCAAGTCACCTGCTGCAAGCCGGTGCCGGAGGCGCCGACAACGCCGATCCCACCCTTGCGAACCACATTGGCGAAAGCGAGCGGCACACCGTTGATAATCGCGGTGCCGCAATCGGGCCCCATCACCAGAAGGTTGCGGGAATGACCATAGCGCTTGATCGCGACTTCCTCATCCACCGGCACATTGTCGGAGAAGATCATCACGTCGAGACCGAGCTTCAGCGCCTTCATCGCCTCGGCGGCGGCAAACGAGCCAGGGGTTGAGATCAGCGCGAGATTGGCCCCCTTGGCCTCATCCTGGAGCGCCATGACGATGGCTTTCGGCGGTGCCTTCTGCACCGTGCCGTCGTCGTTCGTGGCCTTCTTGGACAGGGCCGCCTCGGCAAAGTCGAGGGCAGCCTGCAGGCCGGCCTCCTCGCCGCGCGCGACGAGCAGCATGTCGTTGGGGCGAGTGGCGGGCCGTTCGTCGAGCAGTCCGGCTTGGGCCATCAAGTCGATGTTGGCTTCGGTCGCCATCTGGGCCGAGGCCGCCTCAATGCCGGGCAACTGTACGATCTTGGTCGAGAGCTGCATCAGCGCGACCGAGTCCCGATACATGTTCGGAAAGAAATGAACGAGCAGGGCCATGGGAACTCCTTGAGAGCGGTGGTCGCGGAAGTGCCGCGCCTACATGCGGGGGATAAAGTCGGTATCGCCGGCAGCGAGGGCGAGGCCGGCCACGAGGCCAGCGCCCTGATCGATGCCGGAACTGTGGCCCCGCGCGGCAAGGCGCCTGAAGCTGCCGGCAACGTCGCCGTCCGGCCCGGTGATCGCGGCGAAGAACTCGTAGAGCAGGCCGGTCCACCACGGTGTGCAGGCTTGAGTGAGATAGTCTTTGCTGGCCGACGTGGTGCGATCGAGATGCTG
>DATFGV010000732.1:0-8761 GCA_035249115.1 Vineibacter sp.
TCGCACTCTTCCGCGGCAAAGGTCAGCTGGTGCGGGCGCTGTACTATACGGCGCTTGCGGAGGACCAGGAGTACTCCTCCATCCGGCCGCTGGTCGATTGGCTCGACTACAACGGCTACACGATGGTCACAAAGCCGACCAAGGAATTCACCGACGCCATGGGTCGGCGAAAGATCAAGGGCAACATGGACATCGAACTGGCGATCGATGTCCTGGAAATGACCGAACATCTCGATCACGTGGTGCTGTTCTCCGGCGACGGCGATTTCCGCCGCCTGGTCGAGGCCGTGCAGCGGCGCGGCCTGCGCGTCTCGGTGGTGAGCACCATCAAGTCCGCGCCGCCGATGGTCGCCGACGAGTTGCGCCGGCAGGCCGACGAGTTCATCGAGCTGGCCGAACTGGCGCCGCTGATCGCCCGTTCGGCGGCCGATCGCCCGGCGCGTCAGGCGCCGCCGGTCAGCAACCGCGATGGCGATCTGGACGACGATCAGATGGCGCGCTCGGCCTGAGGCAAGCCGTCCGTCGCCGCAGTCACAAGGGGCCCGCTGGGCCCCTTTTCCATGGCGCGCCACCTTGCCGCGTTCGTGCTACAGCCAGTTGACCGATCGTCGGTGTCCCGCCGTGTCCGACTCCGCTGCCTTTTCCTCGTTCGAGCCGCCTGATCGCGACTGCGCGCGTTGCCCGCGGCTGGTGGCGTTCCGCGTCCGTCAACGCGCCGCCTTCGCCGACTGGCACAACGCGCCGGTACCCTCTTTCGGGCCGTTGGACGCAAGGCTGGCGATCATCGGCCTGGCGCCGGGCCTGCGCGGCGCCAACCGCACCGGGCGTCCGTTCACCGGCGACTACGCCGGAGATCTACTCTATTCGACGCTGCTGGCGTTCGGCCTGGCGCAGGGTGTCTATGGTGCCGATCCGCAGGACGGCCTGGTCCTGCTCGACGCGCGCATCGCCAACGCCGTGCGCTGCGTGCCGCCGCAGAACAAGCCGTTGCCGGCCGAGTTCGGCGCCTGCCGGCCCTTCCTGCAGGCTGAATTGGCGGCGATGCCGCAGCTTCGCGTGATCCTGGCGCTCGGCCGTGGCGCGCACGATCAGGCCCTGCGCGCGCTATCGGTCAAAAGGTTAGCAACCTACCCCTTCGCGCACGGCAGACTGCACGATCTTCCCGGCGACCAAGTGCTGGCCGACAGCTATCACTGCTCGCGCTACAATACCAATACCGGACGGCTGACCGAGGCGATGTTCCACGACGTTTTTCGGCGTGTCACCGAGCGCCTGCGGCAGGGCTGACCATGGCCGACGATCCACTGCTCGAGGCGGCGCTCGCGCATCATCGGCAGCCGCACCGCACCTACCACGACCAGCGCCACGTGCTGGAACTACTGGATCTGGCGCGCGTGCATGCACCCGACCTGACGCCGGCCGAGCGGCTGGCGATCCTGTTCCACGATGCCGTCTACGTCCCCGGTGCGCCCAAGGGCCAGAACGAGGCACTATCGGCGCTGCTGATGCGCGCTAGCCTTTTCGCGCTGGCCCGCGACGGCACGATAGCCGCGGTCGAACCTTCGAGCGTCGACGACGCCGATGCCATCATCGCCGCCACGGCCCATGCCGAGCCACCGCCGCCGCCGGCGGCGCGCATGTGCGATCTCGACTTGTGGCGGCTTGCGGCACCCTGGGACGATTTCGTCCGTCACGGCGAGGATATCCGGCGCGAGTACCGCTTCCTGCACACGTCCGACGCGGCGTTCTGGACCGCCCGGCGCGCCTTCTATCGCGGCATGCTGGAAAAGCCGGCAATCTTCGCCACGCCGTACTTCCACGACCGGTTCGAGGCACAGGCGCGCGCCAATCTGCAGCGCGCAGCCGATGCGACCGTTCCTTGAAGGACGCAACGCCAGCAATTTCGCTTCTTGGGCGACGACGTGCAGCCGCCGGCTCCATGGAGGCTACAAACGCTCGAGGCCATAGTTGATATCGGAGACGACGATGCTGTGCTGGATCCTTGGGGGAATCGGCGCAATGGCAGTCATCGCCCGGGCACTGAACCAGCATTGGCTCGTCGGCGATTGCGCGGCGACCACGCGGCAGGGCGGCAACGGTAGCGCCGGCAGCGAGTGACATCAGCCACATCCGGCACCGACTGGCTGGGGTCGAATTCTCGTTGCCGACCCGGCAAGCTGCCATTCCCAGGCGGCATGCCGTCGAACGACGAACGACGCGCCGGCTCCGCGGGGCGGCTGACGACTGGCGATCAGGGGAGAACTCATGGGCGCTGATTCCGCATTGATCGTGGGGATCGGCGCCGCCACCTTGCTGGCGGCGCTCGCCCTGATATCGCTTTTGACCCGGCCGCGTCTGCCCGACCAGTCCAATGCGCCGATTGCCGGCGCGCCGCCCGGCATCTCGCCGGCGATGGCGGGCATGATCGACGCCCGCACCTATCCCAAGCCGGCGCTGACAGCGGCGGTGACAAACCTTGAGCGCCAGGGATACCTGTCGATCGCGCAACCGCTGAACCCTGGCCCCTTCCGACTGACGCGCCTGCGTCGTGACGATCCACCCCACAGCGACGAAGCGGGGCTGATGCGCGAACTCTTTGCGAACGGCGACACGATCGACGTCGACACCACCATTCCCGCCAATCGCCGTGTCCTGGCCACTGCGCGCAAGCAGCACGAAGCTGCCGTGCGCAGCAGGTTCGGCGCCGAGTACTACAAGGCGTTCGGCGGACCGTTGTTCCTGTGCTTGACACTCGCCGCCGCGGCAGCCGCTTGCGTCCTGTGGATGATGCCCGGGGCGAACTTCTGGGTCGGCGCCGGCGCTTTCTTCGTGGCGATGATTGGCACGCGCCAGGCATTCGGCAGCACTGGCATACCACCACAGCGACGCGGCGCGATCGCAGCTGTACTGTTGCTGGCGCTGCTCGTCGCACTGCCGATTGTCCTGCTCGTTCTGTTCGCCCACCCGCCGCTGCCGTACATCCTGGTGGCCGCGATCGGTGCTGGTCACGGCCTCATTGGCGCCTGGCTACCGCGGCCAACCGAAGAGGGGCTGCGGGCGCACCAAGCGGTGAAAGACCTGCACGTCTACCTGGAGGTGAGCAAACCTTCGCCGGCCGAGATCGCGGCTGGTCGCGAAGCAGCCGACGCGCGCTATCGCGCCTTGCGGCCCTACGCCATGGCGATGGGTACCGCGCCGGCGTGGAACACCCGACACCTCGCGTTGTTGGGCGCCATGGGTGTCGCCGTCTGGGCGGCAACTCACGCGCATGGATCGGGCGCCGACAGCAGCGGCTGGACGAGCCATGGCAGTTCGAGCGACGGGCCGGCGCTGGACGGCGACGTGGATGGCACCTTTGGCTCGGAGTTTGACTCGGCATTCGCCGACGCATTTGACTCCGCGGTCAGCGATTCCTCGGACTCGGGATCGAGCGACAGCGGCGGCGGTGACAGTAGCGGCGATGGAGGTGGCAGCGATGGAGGTGGTGGCGGCGATGGCGGCAGCAGCGAGTAGCCGCCGGTATCGTGCGCCGGCGCTGCAAGCGTGCCGCGTTACGGCTCCAGTGCCTTTTCGACTGCGCCGACGATCTCTGCCGACATTGGCGTCACGCGGCTAGGCCAGGCGTCAATCAGTTCACCGTCGCGGCCGATCAGGTACTTGTGGAAGTTCCATTTGGGCGCCGCGCCCTCGCCCAGCTGCTCGGCAATCCAGCGATAGAGTGGATGGGCGTTGCCGCCGGTCACCTTCTGCTTGGTGGTCATCGGAAATGTGACGCCGAAGGTCATCTTGCAGAACAGCTTGATGATGGTTTCGCCGCCCGGCTCCTGGAAGCCGAAGTCGTTGGACGGCACGCCCAGGACCACCAGTCCCCGCGGCCCCATCTTTTCGTGCAGTTTCTGCAGTCCGGCGTACTGAGGCGTAAAGCCGCAAGCCGAGGCGGTATTGACCAACAGGATCGGCCGGCCGGCGAACTCTTTCAGGGGCAGCGGCGTACCGTCGATTGACGTGAACGAGAAGTCGGTGGCGGGCATGGGCAGCTCCTCCGCTACGATCCTATTCGAACGTCACCCGGGTGGCGCCGATGCCGACGAACTCCGAAACCGACTCGCCCGGCCCGCCGAGGATCTGCGGCGGATGGGTCGAGCCGGTCAGCACAACGTCGCCGGCCCGCAAGGTCTTGCCGTGCTTCAGCAACTGATTGGCCAACCAGGCGAGCGAGATCAGTGGTCCACCCATGACGTTGGCGCCGGTCCCGGCGGCCAGCTCCTTGCCTTCATGCGACGAACGACCGTGGATGGTGGCGAGATCGATCGACGACCAATCAGCGATCGCTGGCCCGACGATGCAGGCGCCCTGGAGGAACTCGTCGGCGATGCGGCACTTGCCGTCGGCCTTCGCCAGGTCGGCAAAGCGGTTGTCGACCACCTCCATGCCGCAATGCAGCGCGCCGATGAACGGCTTGATCGCGTCGGCGTCGTAAGGCGTGGCGCGTGCTGGCACTTCGCGGCCGATGTGCGCCACCACCTCGCACTCGATACCGAACTTCACGAATGTCCCCTTGGGAAACGCCACGCCGGAGGCCTTGATGCCGCTCTGGTAGATGCCGGCGAAGGCCGGACCCGACAGCCCGATCGGCAGGTACTGCGCCGGCAAGGTCGAGGCCACCTTCCAGCCGGCGATCCGATCGGCTCCGGCGCCGACCAGCCGGTTGTGCACGGCGAACTGCACTTTATAGGCGTCGTCCTCCGTGCCGTTCGCCAGGGCGCCGGGCAGGAAGTCGATCACCGTCTTTGCGCGCCGCGCGGCGGCGATCTTGTCAGCGAGCTGCGCGATGTCAGAGTCGGTCATCATTGGTGCTTCCTCCCTCGCCTGTCGCTAACACGGCTGACGTTGGTCGTCATCCATCAATCGGGCAGCTAGTGCCGGAATGACATGCAAAGGGCGGCCCCTGGGCCGCCCTCTCCGTGATGCCAACGTCGTCGCAACCTACGCGGCCACGCTCTTGCCGTAGAAGCTCTGTCCCTTTGCGGCCATGTCACGCAGCAGCTTAGGGACGGCGAACTGCTGGCCGTACTTCTGCGCCAGCGCGTCGCACTCGGCGACGAATTTCTTGACGCCGACCTGGTCGATCAGGCTGATCGCGCCGCCGGTCTGCGGCGCGAAGCCCAGGCCCATGATCGAGCCGATGTCGCCGTCGCGCGGATCGGTCAGCACGTTGGCTTCCAGGCAACGCGCAGTGTCGACCGCCTGCACGTAGAGCAGCCGCTTTTTGATCTCGTCGGCGACTTCCGTCTTGGCCGGACCTTCGCCGTACGCCAGTTCGTCGCGCTCCTTGAAATGCTCCTTTAGCCCCGGCCACAGCCGCTTCTTGCCGTCCGAGGGATATTCGTAGAAGCCCTTGCCGTTCTTGCGCCCGAAGCGCTCCAGCTTCTTGACCATCAGCTCGAGCATATCCTCGGTGCCGCTTGCCTCGAATTTCTGGCCGGCCGCCTGCGCGTCACGTCGCGTCTGGTCCATGATCTTGTACGACAGGTCGATCGCGACCTCGTCGTTGAGCGCCAGCGGCCCCACCGGCATGCCGGCGAGGCGGCCGCAGTTTTCTATCATCGCCGCCGGGATGCCCTCCTTCAGCATGCGATGGCCCTCGCTGATGTAAGCGCCGCATACACGGCTAGTGAAGAAACCGCGGCTGTCGTTGACCACGATCGGCGTCTTGCGGATCTTCTGCACGTAGTCGAGCGAGCGGGCCAAGGTCTCCTGCGAGGTCTTGGCGCCGACGATGATCTCGACCAACGGCATCTTCTCGACTGGCGAGAAGAAGTGCAGGCCGATGAAGTTGGCCGGCCGCACGCTCGCCTCGGCCAGGCCGGTGATCGGCAGGGTCGAGGTGTTCGATGCGAAGATCGAATCGGCGGCCAGCACCGCCTCGGCCTTCTTGGTCGCCTCGGCCTTGACCTCGCGGTTCTCGAACACCGCCTCGATCACCAGCTGGCAGCCCTTGAGGTCGCCGTAGTCGGCGGTCGCCTTGATGCGGCCCAGGATCTCGGCGGCCTGTTCCTTGGTCAGCCGGCCGCGGCCGGCGTCCTTCTCAATATCGGCCTGGCAATGCGCCCGGCCCTTGTCGGCCGACGCCTGGTCGCGATCGAGCAGCACCACCTCCAGCCCGGCGCGGGCCGACACGTTGGCGATGCCGGCGCCCATCAGCCCGGCGCCCAGCACGCCGATGCGCTTATAGGCCTCTTTGGGCACGCCCTGCGGCCGACGCGCCAATTTGTTGGCGTCCTGCAGGCCGAAGAAAAGGGTGCGGATCATACTCTTGGCCACCGGATCGCGCAGCAGCGAGACGAAGTAGCGTGTCTCGATGCGCAGCGCCGTATCAAACGGCACGTTCAGCCCCTCGTAGACGCAAGACATGATCGCCTTGGGCGCCGGATAGATGCCGTTGGTCCTGCCAGCAATCATGGCGTTGCCGCCGATGAAGGTCTGCACGCCCACCGGGCCCCATACTTGGCCGCCGGGGAAACCGGGCGTCTTGAAATCCGGCCGATCCCACGGCTGCACGGCGCGGGCGTCGACCTGCAGTCCCTTGGCGTAGGTCGGCGCCACCTTGGCGGTCGATGGCGCCATCAGCCAGGCCTTGGCCTTTGCCAGCAGCTCGCCGGCCGGCACCACCTCGTGGATCAGGCCCATGCTCTTGGCTTCCTGGACCTTGAGCTCCTTACCCTCGAGCAGCACGGGCGCGGCGTTCATCACCCCGATCAGGCGCGGGATACGCTGCGTGCCGCCGCCGCCCGGCAGCAGGCCGATTTTCACCTCGGGCTGGCCGATCTTGGTCTTGGGATTGTCGGCCGCGATACGGTAGTGGCAAGCGAGGCAGATCTCGAAGCCGCCACCCAGCGCTGTGCCGTTGATCGCCGCGACCCACGGCTTTCCACCTGTTTCCATGACGCGGAACATCTTCTGCAGTTGGCTGAACTGCGTCATCAGCGCCGAGGCGTCTGACGTGTCGACGTTGAGCAGCATGTCGAGGTCGGCGCCGGCGATGAAGTCGGCCTTGCCGGATGCCAGGATGACGCCCTTCACGGCGTCATCCTTGATCGCCTTTTGCATGGCCTCGGCGAAGGCCGTCATCGAGCCCTCGTTGAGCACGTTCATGGACCGGCCCGGCATGTCCCAGGTGATGGTGGCGATGCCGTCGGAATCGACGTTGTAGTTGATCATGGTGTCTGGCCTCCGAATCACTTCCCTCCCCACGCAGTGGGAGGTGCCCCGAAGGGGCGGAGGGGACCCGACGTGGTGTCTCTCATTGCGAGACCACGTCGGGTCGCCCTCCGACCTTCGGCCACCTCCCCCAACTTCGGTGGGGGAGAAAAAACCTAAACCCGCTCGATGATCGTGGCGGTGCCCATGCCGGCGCCGATACACAGGGTCGCGAGCCCGGTGCCCAAGCCGCGCCGTTCCATCTCGTCGAGCAGGGTGCCGAGGATCATGGCGCCGGTCGCGCCCAGCGGGTGGCCCATGGCGATGGCGCCGCCATTGACGTTCATCTTGTCGTGCGGGATGCCGAGCTTCTGCATGTAGCGCAGCACCACCGAGGCGAAAGCCTCGTTGAGCTCGTAGAGGTCGACGTCCTTGACCGACATGCCGGCCCGCTTCAGCGCCTTCTCCGAGGCCGGCGCCGGGCCGGTCAGCATGATGGTCGGCTCCGAGCCGATCGAGGCGAAGGCGCGGATGCGGGCGCGCGGCTTCAGCCCGGTCCGCTCGCCGAACTCCTTGGTGCCGATCAGGATCCCCGCCGCGCCATCGACGATGCCCGACGAGTTGCCGGCGTGGTGCACGTGGTTGATCTTTTCGACCTCGGGATAGCGCTGCAACGCCACGGCGTTGAAGCCCGGCATCACCTCGCCGTGCATCTTGAACGACGGCTCCAGCGATGCCAGCGACTGCATGGTGGTCTGCGGCCGCATGTGCTCATCGTGGTTCAGCAGCTCGACACCGTTCTGGTCCTTCACCGGCACGACCGATTTCTTGAAGTAGCCCTTGTCCCAGGCGTTCTTGGCGCGCTTCTGCGATTCGATGGCGTAGGCGTCGACGTCGTCGCGGCTGAAGCCGTACTTGGTGGCGATCAGGTCGGCGGAGATGCCCTGCGGCACGAAGTACATCGGGATCGCCACCGCCGGATCGACCGGCCACGCACCACCGTCGGAGCCCATCGGCACGCGGGACATCGACTCGACGCCGCCGCCGATCACCGCCTGCGACTGGCCGGACATCACCTGCGCCGCCGCCATGTTGGTCGCCTCCAGGCCCGAGGCGCAGAAGCGGTTGACCTGCACGCCGGCCACCGTCTCGGAGAAGCCGGCCATCACCGCGGCGGTGCGGGCGATGTTGGCGCCCTGCTCGCCGATCGGCATGACGCAGCCCAGCACCACATCGTCGACCAGGGTCGTGTCGAGCTTGTTGCGGTCGCGGATCGCCTGCAGCGCCGCGACCGCCAGGCGGGTCGGCGTCACTTCGTGCAGCGAACCGTCCTTGCGACCCTTGCCCCGCGGCGTGCGCACGGCGTCATAGATATAGGCGTCGGTCATGTCCTGGCTCCTTCCCGAGCGGGGTGCGGGCAACCGGCCCGCCAATGCTGTGGTCTCTCGGCGCAAACTGGCGCGCCGAGCGGCCGCTTACAAGCTGCGGCCGATCAATTCCTTCATGATCTCGTTGGTGCCACCGTAGATCTTCTGCACCCGGCTGTCGGCATACAGGCGCG
>DATFGV010000733.1:0-2305 GCA_035249115.1 Vineibacter sp.
CCGCGATGCGATCGCCGAGCCGCTCGGCGGCGGCGACGACGGGTTCTTCCCCTGGGTACGTGACCGCATCCTGGTGGCGCTGGCGGCGGAGAGCGCCGCCGGCACGCAACGCGTGCTGGAGATGACGGTCGAGTACGCCAAGGAGCGCGTCGCGTTCGGTCGGCCGATCGGTTCCTACCAGGCGATCAAGCATTCGTTGGCCGACATGCTCGGCCAGGCGGAGTGCGCCAGCACGATCACGCTGTACGCTGCCTGGGCGTTGTCGCGGGAAGACGCGCGGGCGACCGAGGCGGCGGCCATGGCCAAGGCGTACACCAGCGATGCTTTTGTCTCGGCGGGGCATCGCTGCATCCAGATTTTTGGCGCCATCGGCTTCACCTGGGAGATGAGGAACCACCTCTACTACAAGCGGGCCCGCGCCAACGCCGAACTGTTCGGAACGGCAAGCGCGCATCGCGCGCGGGTCATCGACATGGTAGCGAAGAAAGCGGCGTAGACTCGTCGACCGGGCGGCGTTGACCGTCGCCGGGGCGGTATGTAAGTTTCAAACAGGCGTTAGATAAATTGGCGCCGCGCGGGCGGCGCCACCTGGAGAGGGAGGCGGCGATGAGCGCGGCGGTGCATCTTGAGGCAGCTCCGAACGGCGCCGGCCTGGTGCTGGAGGATCGCGAGCGTCACCTGTTCCGGGTTGCGCGCCGCGCCTTCACAGACGAGGCCGTGCTGGAGCGCGAGCGCCGGCAGATTTTCGACCGCTGCTGGCTCTATCTCGGCCACGCCTCGGAAATCCGCAACACCGGCGACTTCATCACCCGGTCGGTGGGCGGCCGCGACCTGGTCTTCAACCGCGACCGCGCCGGCACCGTGCACGCCTTCATGAACACTTGCCCGCACCGTGGTGCCACGTTGGTGCGCGAGAGGAAGGGCAACGCGCTGTCGTTCCGCTGCTTCTATCACGGCTGGTCGTTCAACGTGAACGGCCGCTTCGCCTCGCGCTTCGAGGAAGGCAACTACGGCAACGACCACTACCACGGCGGCTGCGCCGACCTGGTGGCGGCGCCGCGGCTGGAACAGTACCGCGACTTCTACTTCATCAACTTCGACCGCAACGCCATGCCGCTGACTGACTACCTGGCCGGCGCCAAGGACTACATCGACATCGTCGCCGACCAGGCTGAGGCCGGCATGGAAATCGTCGGCAGCGGCCAGCAGTACCTCATCAAGGCCAACTGGAAGCTGCTGGCCGAGAACAGCGTCGATGCCTTCCACGGCATGCCGACCCACACCACGTATTTCGACTACCTGAAGAACGTCGGCGCGCTGCGCATGGACCAGGGCGCCGATTTCAGCGCCGCCAAGATGACCGATCTCGGCAACGGCCACGCCGTGATCGAGTACGGCTCGCCCTGGGGCCGGCCGATCGCGCGCTGGGTGCCGTCGTGGGGCGAAGAGAAACGCGAGGTCATCAATCGGCTGCGCCAGGGACTGATCCAACGTTTCGGCGAGGAACGCGGCCTGCGCATGGCCGAGTACAGCCGCAACATGATCATCTTCCCCAACCTGGTGATCAACGACATCATGGCGATCACCATCCGCACCTTCCAGCCGGAGGCGCCGGATCGCATGACGGTCAGCGCCTGGGCGCTGGGGCCGCGCGACGAGGACGCCGACCTTCGCAAGCTGCGGCTGTTCAACTTCCTCGAGTTCCTCGGGCCGGGCGGCTTCGCGACACCGGACGACCAGGAGGCGATGGAGAACTGCCAGCGCGGCTACCGCAATGGTCGCGAGGCGGGCTGGAATGACATCTCCAAGGGCATGCCGCGCAAGGGGCCGCCGAAGAATGACGACGAGGAGCAGATGCGCTGCTTCTGGCGTGCCTGGCGCGGCCGCATGGAGGCTGCAGCATGAACGCCCCATCGCGCATGTCCCCCGCCGGCCCGGTCGTCGATCCGTCACTGCGCGCCCGGATCGAGGATTTCCTCTACGTCGAGGCGGCGCTGCTCGACGACTGGCGCATCGAGGAGTGGTTCGCGCTGTTTGCTGAAGGCGCCACCTACGAGGTGCCGCCGACCGGCGATGGCGACGAAACCGATCCGACGACGTCGCTGTTCTACATCGCCGACGACTACGAGCGGCTGCGCGAGCGGGTGACGCGGCTGACCAAGAAGGAGGCGCATTCCGAGTATCCGCGCTCGCGTCAGCGCCACATGCTGAGCAACGTGCGCATCACCGGCATGGTCGATGGCGTCGCCGACGTCAGCTGCAACTTCGTCACTTACCGAGCCAAGCGCGGCGTGGTCGACACCTA
>DATFGV010000734.1:0-7716 GCA_035249115.1 Vineibacter sp.
TGGGGAGGAAAAACGAAGGCGAAGCCGGGTTCCGTTCACGACCGCCTCCCGGTGTCGGCCATCGCCATGTACAGCGACAGCAGGGCGGTTTCCGGTGACCGATCGGTGCGATGCGCCCGCCACGTCCAGCCGACCGACTGGGCGATGTGCGCCAGGCCCTCCTTCTGTGCGATCAGGCGCGCCTGGTAGGCGGTGCGGACGGCCTCGACCTTGCGGATGATGTGATCGCCCTCGCGCTCGAGGCCGGAGAATTTCACATGCCCGTCATAGGGCAGGTCCTCTTCGGCCGGATCGAGCACCTGCAGCATGTGGCCGCGCACGCCGTGCGCGGCGTAGTGGCGCACCACTGACTCGATGGAGTGCAGCGGATCGAGCAGATCGCCGATCAGCACGACATGGCCATGCGCCGGTAGCGGCAGCTTGGGCGGCAAGCTGTCGTCGGCGCCGATCAGCGCCCGGTCGGCCAGGGCACCCATCAGGCGGCGCGGCACGGCGCGGCCCGAGCTCGGCCGGTCACCGCCCAGCAACGCCACGCGCTCGCCGGCGTCGATCAGCAAGGTAGCCAGCGCCAGGAGCAGCACCTCGGCGCGCAGCTTCTTGCTGGCGATGTTGCGGTCCGAGGTGAAGTCCATCGAGGCCGAGCCGTCGCGCCACAGCCAGACACTGGCGGCGGCTTCCCACTCGGTCTCGCGCACATAGACGGCTCGGCTCTTGGCGGTCTGCCGCCAGTCGATGCGGTTGATCGCGTCGCCCGGGCGGTACTGCCGGAATTGCCAGAACGCGTCGCCCTGGCCGACACGGCGGCGGCCATGGACGCCCTGCATCACCGTGGCGGCGACGCGATGCGCTGCCATCAGCAGCGGCGGCAGCGCCGAGGCGAGCCGGGCGGCATCGGTAAGCGAAGGGGCGGCGACCATAGCCAGCGGGCGACTCCGGGTGCGGCCTCAGGCCAGCTTGGCGCAGAGCTTGGCGATGACGCTGTCGACCGTGACGCCTTCGGCGCGGGCCGCGAAGTTGGTCGCCATGCGATGCCGCAGCACCGGGCCGGCCAAGGCGACGATGTCGTCGACCGATGGCGCCAGCCGGCCCTGCAACACGGCGCGGGCGCGCGAGGCCAGCATCAGCGCCTGGCTGGCGCGCGGCCCGGGGCCCCAGGCGACATGTTTCTTGATGTCGTCCAGATCCGTGCTGTCGGGCCGGCCGGCGCGTACCAAGGTGAGGATCGCGTCGACCACCTTCTCCCCGATTGGCACCCGGCGGATCAAGGCCTGCGCCGCCATCAGGTCGGCCGCCGTCAGCACGCGGTCGGCGTGCGGCTGGCGGGCGCCGGTGGTGACGATCATCATCTGCCGCTCGGCTGCCTCGTCGGGGTAGCCGACGTCGACCTGCAGCAGGAAGCGGTCGAGCTGCGCCTCGGGCAGGGGATAAGTCCCTTCCTGTTCTAGGGGGTTTTGCGTCGCCAGCACATGGAACGGCCGTGGCAGGTCGTGGCGCTTGCCGCCGACCGACACGTGGTACTCCTGCATCGACTGCAGCAGGGCCGACTGGGTGCGGGGGCTGGCGCGGTTGATTTCGTCGGCCATTAGCAGCTGGGCGAACACCGGGCCGGGGATGAAGCGGAAGGCACGGCGGCCGGCGGCGTCCTCCTCCAGCACTTCCGATCCCAGGATGTCGGCCGGCATCAGGTCGGGGGTGAATTGCACCCGCCGTGCATCGAGGCCGAGGACCACACCGAGGGTCTCGACCAGCTTTGTCTTGGCTAGGCCGGGCAACCCGACCAGGAGCAGGTGGCCACCCGAGAGCAGGGAGATAAGGGTTTGATCGATAACGTCTCTTTGGCCATAAATGACCTTGCCGACGCTCTCCCGAACGGCACGCAGCTTGCCGCCCAGGGCCTCGATATCCCCCATCACGGCCTCTGGATCGGGGGCTGTGCCGGCGAACGGGGGCGGGAGGTCTGTTTGCACGCGATGGCTCCGTCGGTCTGGGTCACTACCTATAGCGTCGGCTCGGCCCTGCCATGACATGGGCGGGGGCATCGTCGGCTGCCGGGCCAGCCTCTATAGGCCCTACTGTCACGGGCTTTCCAAGTCCCACAAGAGCCCAGAATTGCAAACAGGATGCCATCCAGCAAATGACGATTCCGCGGGTTTCTCCCACAATTGACCGGAAAATTCAGGCGAAGGCATGACCATGACCCGCGAGGAGGTGCGCCAGCGACTGCTTGCCCGCCAGGAGGCGATCCTGGCGGGTCGGATGGTTGCGCCGCCCTATGTCGGCAGCGACTTCGCCCTGAACGCTCTCGACCAGCCGCCGGCTGACCTGCGACCAGCCGCCGTACTGGTGCCCCTGGTCGACCGCGGTCCCGGCCTGACGGTGCTGCTGACGCAGCGCACCGCCGACATGCCCAGCCATGCCGGCCAGATCGCCTTTCCCGGTGGCCGACGACATCTGGACGATGCCGACCTCGTGGCGACGGCTCTGCGCGAGACGGAGGAGGAGATCGGCGTCGGCCGCCAGCTGGTCGATGTCGTCGCCCCGATCGACAACTATGTAACTGGCTCAGGCTACCTGATCACGCCCATCGTCGGTTTCGTGGCGCCGCGTTTCGAGCTGAAACCCGACCCGCGCGAAGTCGCCGACATCTTCGAGGTGCCGCTGGCGTTTTTCCTCGATCCAGCCAACCATCACGTGCATTCGCGCACCTGGCAAGGCCGCGAGCGGCGCTACTATGCCATGCCCTATGGCGAGCGCTATGTCTGGGGCGCCACGGCCGGGATGCTCAAGAACCTGTGGCGCATCCTGTGCGATACGTCGGCGTGAGGCGACGGTGCGCGCTGCGTTGATCGTCGTGTTGTCGCTTGGCGGACCCGCCGTCCTGTTCTTTCTCTGGCTCTGGGCGTCGGCCATCAAGCGCGAACGCAAGCTGCGGGGCACTTTGCCGGCCTGGCAGGATCTGCCTTGGACGAACCTGCTGATTGTCGGTCTGTTGCTCGCCATCGCCGGCACGGTGTCGCTCTATTTCATCGAAGCCCGTCCGGGCGGGCTACTGGGAACCGCCCGGTAGGCACGCCATCGCCAGACCCCTTGGCGCGAGGCGCCGGTGGCCCCGCCGCTACCGCCCGACACCTGCGTGCACCGCCACCGCCTCGTCTGGCATCGCCGTCTACCAACGTTTAGCAAGTTTAGCAGCGCGTGATGATCCACCGTGACGAACGATCGCCGACAGCGTCGGTGCCGCCCTGTCGTTTGTTGTGCCGGCTACGGCACGCGCCTCCGTCCACCGCAGAGCCACGCCCGACATCGCCATCCACGAAGGGTTAGCAACTTTAGCAATCCTCAACGATCGAGAGGCACACCCGGTTGCCGCGATGCCATCGGCCGCGCTGCCACCGCGCCGGCCGGCCAGGCGATACGCGATGGCACAGCGGCAGGGCACCGCCAGTCCCAATAGGCGGCGGCGCTGCCGGATCGCCGGGCGACCCGGCAGACAGATTTCGAATCGCATAAGGCATACCATAGTATTTTATCAATAGATTATTTGTACCATCATGGGATGATGCCGGTTCGATTGCCCATCAACTACGCCTCGCCTCGCATGAGGCGAGGTCGCGCCGAAGAATGCGACTCCCTGAGCCGAGATCAATCATCAAGGTCGACAGCAAAACCTGGGAATCCGATACGACATAGGCGCAAGGCTTCATTCCTGGCGAAACTCAGGTTGTTGAGACCGCTGCCGCTGAATTGCCTTTATTTTTCCTCATTGCTGACCATTTTGGGCCCAACCGTCAGATTCCTGACACGATTCTGACGGTATTCTCGCCATCCACTTGGTGAAAGGAGACGGCAATGGCTCAGTTCAACGTCGACACGCGACGGTATTTGATCATCGGTGCCCTCGTAGTGGTTGTCGCGATTTCCGGGCTCGTCATCTTCACGCGTGGCGCCCAAGATACCGGCGCGGACGCCGACCCGCCCAAGACAGAGACGCCGGCGCCAAGCATGGGCGCTTCTCCGCCGCCGACGCCTGCGCCATCACCGTCATCGCCGACTGTGCCGTCGCCCGAGACCAAGAACTGACGCGCCGGGGCGCGCGAGCAGTCCGGCCAAGGCCAGTTCTCTCGCCGAGCGCGTCCCGTCATCCGCCCGCAGGCGCCGCGTAAGATGCGCGGACACAGTGGTTCCCGGTGAAAACCGCAAAGCGGTTGGCCATGGCGGGGATTGCCAATCGCCGGGAGATTGCCTTCCGCGCGGCAGTCTCCGGGAGGGCGGCTCGCAAGAGCCTCCCTTCTGGCGACAGATAATCCAACCGCCGCCTCTGACCAGGGGCGGGGTGCACACCAGAAACGTCGCGAAGATTGCGCACCGGTTTGTTGCGCACATCAGGTGCCGTCATGCGCTTGGCGTTGAGTTCACGGGGCACAACCATGTCGGTAAAGCTCGCTTTGGTCGTTGCTGCGCTGCTGATACTGCTCGTTCCGAGCACGCAGGCCGTTGGCCAGGTCAGAGCCCCGACCGTCCACGAGGCGCAGAAAAAAACCGTGAACCATGCCGCCAAAGCCAAGGCGGCTTCGGTGACTTCACGCAAAGTCACGACGACGGGACGCGTCAACGCCAAGCGCCCATCGCAACCGGTGACAAAGCGCGGCGGCAGCGCCAGCCGGGCCGCGACACGACAAGTCGTGCGACAGAAACGCCCGCTCCATCGGCCGGCGATCAAAGTTGCCGCGGCGCGGTATGCCAAGCGATTGCCGTGCGGCGCCGATCCGCGCCGTACACGCCGCAATGCCTGCGTCGCGTTGCAACCGTTGTTGCCGCCGGCGCCGGCCATTGACGAATCGGCGCCGCGCGCTTTGTCGCTCTTCAAGGTCCATACCGGCGAAGCCCTGACCGTGACGTTCTGGCGCGACGGCGGGTTCGTGCAATCCGCACTCGATCGCCTCAACGACTTTCTGCGCGACAATCACAGTGACTCGCAGGTCCAGATGGATCCGGAGCTGTTCAACGTCCTGTGGCGGGTTCGCCTGCGGTTGCGCTCGACGGCGGCCTATCGCGTGCTGTCCGCCTATCGCTCGCCGGAGACCAACGCCTGGCTGGCAAGCTTCACCCGCGGCGTCGCGAGCGACAGCCTTCACATGCGCGGCCAGGCGATCGACGTCGTTTTACCGGGCCGCACCGCCGGTCAGGTCCGCGCCGCCGCATTGGCCCTGGGCCGGGGTGGCGTCGGCTACTACGCGCGCAGCGGTTTCGTGCATCTCGACACCGGCCCGCAACGCTTCTGGTGAAGGCGGCTGCGACGGGACATGGACTGTGGTCGGGGGCGGGTCACTCTAGCGACGCGTCGTGGACCGGCAACTGCAATGACGCACGACTGGAGTTGCGCGTGCCCAACGCGGCCAGCGATCAAACGGCTCTTGCGTCGTCCTGGTCACTGAGAGCCAATCGTGACGCCGCTTGCCCGGCGCGTCATCTATGCTAGTGCTGGCCATCAGCGATCAGCGGGCACTCGACCGACAGCGATGCAACCCAACGGCCTCATCGCCATCCAGCCGTGGATGACCGACCCGCGCACCGGCCGCGTGCTCGACGCGCTGCGTGACGCCGGCATCACCGCCCGCTTCGTCGGCGGCTGCGTTCGCGACTCGCTCTGCGGCCGCCCGGTCGGCGATGTCGACCTGGCGATCGACCGGCCACCCGAGGCGGCCTCAAAGGCGCTGGCGGCGGCGCGCATCAAGGTGGTGCCGACCGGCATCAAGCACGGCACCATTACCGCCGTGTCGGCCGGCCGGCCTTTTGAGATCACAACGCTAAGGCGCGACGTCGAGACCGATGGACGGCGGGCCGTCGTGGCTTTCACCGACGACTGGCGGGCCGATGCCACCCGGCGCGACTTCACAATGAACGCGCTGTTCTGCGACGCCGACGGCAACCTCTGGGATTTCTTCGGCGGCCGCGACGACCTGGCCGCTGGCCGGGTGCGGTTCGTTGGCGACGCTGCGATGCGCATCGAGGAGGACGTGCTGCGCATCCTGCGCTTCTTCCGCTTCCATGCATGGTACGGCCGGCCGCCGTTCGATGCCGAGGGCTTCGCCGCCTGCCGCGCCGCCGCCGACAAACTGCGCAAGCTTTCCGCCGAGCGTGTCCGCAAGGAAATGCTGAAGCTGCTCGAGGCCGACGATCCCGTGCCTACCGTTGAGGCGATGGCACAGGCCGGTGTGTTGCGTCACTGGCTGCCGGAGTATGGCGGGGTCGATGTCCTGCGCATAGTGGTCGGCAACGAGCGCGCGGTGTCGGATGTCGACGGGTTGCGGCGCCTCGCGGCGCTGATCGGTACCGGCGGTATCGCCAGCGTGGTCGCCAAACGGCTGCGTCTGTCGACGCAGGAGTCGCTGCGGCTCACCGTCATGCTGGCGACCGAGCCGGTGATGGAGGTCGCCGGTGGTACGGCGGCCGTGCGACGACAGGTCTATCAGATGGGCAACGCACTCTACATCGACGTGCTGATGCTCCTCGCCGGCGTGGGCGACGCTGCCTGGGACGCGGCGCATCGCCTAGCCACGACCTGGACGGCGCCCGACCGGCCGATCTCCGGCGGCGATGTGCTTAGTCGCGGCGTGCCAGCCGGCCGGCGCGTCGGCCGGCTGGTGGACGCCGTCGAGCGCTGGTGGATCGCGCAGGACTTCGTGCCTGACCGTGCCGCCTGCCTTGCCGAGCTGCAGCGACGCATCGACGCCGGCGAGGGGACGTGATCCGGCCGGGCTTGGCGTTGGTGTTGTGGCTGGCGACCGCGGTGCTGGTGATCGCCAACCACGTGATCGGAGACACCGTGATCGGCGTTGCCACGGGACCTCGCCTGGCGGCCTGGTACAAGACGCTGCTGCCCGTGCCCTACGTGATGCTGATGGCCCTGATCCACGCAAGGCGCACGACTGGACCGTCGTGGCGTGGTGCCGCGCTGCTGGCCGGGATCCTGTGGGCGGCGTCAACCGCCGCGCTCGACGCGCTCTACGGCCGATTGACCTATGGTGAAAGTCCGGCGGCGATTGTCGACCGCTACGCCGTGTTCGATGGTGCGCCGTGGCCGTTGCTCCTGCTGGCGCAACTCTTCCTGCCGCTGCTGATGGCTGCCGTACACGCGAAACGACAACGGCCCGCTGCGAGAGCGGGCCGCTGAGCCGCGGGCCACGGACTACTTCTTGCTGAGCTGCCCCGTCGCCGTGCGGCGGATCGCACCGTCGACCGTGCTGCGGAAGGCGAGCAGCATGTTCTTGCCCTGCAAGGTGCGGGTCCAGGCGTTGAGGATGTAACCACCGGTTTCGCTGATCGTGACCGAGTAGATCGTCAGGCTGGTGCCATCGATGCCGGCCCAGTACTGCGTCTGGCCCTGCATCAGGTCGGCGTCGGGGCCCTTGTACAGCTTGCCGTTCACCGTCGGCTGGAAGAGCACGGTCTGGCTCTGCGCCTTCGGCTGCGCCTGGCCATCGTTGACGCGGAAGTCGATGCTCGACCAGATGACCTTGAAGTTGTCGCCGTCCTTGACGATCTCGACGTCGAAATCGCGCTGCGTCACCTTGGACTGCTTGCCGTTGACCAGCTCGGAAACGCCGGCGCCGGCATAGAGGCCGACGAATGGCTCGATCGGGTGCCGTTCTGCCGCCATCGGCTCGTCTGCCGCCAGCGCCGCGCTGCCTGTCGTCATCGCAGCCGCGAACAGGG
>DATFGV010000735.1:0-15515 GCA_035249115.1 Vineibacter sp.
GAAACGATCGTCGGGCGGTCAACCGTTGCTGATGTCATCACTCGATCTCCAGTAGTCGCGATCGGGCTCAGTCGCCCTGTCTACATAGGACGGACGACAAGGTTGCGACCCGACACGCCGGCCGGCCTGATTGTCGACCCCTCCGCCGGAGCGCCCGGGTACCGCCCATGGTCACCGGTCGTTCGGAAGTCCGTGCTCGGCAAGCCGGGCGCCGGTAAAGCGAAGGTCGTCGGTGACTTCGCGGAACGCAAAATCCGGCATGGGAAACGCGGTCATCAGCTGCTGCGTCTTGAATTCGGCCTCGACCATGATGAGTCCGTCGAGTCCGCCCTGAAACACGTCGAGCGACAGCAGGACTCCCGGAGGGCTTTGCAGCCGGTGCCGGATTTTTCGAACGCGAACGCCTGGCAACACGGCCGCCAAGACGGCGAACTCTTCCTCTGAAAGGTAGATCGACGTGATCAACCGGGTGTGCTGGTCGACGTCGGCCTTGCGGCTGAGCCGCAGCATCGGCGCCCCGCCATCCATCCGGCGTGCTTCTCTCAACCGCAGCCGCGTCCCGGCAACATACAGATCCGTAATCGCCTCGGTTCGCTCCACGCGCTCATGAGGCACGTCGCGACACAACCAGCGTCCCTCGCGTTCGACCGATACATAGTCCGCTTTGGGAAAGCCCAGGGCTGTCGCGACTTGCCGATCGATATCCATCGGCCTCTATCCCATCATTGCGTCCAGGACCAGCACGCGCGACCAGGGCGTGTGCCTCGCCGCGATTAGCCTTTACCGCCGCAGTACATCCATCAGCTCGCGCCACTCACGGGCGCTGAGTCCCGAGCCTTTCTGGTCGACCGCCTCGCCCGCCAGCAGTTTCCTGACCACGGCCAGCGAGGTCCGCGACAGGTTGGCGCCACCCATGCGGTACTCCATGAAGGCCTCGAAGCACAGCGGCGTCCAGCGCTTGAGCGTGTCGAGCATGACGTCGGCGTAGGCGCGAATCTCGTATTGCGCGTGCGCGTCGGCGCGCAGCGACAGGAAATGCATCAGGTTGTGAAGGTCGGTCTTCCAATACCACTGCGTATAGAAGTTCAGCGACAGGTTCATGCGCGCCAGTTCGCGCGCCAGGCCGGAGCGCTCGGGGTCGAGCGGCGCCCCGTCGTCGCCCTCGTTGAGCATCTCCATGTAGTGCTCGTAGACCAGCGCCGAGTCCCGCTTCAGGAGCTCAAACACCCGCGCCGCTTCGCGGCCGGCCAGCACCGCGTCACGGCCCTGGCGGTTGGCCTTGCTCTGCGCCGCCAGATGCTCCGGCGCCGGAATGTAGAACTCGTTGTCGAGGATCGAGTAGCGCGCCGAGTACTCGTTGACGTTGGCGGTGCGGTGCCTGATCCACTGCTGCGCCACGAAGATCGGCAGCTTCACGTGGTACTTGATCTCGCACATCTCAAACGGCGTCGTGTGCCGGTGCCGCATGAGGTAGTTGATCAGCCCGCGATCTTCGCTGACTTTTTTGGTGCCGCGGCCATAGGAGACGCGCGCCGCCTGCACGATCGCGGCATCGTCGCCCATGTAGTCGACGACGCGCACGAAGCCGTGGTCGAGCACCGGCAGGGCGGCATAAAGGATCTCCTCCAGCGCCGGCGCGACTGCACGTCGCGTCGACGCGGATTCGGCGCGCAGCCGATCGATTTCGGCGCTCTGGTCGCCTGAGAGGGGCATGGCAATTTCCGTTGTTCTTTTTGTCGGCGGCGACTGTAGGGCGCGTACGGCAAGGCGCCAACCGGGAAAAAATTCGCTTTCCCACGCAGTGCGGAAGGTGGCTGAAGGCCGGATGGGGAGCCCTCGTGGTGGCAATAGCGACGACAACGTCGGCTCCCCTCCGCCCCTTCGGGGCGCCTCCCCACGCTGCAGCGTGGGGAGGATTCGCTCAGGTGATGTGGGCGCCGCGAGTCTCGACGTAGACGGCGTAGAGCGACTGGCTCGCCGTCATGAACAGCCGGTTGCGCTTGGTGCCGCCAAAGCAGACGTTGGAGCAGATCTCCGGCAGCTTGATTAGGCCGATGCGCGCACCGTCGGGTGCAAAAACGTGCACGCCATCGTAGCCGTCACCCACCCAGCCGGCGCCGGCCCAGACATTGCCGTCCTCGTCGCAGCGGATGCCGTCGGCGAAACCGGTCTTGCCATCCATCTCCATGCTGGCGAAGGTGCGCGGGTTGGCCAGTTTGGCGCCGTCGACGTCAAAGCCCCAGATCACGCTTTTGGCCGCCGGGTAGTGCGACAGACCGGTGTCGGCCACGTACAAGCGGCGGTAGTCGTTGCTGAAGCACAGCCCGTTGGGTTTGAACGGCTGATCAGCGACCTTGGTGATGGCGCCGTTTTGCGCGTCGATGCGGTAGATGGCTTCCTTCTGCAACGGACTCACCGAGCTGCCGCTGGCCGGCAGACGGTTACCCTCATATTCCATCAGCGAGCCATAACCGGGATCGGTGAACCAGATCGATCCGTCGTTGGGGTGCACCACAGCGTCGTTGGGAGCGTTGAATTCCTTGCCGTCGAACTTCTCGGCCAGCACCGTCGTCTTGCCGTTGTACTCGTAACGCACGACCTTGCGCGTGCCGTGCTCGCAGGCGATCTGGCGGCCCTGGTAGTCGAAGGTGTTGCCGTTGGAATTGCCGGCGGGGTAGCGGAAACGGCGACCAACATGGCCGTCCTCTTCCAGCCAGCGCAGCTGCTCGTTGTTGGGAATGTCGCTCCACAGCAGGTAACGGCCGACGCCGTTCCACGCCGGCCCCTCGGCCCACATCGTGCCGGTGTGCAGACGCAAGATTGGCGTATTGCCCAGCTTGTACTTGAAGCGCTTGTCGAGCGGCACGACGTCGGGCTCGGGGTAGCGGACCGGATCGCCACCGGGGCCGAAGTTGCGCGCGAACGCCGCCGGCGCCATGGCGGTGGTCGCCGCCAACGCCGACGCGACGGCAAGGAAGCCGCGCCGGTCGATACCCGTCTTTCTCACCGACGCACCGGCCTTGCCTGTGTTCGGGTCGATCAAGCGATGATGTTGGCTCAGTTCCATGGCACGTTTCTCCCGAAGTTGCCGGTCATCGCGCGGCACGGCTCGCCCGCGGCATTGAAGTGACAGAGGCAGAACGCGGAGCGCAGATGTGGCAGTCTGATTTTCCGACGGCGATGATGGCGGCCTGGGTAGTCTAGGCCGCTTCTATCGGCGCGGCACGCGGAAGCAATTTGCAGTCGTGCGTGAATGACAATCGGAGCGGAAGATCCCGATGGCCATGATGCGATGAACCAAAGCGGAGTCGCCCCGTGTCCCGTTTCGGCCAAATGCTGCGAGGCCTGTTCGCCAGGGCAAAGACTATGACGGACGATCCGCCGCACGAACCGTTGCCGACGGCCTACGCCTTCCGAACCGACGACCCGACATTCGAGGCGTTGCTCCATCGGCTCAACGAGCTCGGCCCGTGGCAGTGGATCGAACGCGACAGTCACTGGTACGGCGACTACATGAGCACCATGCCGGAGCCGCACAAGGTCATGCTCAAGATCTTCAAGGAACGCGATGGCTTCGTCATCCAGTTCGGGAACCGCTATAGGGGCGTCGCCGACGCGGACCCCGAAGACTACCGGGCGTTGCGCGAAACGATTTTTAGCCGACTTCTGCCGTCGATCGGCGCCCGCGACATCCGGCCGGACGAGGGCTTCGACTGAAGACAGGTCGTCCGGCCGTCGCCCGCACCCCGCCGACGGCCTTCAAATTACCGCGTCGAGTGCCTATATTGGCAGGGTCGGGAAACCGACTATGGCGATAAACGCCGCGTGACATAGGCGGATCGGACCCGGGGGCGGTACCCGGCGCCTCCACCAGTTCGCCGGTCCCGCTCAGCGGGGCCGGTTCATGGGGGCGAAACAGGATCGACGGACGCAGTAAAGGCGCGGTTTTTGCTCGGCATGGTACCGCCGTTACCGGGCCAAACCACAAGTGCCAACGACAACGTTGCACTCGCTGCTGCCGCCTAAACAGCGGACGTAAGCGCGGTTCGGGAGGGCACCGGGCAACAGAAGCCCTCCCACTTTCCCCGTGCGCACTGTAGCGCCTCAAGGCGCTGGTTGTGATTAAACACTCATCGCGGTACTGTGCGCACAGAGGACTTATGACGGACAATCAGGGTAGCCGCCCGTCCGGCCGCGGCCTGCATTTCGGTGCGCTGCCGGCAGGATATCCGCTGGGCCAATACCGGTTCCAGAGCGTGATAGGGGTCGGCGGCTTCGGCATCACCTATCGTGCGATCGACGAGCGGCTGCGCCGGCCGGTCGCCATCAAGGAGTTCCTGCCCACCGATTTCGCGATCCGCGTCAACGGCGTGGAGGTGCGCCCCCGTTCGTCGGCCGACGAGGAAATGTTCAGCTGGGGCCTGCGCCGCTTCCTTGACGAGGCGCGCGTGCTCGCGGCGCTGAACGACGCCCCCAACATCGTGCACGTCTACGACTACCTCGAGTCCAACGGCACCGGCTACATGGTGATGGAGCTGATCGAGGGCGAGCCGCTGGACAAGGTGCTGGTCCGGGTCGGCAAGGTTACCGCTGAGTCGATTCTGCCGATGCTGCCCTCGTTGCTGAAGGGCCTGGAGGCGGTGCACCGCGCCGGTTACCTGCATCGCGACATCAAGCCGGGCAACATCCTGATACGCACCTCAGGCGAGCCCGTGCTGGTCGACTTCGGCGCCGCCCGCACCTCGATGGGTCAGCGTACCCAGGTGATGACCAGCATCTACTCGCCGGGCTACGCGCCGCCCGAGCAGTACGCCTATGGCACCGACGCCGATAAACAGGGGCCGGCCAGCGACATCTACGCCCTGGCAGCGACGCTGTACCACGCCATCACCGGCACAGCGCCGTCGGATGCGGTGCGACGTCTCGCCAAGGACAACTATGTACCGCTGACACAGACGGCCACCGGCCAGTACCCGCCGGCCTTCCTGGCGGCCATCGACGCAGCCTTGTCGCTGCCCATCGACCGCCGGCCACCCTCGGTAGCGGCCTGGAGCCAGATGCTGTTCGGCAACAGCCGCTCGCTTGGACCGGTGGGCGGCCTGCCACCGCAAGGCGGCCCAGGTCCGATCAGCATGGGCGGCCCGTCGCCAGGCGGGTTCGGTGCCCCGCCACAGCACGGCGCCGGCCCGATGAGCGCCGGGGGCCCGCCGTTGTTTGGCGCGCCTCCGCCCAGTGGCGGCGGCCCACCCGGCGGCTATCCGCCGGCCGGCGCACCTTGGGCCGGCGGACCGCCTGGTGCCGCCTTCGATCCGCCCGGTGCGCCGCTGTTCCAGCCCGCACAGGCCTATGCGCCGGCCGGACCGCCATCACAGGGCTATCCGCCTGGCGCCACACCTGCCGCCTACGCGCCCCAGGTGCCGCCAGGCGGCTATCCCCCAGGCGGCTACTCACCGGGCGGCGGCGCGTATCCGGCAGCGCAACCTTATCCGCATGGGATGCCGTCGCGTCCGGGGCAGCCAGCCGGAAAAGGTGGCGGTGGCGCTGGCCTGTGGATCGCCATCGGTGCGTTGGTCGTGCTGCTGCTCGTGGCGGGCGGTGGCACTTTCTATTATCTGTGCATCCTCAACTCATATTGCTGGGACTCTGGCGACGACCTCGCCTGCCAGGAGGAACTGGCGCGGGTGCGGGCCGAGATTCAAAGGGTGCTGGCATCCTTGCCGGGACAGCCCGCGCCAACCCAGGGCGCACCGCTGGCATGCCGCGAGGAATTGGCTCGGGCGCAGGAAGAACTGGCGCGCCTGCGCCGGCTGGCGAGCAATCAGCCGACTCCCGCGCCCACACCGACACCGACGCCAACACCACCGCCAACGCCAGCACCGACCCCGCCGGCACCACCGCCATCGCCGCCGCCAACGCCGCCGACGCCCGAGCCGTTGCCACTGCCTGCACCGCCACCCGCGCCGGAACCGCCTCCGCCAACGCCGGCCCCGCTGCCGCCGGTACAGGAGCCGCCGCCGCTGCCGCCGTCACCGACCCCGCCGGCGCCGACACCACCCACCCCAATGCCACCACCACCGGCGCCACCACTACCCACGCCCACACCTCCCACGCCGCCAGCGCCGAAGCCGGCCCCGACCCCCGCGCCGCCGCCTGCGCCGACTCCCAAGCCACCGCCGCCGGCACCAACACCGCCGCCGGCACCAACACCGCCGCCCGGTCCGTCACCGACCCAGGACCCGACTCGCTTCCAGCACGAAGGTCGCTGGTTCGGCACGGCCACGCTGAATCGTGATGGCGCCGGTCGATGCCCGCCGACGTTCACCCTCAGCGGCATGGTGCGCGACAACATCTTCAACGGTACCGCCAATCCCGGCGGTGGCGCGTCGTTCCGTGTCCGCTCCAACACCAAGCGCGTCGCCGATGTCTCGTTCCCCGGCCTGACCGTGCGCACCGCCAACGGCACGTTCGACAACTTTAACTTCGAGACGACGAACGGCTGCATCTACACAGTACGTATGTTCCGGCAGTGACGCCGAAGCGGCCGCATTCGGCACATTGTCGCGGAGTGACGGCGGCCGCTGGCACGACGCGATCGATGGCAACGACGCCGGCACCCGCGAAAGTCGGGCTCCGCAGGCAGGCCGGCACGTGTTGACAGACCGCCTGTCACCGTCCAATTGTCGGAGCGTGTGCCCCGCACGACGCGCCTCGATCGGCGAACGATGAGCGACAAGTTTCAATACGAAGGCCTGGTGGACGAAGCCCTGCGTGGCGTCGTGCGCCATGTGCTGACGCACACCGCCAAGCATGGCCTCGCAGGCGCGCACCATTTCTACATCAGCTTCCGCACCAGCGAACCTGGCGTCGAGATGCCGGACTACCTGCGCGCCAAGTACCCCGACGACATGACGATCGTACTGCAGCACCAGTACTGGGGCCTTGAGGTGACGGACGAGACCTTCGAGGTGACGGTCAGTTTCAATAAGCGTAACGAGCGACTCAAAGTGCCGTTCGCCGCGCTGTCAGCGTTCGTCGATCCGTCGGTGCGATTTGGATTGCAGTTCGAGAAGCGTGGCGCCGCGACACCCTCGCTGCCCGCGCCAGAAAAGCGCCCGGCCCTGACCGGGCCGGCGCAGGCCGGCGCCGACTCCAAGCCGAGGCCGGAGCCCGCGGCTCCGCCAACACCTTCGGAGGACACCGCTGCACCCGCCGACGCCAAGGATGGCGGCGCCAAGGTCGTGACGCTGGACGCCTTCCGCAAGAAGCCTTGAGTCGCGTCGATTTCGCCGAAGCGGCGGATGGAAGGCACGTCGGACTGACAAGAGGAAGCCATGGTCGCGTTCGCCTATCAGGAGATGTTCCCGCTCGGCGCCGACGCGACGCCCTATCGCAAGCTGACGGGTGACTTCGTCGGCACCACCCGGATCGCCGGACAGGACGCGCTCACCGTCGATCCCGAGGCCCTTACCCAGCTCACGGCTCAGGCCTTCCACGACATCTCGCACCTGCTGCGGCCGGGACACCTCTCGCAGCTGCGCGCCATCCTCGACGATCCCGAGGCCACGACCAACGATAAGTACGTCGCCCTGGAGCTGCTCAAGAACGCCAACATCAGTGCCGGCGGCGTGCTGCCGATGTGCCAGGACACCGGCACCGCCATCGTCATGGGCAAGAAGGGCCAGCGCGTCTGGACCGGCGGCGGTGATGAGGCGGCGATCGCCAAGGGCGTGTTCAAGACCTACACCGAGACCAACCTGCGCTATTCGCAAGTGGCGCCGATCTCGATGTTCAAGGAGGTGCAGACCGGCACCAATCTGCCGGCGCAGATCGAGATCTATGCCACCGACGGCGACGCCTACAAGTTCCTGTTCATCGCCAAAGGCGGCGGCTCGGCCAACAAGAGCTTCCTCTACCAGCAAACGCCGGCAGTGCTGAACGAGGCGTCGCTGTTGAAGTTCCTCGACACGCAGATCCGCACTCTGGGCACGGCGGCGTGCCCGCCCTACCACCTCGCCATCGTCATCGGCGGTACCTCGGCCGAGCTGACCCTGAAGACAGTGAAGCTCGCCTCGACGCGCTATCTCGACGACCTGCCGACGACCGGCGGCAAGGACGGCGTCGCCATCCGCGACCCGGAGATGGAACAGAAGGTGCTGGAACTGACCCGCAAGATGGGCATTGGCGCGCAGTTCGGCGGCAAGTACTTCTGCCACGACGTGCGCGTCATCCGCTTGGCGCGGCACGGCGCCTCGGTGCCGATCGGGCTGGGCGTTTCCTGCTCGGCCGACCGCCAGGCGCTCGGCAAGATCACCAGGGACGGCATCTACCTGGAGCAGCTTGAAACCAATCCGGCGCAGTACCTGCCCGAGGTCGAGCCGGTGCAGCTCTCCGGTGAGGTCGTGCCGGTCGGGCTCGACCAAGGTATGGGGCAAATCCTGGCGACGCTGACGCGGCACCCGGTCAAGACCCGCGTCAGCCTCACCGGCACGATGGTCGTCGCGCGCGACTCGGCGCACGCCAAGCTCAAGGAATGCCTCGACCGTGGTGAGGGCCTGCCAGACTACTTCAAGCAGTACCCGGTCTACTACGCCGGTCCGGCCAAGACGCCAGCAGGCATGCCGTCGGGCTCGTTCGGCCCGACCACTGCCGGGCGGATGGATTCCTATGTCGACCAGTTCCAGGCCGCCGGTGGCTCAATGGTGATGCTGGCCAAGGGCAACCGCAGCAAGCAGGTAGTCGACGCCTGCAAGAAGCACGGCGGCTTCTACCTCGGCTCGATCGGCGGACCTGCCGCCATTTTGGCCAAGAACAACATCCGCAAGGTCGATGTCCTGGCCTATCCCGAGCTTGGCATGGAGGCGATCTGGAAGATCCAGGTCGAGAACTTCCCCGCCTTCATCGTTACCGACGACAAGGGCAACGACTTCTTCAGCGAGCTGAAGATCTAGGCCGAGCCACTCATCCCGGACGGTGCGCCAGCGTCATCAAAAGTAGCACCAGCGCCAGCACCGCCAACGCTGCAACATCGATCCACGCCACGCGCGCAATCTCACTGGTGACCGGTGCGTGCGTGCGCCACAGCGCCAGGAACGCCAGCTTGCTGATGAGCGCCGCCAGGATGAACAGCAGCCGCACGTCCGTCCGAAACGCGGCCACCAGCAGTCCTGCCCCGATCAGCGCCAGAAGCACGGCGCGATGCCGCATCAGCAGAACGACGCCGCTGTCCGCGATATCGACACCATACAGCTGCCGCAGCCGGGTCGCGCCCAAGACGCCCAGCAACGGCAGCAGGTTCACCAGCCCGACGACAACCAGCAGGCCCTGCGCCACGCGCTCGCTCAGCGACCCCATCATCCCCTCCTCCACGTCGTGCCCGGACTTGACCTGCCGCGTCGCTGCCGCGCAACTACCGGGCAGGTAGTGCTGTACCCTGCGAAAGATGTCGCCGTTCATCGACTACATACGCGACCAGTTGCGTGACCTCGGACCGCTGACCGTGCGCCCGATGTTCGGCGGCCACGGGCTCTACCTGCGCGGCCTGTTCTTCGGCCTGGTCGCCGGCGACACGCTCTATCTGCGCACCGACCCGCGCAATCGCGGCGACTATCACGCGCGCGGGCTGACGCCCTTCAAACCTTGGGCCGACCGCGCCGTCACCTTGAAGGCCTACTACCCTGTGCCCGAAGAGGTGCTGGAGGATCCCGAATCGGCGTGCGCCTGGGCAAGGAGGGCGCTCGACGCGGCGCAAGCCGCAGGCCGGACATCGACGGCGGGCGGGCGATCGCGTGTCGGCCTCCGACGACGCGGCCGGGCATCGCGATGACGAGTCGGCGGCGACTGGCCGGCGTATTGGCTGGCTCGGCCGCAGTGGCAATTGGAGTCGCACGCCCGTGGCGCAGCGGTGCGCAACCCCGCCTTCGGACCTACGTGCTGATCCACGGTGCCTGGCATGGTGGCTGGTGCTGGCAGCGCGTGGCACCGTCATTGGCGGCCGCCGGCCATCGCGTGCTGGCACCCTCGCTCGCCGGCGTGGCCGACCGCCGGCATCTGCTGTCGGCCGCCATCGATCTTGATGCGCATATCGACGAGATCGTCGCCCAGCTCGATCGCGAGAATTTGCGCGATGTCGTGCTGGTCGGCCACAGCTATGGCGGTCTGGTCATCACCGGTGTCGCCGACCGCGCGGCGGCTCGGCTCGCGCACCTCGTCTATCTCGACGCCGTGATCGTCAACGCCGGCGAGGCCTGGAGCGCCACCCATCCGCCCGACCGTGTCGCCACCTGGTCCCGGCTGGCGGCGCCGTCGGGTGGCGTCAGCGTGCCACCACCCGACGCCAGCGCCTTCGGCATCACCGATGCCGCCGACCGCGCCTGGGTCAATCGGCACCTGACGCCGCATCCCTACCGCACCTACACCCAACCACTGCGACTGGCGCGGCCACCCGGCGCCGGGTTGCGCAAGACGCACGTGGCCTGTCGCGGTCCCGGTGCGTTGTCGCCGGCGGCGCGACGGGTGGTCATCGACGCCGCACACGGCTGGACCACGCGCACCCTGGATACCGGCCACGACGCGATGATCACAGCGCCTGGCACGCTGACTGATCTGTTGCTGTCGCTAGGGTGAGCGGCGGCGCAGGGTTCTTGTGCCATGTTGCCAGCCCGGGGATGATCAGCCATGAACCTCGCCAAAGACCACCTCGACATCGGCCTTTTCAGTAATCGCCGCGACGAACAGCTCGCCTTCTGGCAGCGCGACGTCGGCCTGGCCTACGACCACATGGGCAAGCTGGGCGGCGGCATGCAACAGCACCGCCACCACATGAACGGATCGATCCTCAAGATGAACCACGCCCGCGATCCATTGCCGGCCGCGGCGCCATCGGCGATCACCGAGCTGCTGATCGCGCGCGAGGACATCGACAAGCCGCACTATTTCCTCGATCCCGATGGCAACCGGGTGACCCTGGTGCACGCCGGCTGCGAGGGCGTCACCGGCGTCGGCTTCGTGCTGAAGGTCAGCGACCGCGAGGCGACCGACCACTTCTACCGCAACGTCATGCAGTTCGACTCGCCGCGCGACGGCGTCTACCGCTGCGGCGATTCACTGTTGATCGTCGGCAGCCAGGGCAAGGTCGAGCGGTGCGACGAATGGCGCGCACCGGGCTTCCGCTACTTCACGGTGCAGGTCTTCGATTGCGTCGCCGAGCACCAGGGCATCCTGGCGCGCGGTGGCACCGAGGGACGCGCGCCGATCGTGCTCGGCGACACCGTGCGCTATTCCTTCGTGCGCGACCCCGACGGCACGTTCATCGAGATCTCGCAACGCGCCTCGTTGACCGGCGGGACTTTGTGATTGTTCAGCGCCGTTGCATACCCCATCGAACAACGCGCGACAATTCGCGTGCTGTGGCTATCACCTAGCGCGGGGTCATCCGCGAGACGATTAGCACCGTGCGTGCGCTCGGGTCGGGAGCCTTGCCACAGCGCGGATAGCTTCCGTCGACCGGGTGCACCGACAGGACCCGCTCCACGACGCCTTCTCTTTTCGCCCGGAAGCGTGCCTCGTCCTTGACCGTCTCGGGCTTGCCCAGCCTGGCCTCGTAGTACGCGGTCACGGCCTGCGGTGGATCGCTCGCGATATAGGCGGTCCAGTGAATTTCCGCCGTGTTCCCGTAGACCCGCTGGTGGCAAAGCTCGGAGCCGCCCGGGTAGGTCGGGAAACGCTCCCAGCTCTGGGCCAGCGCGTTGGCGCTAAGGCCCAGTGCGATGGTGAAGACGATCGGGCTCACACGCATGTTAGCCAAGGTAGCGACGATCCGTTTCATTGCACGAACGGCATCAGTTCCGCCAGCGCTCGCAGATCGAGCGTCAGGCCGATGTGATTGATGCCGGCAATGACCTTGACCGCCGCGTCCTTGCGATGGCGCCGCACCGTTGGTTCGAACATGTCGACGGCGAACAGTTCGTCGGCGGCGCCGACCACGACCGCGATCGGCTTCGGCGCCGTCGCCAGACTCTGTCCGTAGTCGGACGGCACCAGACTGCGAAGCAGGCGCCACGAGTAGCGGCTGACCTGCACGCGCTCCGCGCCCGGAGGCACGGCGTAGGCGATCGCATCGAGCCCATCGAACGCCGTGATGCCGACCCGATTGAGCACGCCCAGCCCGACGATCCGGGGAATGTAGGGGCGCGCCCACGGATCGTCGCCGCCGCGCTTCATCGTCGGTGCGTCCGGGCCAAGCACGGGCGCCAGCAGGACGGTGCGATCGACCAGCGCGCCGTTGGCGTTGGCCGCATTACGCAACGCGAAGGCGCCGCCGAGCGAAAATCCCATGAGCGTGATCTTGGCTGCCGGATGCGCTGCACGCACGCTTTCAATGACGCGACGCAGATCGTCGTCGGGCTGGCCGGCATAGTCGACATCGCCCCGCCGGCCGGTGGCGCCGTGACCACGCACGTCGATAGCGTAGACCGCGATGCCTTGCGCCGCCATCGCCTTGCCCAGCGCGTGCAGCGACGCCGAGCTGGCCGACGAGCCATGGATCGCGACGACCACCGACGTCGCGGTCGCCGGTCCATAGCGCCGGAACGCGACCGGCGAACCATGCGGCACCGCGAGCGTCTCAGTCCGCGGCAGGTCCGAGAAGTCGACCGACTTGAATGGATCGCTGACGCTTTTCAGCTCCGGTGGCGGGCTGGCCGTGCCGAAGGCAATCGCACCGGACAAGGCGATCAACGGCAGCAGGAAGAGGCAGGCAATCGCCCAGATCAGGATACGGCGCATCGCTGTGTCCCCGACGTGTCTCGCCACCGATATCGCAAACGATGGCGTAGCGCCCGCTACGGCAGATGCCGATCGCTATTCGCCCGACGCCGCTGCCAGCTTCTTGGCGCGCTTGCGATCCTCCGGATTGAGGAACCGCTTGCGGATACGAATTGACTTGGGCGTCACCTCGACCAGCTCGTCGTCCTCGATGTAGGCGATGGCCTGCTCCAGCGACATGCGCCGCGGCGGCGTCAGGCGGATCGCCTCGTCCTTGGACGTGGTGCGGATGTTGGTGAGCTGCTTTTCCTTCAGCGGATTGACGTCGAGATCGCTGTCACGCGAATTCTCGCCGATGATCATGCCCTGGTAGACCTGCACGCCCGGATCGATGAACAGCGGGCCGCGCTCCTCGATATACCAGAGCGCGTAGCTCACCGAGACACCGGCGTCGGTGGCGATCAGCACGCCATTGCGCCGTCCCGGGATCGGACCCCGGTAGGCGCCGTAGGAATGGAAGATCCGGTTCATCACGCCGGTGCCACGCGTGTCGGTGAGGAACTCGCCGTGGTAGCCGATCAGGCCGCGTGACGGCGCGTGCAAGGTCAGCCGCGTCTTGCCGCCGCCCGAGGGCCGCATGTCCTTCAGCTCAGCCTTGCGCTGGCTCATCTTGTCGATCACGACGCCGGAATAAGTGTCATCGACGTCGACGACGATTTCCTCGATCGGCTCCTGGCGCTGGCCGGTCTGCTGGTCGGTGCGGAACAGCACGCGCGGCCGGCCGACCGCCAGTTCGAAGCCCTCGCGGCGCATGGTCTCGATCAGCACGCCCAGCTGCAGCTCGCCGCGGCCGGCGACTTCAAAGGCGTCGGCGCTGTCGGTGTCGCGCACGCGGATGGCGACGTTGCCGTCGGCCTCGCGCATCAATCGGGCGCGGATCATGCGGCTGGTCACTTTGTCGCCCTCGCGGCCGGCGAGTGGCGAATCGTTGACCTGGAAGGTCATGGCCAGGGTCGGCGGATCGATCGGCTGCGACGGCAGCGCCCACTGCACCTGCAGATCGCAGATCGTGTCGGCGACGGTCGCGGTCTTGAAGCCGGCGACCGCGACGATGTCGCCGGCCTCGGCCATCTCAACGCCCTGCCGCTCCAGGCCGCGGAAGGCCAGCAGCTTGGTGATGCGGGTCTGCTCGACGATCTGGCCGTCGCGTGCGATCGCCTTGATGGTGGCGTTGGCCTTCACCGACCCGGACTGGATGCGGCCGGTCAGCACGCGGCCGAGGAACGGGTCGTACTCCAGAGTCGTCACCAGCATGCGGAATGGCTCGTCCGGTTGCACCACCGGTGGCGGCACGTGCCGCACGACGAGGTCGAACAGCGGCGACAGGTCCGTGCGCTCGGCCTCCAGCGAGCTGGCGGCCCAGCCCTGCTTGGCCGAGGCGAACAGGGTCGGGAAATCGAGCTGCTCGTCATTGGCGTCGAGCGCCGCGAACAGGTCGAAAATCTCATCGTGCACCGGATGCGGCCGCGCGTCGGACCGGTCGACCTTGTTGATCAGCACGATCGGCCGCAATCCCAACCGTAGCGCCTTGCCGACCACGAACTTGGTCTGCGGCAGCGGTCCCTCGGCAGCGTCGACCAGCACCACGACGCCGTCGACCATGGACAGAATGCGCTCGACCTCGCCGCCGAAATCGGCGTGGCCCGGCGTGTCGACGATGTTGATGCGCACGTCCCGCCACACAAGCGAGGTGCACTTGGCGAGGATGGTAATGCCGCGCTCGCGCTCCAGGTCGTTGGAATCCATGGCGCGTTCGGCTACCTGCTGGTTCTGGCGGAACGTGCCGCTCTGCTGCAGCAGCTTGTCCACCAGGGTGGTCTTGCCGTGGTCGACGTGGGCGATGATAGCGATGTTGCGGATATCCATGGCGCGTGCATTGGCGAGGGTGCGCGGCTTATACGGGGCATAGTGCAATGCAGCAAGCCGGGTCAGAGCCACTCAGGATCGGTCGACTTGCCCGGGTGGTTCAAACGACCGAAGTGATGTTTAGTACCGAATCGGCCTGATTTGCGAAATAAAATGTCGCCCTATCTTTCAATGTCCTTACAGAATTGCGTCTTGTGGGAAAAATAAGACAGAAGTGCTGACGAATCGGCTAGCGTGTGTCACCTCTTTGCGGCATACAGTTTGCGTGCTTTCGCGGCCAGAGAACCGCGCGGGCCTCCAGCAGCGGTCCAGTGTTGAAGGAAGTAGCCCATGGCTCTGCCACCGGCACAGGGGCTCTATGACCCCCGGAACGAGCACGACGCGTGCGGTGTGGGATTCGTCGCCAACATCAAGGGCGCGAAATCGCACGACATCGTGCGCCAGGGCCTGCAGATCCTGGTGAATCTTGACCACCGTGGCGCGGTCGGTGCCGACCCGCTGGTCGGCGACGGCGCCGGCTGCATGATCCAGATGCCGGACAAGCTGCTGCGCGACTGGGCACGCCGCTCGGGCATCGACCTGCCGCCGCCGGGCCACTACGCGGTGGCGATGTGCTTCCTGCCGCAGGACGAGAAGGCGCGCGCCTTCGCGGTCAAGCAGTTCGAGCACTTCATCAAGGTGGAGAAGCAGAAGCTGATCGGCTGGCGCGACGTGCCGACCGACACGACCGGCCTGGGCGCGGCCGTGCTGGCCTCGATGCCGGTGATCCGCCAGGCCTTCATCGGCCGCGGGCCGAACGTGAAGGACCAGGACGCCCACGAGCGCAA
>DATFGV010000736.1:0-7029 GCA_035249115.1 Vineibacter sp.
GGCGAGGAGCAGTTCACGACGTCGTCCAATACCCAGGAGCTCGACATCCCCGTGCCCGCCGACGACGTGACCGAGGAAGACATCGAGAAGGCCATCACCGACGCCAACATCGCCAGCGCCGCGCGCGTCCTGGCGCGCGACGATCGCATGGTGGTCGCGACCCTGGGTGCCCGCGGCGCCATCGCCTTCGATCGTGGCCGTGTGCACACCATCGCCGGGTTGCGGGTGCCTGTGGTCGATCCCACCGGCGCCGGCGACTGCTTCGTGGGCGCGCTGGCGGCGATGCTGGCGCAAGGGATCGATCGGCCGACGGCACTCACCCGGGCCAATGTCGCCGCCGCGATCTCGGTGCAGCGCCCCGGCGCGGCGCCATCGATGCCGACGCGCGCCGAGTTGAGCGACAACCTCTCATCCGCGCATTAGGCGGCAGGCGTTGCGGCAGGCGGCCGCTGTCGCCTAGGGTGTCGCAAGCCATTGTCGCGAGGATATGAGTGATGAACGTCCGGTCGGGCTTTCTCGACACCGTGGGCAACACGCCGCTGATCCGGCTCAAGGCCGTGTCGGAGGCGACAGGCTGCGAGATCTACGGCAAGGCCGAATTCCTCAATCCCGGCGGCTCGGTCAAGGACCGCGCCGCGTTGGCGATCGTCGAGGACGCCGAGCGCAAGGGCCAGCTACGGCCGGGCGGCACCATCGTCGAGGGCACCGCCGGCAACACCGGCATCGGCCTGGCGCTGGTCGGCAACGCCAAGGGCTACCGCACGGTCATCGTCATCCCCGACACCCAGAGCCAGGAAAAGATGGACATGCTGCGCCTGTGCGGCGCCGACCTGCGGCCGGTGCCGGCGGTGCCCTACAAGGACCCCAACAACTACGTGAAGTACTCCGGCCGCCTGGCTGAGGAGCTGAACCGCACCGAACCCAACGGCGCCATCTGGGCCAACCAGTTCGACAACGTCGCCAACCGCGACGGCCACTACCAGACGACCGGTCCGGAGATCTGGACCCAGACCGACGGCAAGGTCGACGGCTTCGTCTGCGCCGTCGGCAGCGGCGGCACCCTGGGCGGCGTGTCGCTGGCGCTGAAGGAGCGCAACGCCGGCGTCAAGATCGCGATCGCCGATCCGATGGGTGCGGCGCTCTATAGCTGGTACACCCGCAAGGAGCTGAAGGCCGAGGGCAACTCGATCACCGAGGGCATCGGCCAGGGCCGCGTCACCGCCAATCTCGAGGGCGTCATTGTCGATCTCGCCTACCAGATCACCGACCAGGAAGCCCTGCCCTACATCTTCGACCTGATCGAGCACGAGGGCCTGGTGCTGGGCAGCTCGTCGGCCATCAACATCGCCGGCGCGGTGCGCATGGCCAAGGACCTCGGCCGCGGCAAGACGATCGTCACCGTGCTGTGCGACGGCGGCCAGCGCTACCAGTCCAAGCTGTTCAACCCGGCGTTCCTGCGCGAGAAGGACCTGCCGGTGCCGAAGTGGATGGCGTGACCGCGACAACAGCCTGCTGGTGATGCGCTGGGCGTCGCGCCGGCACGACCAGTCCTATCGAGACTGGCGCGAGGCCAGCGGCAACATGCAGCGCCTTGCCGACCTGACCGTAGGCCACGACGCGGTTCTTCGATCCGGCTGACGTGTGACGCCCTCGACCGCTGCCCGACGGCACGTTTCCGGGTTAGTTACCGCTCGTGCTCAGAACGGTAACTACAAACCATTGAAAACAAATCATTTCCTGGGGTCATTTACCGCCCGTAAGCGGTAAGTAACGCACATGGAATTTGCATTGGTATTTTACATAACCTCACTCGGCCATCGGGTGGGGGCAGCTCTCGAGATCGTCGACGCCCCCGTCGCATCAAATCGGCGGGCGGCGGCGATGCCAGTCGGTGGCCTGCTGGAAGGCGTGGCCGGCGCGCAGGATGGTCGCCTCGTCCATATGGCGGCCGACGATCTGGAAGCCGACCGGCAGGCCCGCTTTCGTCCTGCCGCCCGGCAGGGTCAGCGTCGGGCTGCCGCTCATGTCGAACGGCGACGTGAAGCGCAGCCGCGCCTCGGTCGCCGCGCGTACCGCCGCCGGGTCGGCCTGCGCCCCGCGAGCGCGCATCTGCTCCCAGGTCGGTGCGGCGTGGTCCATGGCCGGCATCAGCAGCAGGTCGATGTCGGCGAACAGCCGCGCCAACGCACCTGTGAAGCCCGCCCGCCGCAACAGGATCTTGTGCAGGTCGAGTCCGCCGACCGACCGGCCGGCGCGCAGCAGGTCGGCCAGTACCGGCCCGTACTCGGCCTCGCGCGCCGGGAACGTCGCCTCGTGCACCACCGCGGCTTCAACGGCGCACAGCCCCCGCCAGTCGCGCACCACGTCATCTGGCGACGGCAGGGCGACGTCGCGGATCTCGGCGCCCAGGCCGGCGAGCACCCGCGCGCCCTCCTCGACCGCCGCCACGAGGTCAGTGTCGGCGCCGGCGGCGTTGAGCTTGCGGTCGATGCCGACGCGCAGGCCGCGCACGCTCTGCCCGATGCCCGCGAGATAGTCCGGCACCGGGGCCGGCGCCGCCGTCGGATCGTCGGCATCGGCGCCGGCCAGCGCGCCCAGCATGGCGGCGCAGTCGATGGCGCTGCGGCACATCGGCCCGACGTGATCCAGCGACTCGGCGAGCGCGAAGACACCGTGGCGGCTGACCCGGCCCCAAGTCGGTTTCAGGCCGGTGACGTTGTTCATGGTCGAGGGAAAGCGGATCGAGCCGCCGGTGTCGCTGCCCAGCGAGCCGAAGCACAAGCCGGCCGCCGTCGCCACGCCGGAGCCCGATGACGACACGCCGGTCCAGTGCGCGGCGCTCCAGGGATTGACCGGCGGATCGATCGACGGGTGATGCGCGCCGAACGCACCCTCGGTCAGCTGCAGCTTGCCCAGCAGCACGGCGCCCGCCTCGCGCAGGCGCGTCACCACGGTGGCGTCGTGCTTCGGCCGGAAGTCGCGATAGATCGCCATGCCGCCGGCCGTCGGGATGCCCTTGGTGAAGCACAGATCCTTGACCGCGACCGGCACGCCATGCAGCGGCCCGCGCACGACGCCGCGTGCGATGTCCGCGTCAGCCTGCGCCGCCTGCGCCAGCGCCAGATCGACTGTGACGGTGGCGTAGGCCTTGAGGCGGGGCTGCAACGCCTCGATCCGCTGCATCAGGTCGCGGGTCAGCTCGCCCGATGACATTTCGCGCGCCTGCACGCGGCGGCCGGCGTCGGTCAGGTCGAGATAGGCGAGTTCGGTCGTGGTCATGATTTCCCCTCGATAAGCGCGTCGGCGTCGGCCATTCGATCGCGGATTGCGCCCAGCAAGAACCAGGTCGGCATTCTGCCCTTTCCTTTGACCTCGATCTCGCCGCGGGCTTCCAGCTCGAACTGATCCTTCAGGCGTTCGTAGGTATCCTGTGAGACTTGAATCCTGCCGGCGGATCCCGTCGTCTCCATACGGGCCGCCACGTTCACCGCATCGCCCCAGACGTCGTAGAAGAACTTTCGCGTGCCGACGACACCGGCGACGACGGGTCCGCTGCCAATGCCCATGCGGATCGGTACGGTCCGGCCGTGCGGGTCGCGCCATCCCGTCGTGGCATCGCGCATTTCCAGAGCCAACTGGGCGAGCGCCTGCGCGTGGTCGGTCCGCGTCGCCGGCAAGCCGCTCACCACCATGTACGAATCGCCGGTGGTCTTGATCTTCTCGAGCCCATGCCGCTCCACCAGCCGGTCGAAGTCCGAGAACACGCGGTTCAGGAACTGCACGAGATCCGCCGGGGCGGTTTCGCTGGCGCGCGCCGTGAACCCCGCCATGTCGGCGAACAGGATGGATGCCTCGTCGTACCTGTCGGCGATCACAACGTTGCTTTCGCTCTTCAGTCGAGCGGCGATGGAGGAAGGCAAGATGTTGCCGAGCAGCCGCTCCGACCGCTCATACTCGCGCTCGGCCGCGGTCTCGGCACGCGCGGCCTCGCCGAGCGCGTAGGATACGATCAGCAGCAGGGCACCGAAGCTGACGGAGACATTCGTTACAAGGCTCGCGACGATCAGCCACTCCGGCAGCAGCCCGGTGTCATAGGGCACCGTCAGCAGTACGGCGATGATCAGGGCCGCCGCAACCGTGCCAGCGGCAACGCCAAGAGCGACGTGGGAGGGGCCGACGTACAGCACGGCGAGCGCCGCGCCGATCAGAATGTAGAACTGAATGCCAATGCCGGTGCCGAGCAGGCAGATGTAGGCAAGCATATCCGCATAGAACAGCAGCGTGATGGCGATCGGTCCTGCCAGATGGCCCAGGCGATGGAGCCGCGGAATGCCCGCGTAGAGCAGCATCGCGACCGCGTTTGCAATGGCAAGCCACCAGAACTGCGTGAAGACGACAAAAAGCACGACGGCATAGAAAGCGTGCGTTGCCGCGGCGATCCAGGTGGCGATGTTGAGAGTCCGCAGCCGCCGCGCCACCTTCTCCGGGTAGCGCTCGGTGCCGAAGCGGATGTTCGGAACCAGGCGCACAGCGGCGGCCTCGCCTCCCGTCTAGTCGACGACACGGTGCGCCGCGCATCGGACGCGGTCAAGATGCACACGCCTCGGTCTAAACTTGCTATTGGCTGGTCTTGAGTCTTGCGATCTCGGCACACCGCAAAATCAAGATTGCAGCTTCTGACAACGGTCGCGACGCCCGTGCGACTTCCGCTCCTGGCACGTCTCGGACGGCATGCCCGAGGGCATTGCAACGACAGCTTCGGGTCCGGGAGCGGAAGTGAAGCTGAGATACAAGGCAAGCGATGATCGATGGCCCGCCACCTCTCGGCCGCCGCAACCCCTCGACGCTTCACGCAAATCCCCCTATATCGGGCGCGTCCCCGCCGGCCGCGCCGGCGGCGTTTGCGTTCGACGGGAGCCATGGCCGAAGAACTGTTCCGCGAGGATTCGTATCTGAAGAGCTGCGCAGCGACGGTGATCGCCGTCGACGATCGAGGCGTCCGGCTCGATCGCACCGTCTTCTATCCGACCGGTGGCGGGCAGCCGGGCGATTGCGGCACGCTGACCTTGGCGGACGGCCGTTCCATCGCGATCACCGACACGGTGAAAACCGACGGCGACATCGCGCATGTGCCGGCGCCCGGCGCGACGCCGCCGGCAGTGGGCGACAAGGTCGTGGCCTCGGTCGACTGGCCACGGCGCCTGCGCCACATGCGCATGCACACGGCGCTGCACGTGATGTCGGCGGTGATCAAGGGCGACGTGACCGGCGGCCAGGTCAACGCCGACAAGAGCCGGCTGGATTTCAACCTGTCCGGCGACGTGCCGACCAAGGAGTTCGTCACCGAGGAAGTCAACCGCCTGATCGCGCTTGACCGCAGCGTGGCGCCGCGCTGGATCACCGACGACGAGCTCGCGGCGCGGCCCGAGCTGGTCAAGACCATGAGCGTGCGGCCGCCCAGCGGCGCCGGCCGGGTGCGGCTGCTGGAAATCGACGGCATCGACCTGCAGGCCTGCGGCGGCACGCACGTGGCGCGCACCGGCGAAATCGGCCGCATCGAGTGCGTCAAGGTCGAGAACAAGGGCAAGATGAACCGCCGCTTCGTCATCGCGCTGGCCGATTGAAGCGGGCCGGGGACGCGCCATGGGAGTGCTGCGCGAGCGGACGCTGGTGTCGATCAACGTGAAACACGAACCTCACTCTGAGGAGGCCGCGAACCGGCCGTCTCGAAGGGCTGCAAATGCGGCGACCTGACCGCCGGTGGCCGACCGTGCCCTTGACCTGACTCACCCTTCGCGACGCGGCCCTGCGGGCCGCTCCTCAGGGTGAGGAAATTGCTTCGCTACCCATTGAGGAACCGCCATGTCCTACGCTCGCCCCGACGCGCTGGTCAGCACCGAGTGGCTCGCTACCCACCTCGACGCGCCCGACGTGCGGGTGGTTGACGGCTCGTTCTACCTGCCGGCGCAGCAGCGCGACGCCAAGGCCGAGTACGCGGCGCAGCACATCCCCGGCGCGGTGTTCTTCGACATCGACGAGATCGCCGACAGCGACAACCCCCTGCCCCACATGCTGCCGTCGCCGGAGAAATTCTCCTCGCGGGTGCGCCGGCTGGGGCTCGGCGATGGCGTGCGGATCGTGGTCTACGACGGCAGCCCGATGATGGGCGCTTGCCGTGTGTGGTGGATGTTCCGCAGCTTCGGCCACAAGGACGTGGCGGTGCTCGACGGCGGGCTGCCGAAGTGGCTGCGCGAAGGATGCCCGGTGACCGACGAGCCGACGATGCCGCGCGACCGGCACTTCACCGCCCGGCTCAACTCGACCCTGGTGCGCGACGTAGCCCAGGTGAAGCGGCTGCTCGAGAGCGGTGCCGAACAGGTGGTCGATGCGCGCGCCGCGCCGCGCTTCCGCGGTGAGGCGCCGGAGCCGCGACCGGGCCTGCGGCTGGGCCACATGCCCGGCGCGCTCAACCTGCCCTATGGCGAGCTGATCGATCCCCAGACCGGCACCATGTTGCCGCAGGCGGCGCTGCAGAAGCGTCTTGCGGCCGCCGGCATCGATCCGGCGAAAAAGGTCACGGCCAGCTGCGGCTCGGGTGTCAGCGCCTGCGTCGTGGCGCTGGGCCTGTACCTCACCGGCGCGCGCGAGGCGGCGATCTACGACGGCTCCTGGGCCGAATGGGGCAGCCGGCAGGACACGCCGATCGTCACCGGGCCTAAGTAGAAAGTTCCTCCCCAGCGAAGCTGGGGAGGTGCCCCGAAGGGGCGGAGGGGAGCCGACGTGGTGTCTCATCGACGAACACCACGTCAGGTCCCCCTCCGGCCTTCGGCCACCTCCCCCAACTTCGTTGGGGGAGCGAATGAAATGGTCAGCCCTGCCCGGCGCAAACAGCGCAGGTGCCGTTGACCTCCAGGGTCACGCCCTGCGTGGCAAAGCCGCGACCGCCGGCGCTACGCGAGATCGCTTCGGCCAGGGCGGGATCCTGCAACTCGTCGGCATTGCCGCAACGCGTGCAAATCAGGAAGAAGC
>DATFGV010000737.1:0-15780 GCA_035249115.1 Vineibacter sp.
CGTCGCCATCAGGCGCAATTCCTCGCCCAGCGGACCGGCGATCGCCGCCGGAACGATGCCGGCCTCGACATGGCCGGCGCGCACCAGCAGGCGGCGGCCGGCGCGGTCGGCCTTCAGGTCGACCCGCGCCGCCAGTCGGTCGTCCAGCAGGAAGGGCAGCACGTAGTAGCCGTGCGCCCGCAGGTGCGCCGGCGTGTAGATGCCGATGCGGTAGTGGAAATCGAACAGCCGCTCGGTGCGGTCGCGTTTCCAGATCAGCGGATCGAACGGCGCCAGCAGCGCCCGCGCCTCGATGCGGCGCGGCCGGCGCGCGTCGCGATGCAGGAAGGCCGGATGGCGCCAGTCCTCGACCGCCACCGGCAGCAGCTCGCCGGCCTCGACCAGCTCGCCCAGCCGCGCCCGCGTGTCGGCGACGCCGAGGCGGTAATAGTCGCGCAAGTCGGTTTCCGTCGCGACCCCGAGCGAGCGGGCGGCGATGCGCAGCAGCGCCCGCTGGGCATCGTCGGGCGACGGCGTCGGCGTCGCCAGCAAGCTCGCGGGCAGCACGCGTTCGGTCAGGTCGTAGACCCGCTCGAAGTTGCCGCGCCGGTGCGCCGTGGTGACTTCGCCGGCAAAGAACAGCCACTCCAGCGCATGCTTGCCGTCGCTCCAGCCCCACCATGCGCCGTTGCCGCGCCCGCCCCGGGACAGGTCGGACGCTGCCAGCGGGCCGCGGTCGGCCAGTTCGGCGCGCACTTCCTTGATGAAGCGGTGCCGGCGGCGGCGGAACTCGATGAACTTGCGGCCGACATCCTCGCCCTTGGCGGCGCGCGCCATGCGCCAGCGCCACAGCGGCTGGGTCGCGGCCGGCAGCAGCGAGGCCTCGTGGCCCCAGAACTCAAACAGGCCGCGACGCTTGCCGTCATACGCCAGGCGGTCGAGCAGGCCGGTCTCGTAGCGCCCAAGGCGGCTGAACAGCGGCAGGTAGTGCGCCCGCACCAGCACGTTCACCGAGTCGATCTGCAGCAGGCCCAGCCGGTCGATCGCCTTGCGCACCTGCCGCAGACCGACCGGCGCGTCGGGCCGCGACGTCGCGAAGCCTTGCGCCGCCAGCGCGATCCGCCGCGCCGCCGCCGCCGAGAGTTTGTCCTTTGCCTGCATCGCCGCCGCCCGTGCCCCGTCGCCCGGCGGCAGAGAATGGGCCGGCCGGTCCGCCGTCAAGCCGCGGCCATGTTGACAGCTCCGGGCCGATCTGATTTTGCTGCATTGCAATATCGCAGCGCAGCAAGGATCGCCCGTATGAGCTTCACCATTGTCGAACCGGTGACGTCGCGTCTGAACCGAAGCGAGCTAGCGGTGCCCTGCAGCCGGGTCGAACTGTTCGAAAAAGCGGCCAAGGGCGCCGCCGACGTGGTGTTCCTCGACCTCGAGGACGCGGTGGCGCCGGACGACAAGGCGCGGGCGCGCAAGAACTGCATCCAGGCGCTGAACGAGGTCGACTGGCGCGGCAAGACGCTGTCGCTGCGGATCAACGGGCTCGACACCCACTGGATGTACCGCGACGTGGTCGACGTGCTGGAGGGCGCGCCGGGCAAGCTCGACCTGATCATGATCCCCAAGGTCGGCACCGCCGCCGACATGTATGCCGTCGACATGCTGGTGAGCCAGATCGAGACGGCGACCAAGGCCAGCAAGCGCATCGGCTTCGAGATGATCATCGAGACGGCGCTGGGCATGCAGAACATCGACGCCATCGCCGGCGCCTCCAAGCGCAACGAGTCGCTGCATTTCGGCGTCGCCGACTATGCCGCCTCGACCAAGGCCAAGACCGTCAATATCGGCGGCCCGCACCCGCAGTACGGCGTGCTCGCCGACAAGGACGGTGACGGCAAACGCGCCTACTACTGGGGCGACGTCTGGCACTACGCCATTTCCCGCATGGTCGTGGCGGCGCGGGCACACGGCCTGCGGCCGGTCGACGGGCCGTTCGGCGACTTCTCCGACCCCGAGGGTTTCCGCGCCCAGGCCAACCGCGCCGCCGTGCTGGGCTGCGAGGGCAAATGGGCGATCCACCCCTCGCAGGTGGGCCTGGCCAACGAGGTGTTCGGCCCCAGCGCCGAGGAGATCGCCAAGGCCAAGCGCATCCTCGACGCCATGCTGGCGGCGCAGCGCGACGGCAAGGGCGCCGTGGCGCTCGACGGCAAGCTGATCGACAACGCCTCGATCAAGCAGGCCGAGGTGCTGCTCGGCATGGCGCGGCGGCTCGGTTTGGCGGCTTGATGCCGGGAGCGCGCCACTCCAGTGGCGCATCGCCCGGAGCGTCGGCGGAGGGCGAAACTCCCCGAGGATCGCTCGGAATGGGATGGTAACGCCGCGAAGCCATCGAGGCTTCTCGGCGTCGTGCGCGACTGGCGTGGCGCGCTCCCAGCTATTGACACCGCAGCGGCCGGCCGGCTAGCGGTCGGCGGGGCCACCGGAGCCGACATGCCGACGACGTTCCTCGACTTCGAGAAGCCGATCGCCGATCTCGAAGGCGCCATCCTCGAATTGCGCCATCGCGGCAACGGCGATGGCGTCGACATCGCCGAGGAAGTCGCGCGCCTGCAGGTCAAGGTCGAGCGGCAGATCAAGGCGACCTACGCCAAGCTGACGCCGTGGCAGCGGGTGCAGGTGGCGCGTCACCCCGAACGCCCGCACGCGCTGAAGTACATCGAAGCCCTGATCACCGACTACACGCCGCTGGCGGGCGATCGCGCCTTCGCCGAGGACGCCGCCATCGTCGGCGGCCTGGGCCGCTTCCGCGGCCGGCCCTGCGTCGTGATCGGCCAGGAGAAGGGCGACGACACCGACAGCCGCATCAAGCACAATTTCGGCATGGTCAAGCCGGAGGGCTACCGCAAGGCGCAGCGCCTGATGCGACTGGCCGACCGTTTCGGCCTGCCGCTGATCACCTTCGTCGATACCGCCGGCGCCTATCCCGGCGTCGACGCCGAGGCGCGCGGCCAGGCCGAGGCCATCGCCCGCAGCATCGAGGTCTGCCTCGAGGTCGGCGTGCCGCTGGTCAGCCTGGTGATCGGCGAGGGCGGCTCGGGCGGCGCGGTGGCGCTGGCCGCGGCGAACCGCGTGCTGATGATGGAGCACGCCGTCTACTCGGTGATCACACCGGAGGGCTGCGCCTCGATCCTGTGGCGTTCGGCCGAGAACGCGCAGGACGCGGCCGAGGCGCTGCGGCTGACGTCCGACGACCTGAAGAAGCTCGGCGTCTGCGACGTCGTGGTCGGCGAGCCGCTGGGCGGCGCGCACCGCGATCCCGATGCCGCCGTCACGGCGTCCGGCGATGCGCTTGAGGCCGAGTTGGTGTCGCTCGACGGCATGGACGCCGCGGCGCTGCGCCAGCACCGCCGCGACAAGTTCCTGGCCATGGGGCAGCGGGGGCTTTGAGGTCTTTGGTCGGGGCACTTGCTTCCGGGTGACCGCGACAACGACCAGTCCGCGGACACCGACCCGGCGGCGCTGCATATCGCGTCCCGCTTGCCGATGATACAAGGTTGCGAAGCTGTGGCCTCCAGGAGGTTGGCCATGATCGTGGACCGTCTGATCTCGGCCGCAAGACTTGGTGCAGCCTTCTGGTGTTTGATTGCTTGCGCGGCCGCCTTGCCAAGCATGCTCGCGGCGATCGCCTTTGCCGGCCTTGCCCTTGCCCAAGCGCCGCCCGGGAGCGGGCCGCTGTCGCTCGGCGACCTCTTCACCCGGCCTGACAGCGTGGACCTCAAGCCGGGCGCCGCCGGCAAGCTCCGGGACGCCGCCGCCGTCCCCGTCGACCCGCGCGAACTCTGCCCGCAGCAGGCCCACTTCAAGGTCATCGTGAAAAGCGGCGAACCGATGCAGGAGACCCTGGCGGCCGCGCGCCGGGATGTGGTTGACGCCGCCCTCAAGAACCAGGGCGTCCCCGAGAGCCAGTACGACGTCACGCACGCGGTCCAAGGCCGCGTCGATGACGTGCAAGTGGCATACGGCAGGATGCGGGATCGGCAGCGACCGAACCTCCACACCAGCTCGGTTCCGCCCAAGGGCACCAGGGTTAAGCCCGGCGACCGGATCACGGTCACGATGGTCGCGCGCGACCATGCCGACCGCATGCAGACCGGCATCCGGAGCATCCAGCTGTTGGCGCGAAGCCTTGGCGTTGATGAGCGGGTTGGCGGCGCGACCTACCCGCCTCGCACCGATTGTCAAGGCATGCCGGAGGAGCGCAGGTTGGTGCTCACCTACACGGTGCCGAGCGATCCGCCGCCGATCGTGCGGCTGGTCGCGGTCACCGAGGACTTCGTCAATCTTTCCGACCACGACATCGGCGAATTCCCGACCGGCGATTGGCACGGCACGTTCACTTACGTCGGTGTGTCGGTAGCCGCTGTGAAATCGCGCGCCTCGGCCGACATTGCGCTCCACCATGACGGCAAGGGAAACCTGAGGGGCATGATGGCCGGACAGCAAGAGATTCTTGCCGGTTCCAGCAACACTTGCTCCTGGCAACCGGGTCGGCCCCACCGCTTCCGCGTGTCGTTGGTCGGCGTCTTCACGGAGGGGCGTTCGTTCAAGGTGTCTGTCGAGGATGTCATCGACGATACCGGGATAAAATATGAGCTGAATTGCTCGGGTGTTTCCATCCCGGTGGCTCTGGACCGCGCCTTCCATCCGTATGTCTGGGCGTATAAGGCACTCCTGGGGGCACCGAGCCCGCTGGGCGATGGTGAGGTCACCGCCGACGGCGTCCGCCAATACAGGTTCGGCTCGGAGGCGGGGCCAGGGCCGGCCTGGACCGTGACACTTCGGCCAAGTCGCAACTGAGCGACGGTGGGCCGACTCTCGCCGTATCCTGACAAACGCCGTGTGTCGGCTTCGGCCTGTTTGATGTCGAGGCGTGGGGTCAATCCGACGTTTAACCGCCGGCTTCGGCCGGCGTCTTGGTCACCAGCGCCAGGGCGTGCAGGCCGGCGGCGAACTCGGCCTTCAGCAGGTCGTAGACCAGGCGCTGGCGCGCGACGCGGCTCTTGCCGTCGAAGGCGGCCGAGACGATCTCGACGGTGAAATGGCTTTCGCCGCCGTCGCGGGCGCCCGAGTGGCCGGCGTGCTTGGCTGAATCGTCGGTGACGCGCAGCACGGTCGGCGCCAGCGCGGCGCGCAGCTTCTGCTCGATCGAATCGGCGACGGCACCCATGGAGCCTTCTCCCGCGGTTCAAAAGTCAACGGCAATCTTTGCGCCCGCCAGCTTGCCGGCCGACGGCGTGGCGCGCATATATCTTGGATGCCCGCGCGGCGCAGCAAATCGATTCTGACAGCGTCAATGGCGCCGATGAACGGGCGCGTCTGCGAGCATCCCGGCTGTGCCGCCGCCGCCGAGTTCCGTGCCCCCAAGTCGCGGACCCAGCTGCACCAGTATCGCTGGTTCTGCCTCGAGCACGTGCGCGAGTACAACGCCAAGTGGGACTTCTACGCCGGCATGAACGAGACCGAGATCGAGGCGCAGATCCGGGCCGACCAGACCTGGCGCCGCCCGACCTGGAAGGTGGCGGCAAGCGGCCCGCGGCCGGCGGCCGATCCGATGGAGATCCTGCTCGACCCCTACGACATCCTCGCCGACTCCGAGATCAAGCGGCCGGTTGGACGGCGCGGGCCGGCGCAGCGCAACAACCTGACACCGGCCGAACAACAGGCGCTGTCGATCCTCGACCTGACCTGGCCGCAGACCCTGGACGCGGTGAAGTCGCGCTACAAGATGCTGGCCAAGCGCCACCATCCCGACGCCAACGGCGGCAGCAAGGAGGCCGAGGAGCGGTTGAAGCTGATCAACCACGCCTACACGACCTTGCGCCAGAGCCCGCACTTCGCCGCCTGACAGACGCATGACGGCGCCGTCGTCGGGCAATCACCCGCGGCGGCGACCGCCTGCAGGGCTCACACCTGCCACGACACTGTTTTGCGCGAGCCGCTGTGTGTCAGAACCAGGCCGCAATCGGGTGTCCGCGCTCACCCCAGAACACGTACCATCGTCCCGCCGCACGCAGGATCTCGATCTTTTCGTCGAGGGTCATGTCGGCAACGTCGCGCGAGTCGGCCTCATCATCCTCTGATGGCGGCGGCGCTGACCGCTTCGGCCGGCCGGGGTTTGCCGCATCGGCCGCTTCGGCGGCTGCCAGCAATCTCTTGCCATAGTCGACCGCTTCCTCCGGGCGCATGACTTCGGTCCACGCGTCGCCCAACAGGCCCTCGCCGAGCAGGTCCTCGCAGCTTTCGAGAAAAGCGCCGCGGAAACTCGTCTCGTCGATGCCGTCGTAGAGGCCACCATTGGTGTATTGCGGCACGCCGTCGCATTTTCCCCGCATCAGGTCGACCACGAAGTAGCCGCGCATGTGCTCGATCAGTTGCGCGTCGGTCACCCGTCGCGCCGGATCTTTTCGCGCGATCGCCCAGGCATCGGCCTCGGCGTCGAATCCGACGCGCGGCGCGCCGACCGCTTCGTAGGCTTTTATCGAGATTTCATCGCGCCGCTCCGCCGCTCTCTTGCCTTCATGCGCGCCGTCGTAGAGGACCTTCATGAGATTGGCCCACTCGGCTTCGTGGCCCGGCTTGGCTTTGCCGAGCGGCACCAGATCAAGGCCCATAAGCCCCTCCATGCGCAGCTTCCAGGTTTCGGCCCAGGACGAGGCGTCGGCCGCGGTTTTCGCGGCCCCGGACGAAGCTGCATTTGCGCCCAACGTATGCGCGGCCGATTTGCGCGGCAACGTGCTTATTAGGTTACAAATGGACCTTAAGTGATTGGGATGACGATCGGATCGCCAACCCGGCCAGCCTTGCGCGGACCGCAGGATAGGACAGCGTTTCAAGTCTTGCCCGGCCATTGCCGGCCTGCCATGTTCGGCCACTTCCCCATTGGACAGTGTGTGATGACCACCGATTCCGGACAGCCTGACACGACCGTTTCCGTTCGCGAGAAGTTCGCCCTCGACAGCGACATGATGGTGCCGGCGTTCGGCCAGTCCACCGAGCATGTGCCGGTGGTCGATCCCGACTACCTGTTCGACCACGACACGACTTTGGCCATTCTGGCCGGCTTCGCGCACAACCGCCGCGTGATGATCCAGGGCTATCACGGCACCGGCAAGTCGACGCATATCGAGCAGGTGGCGGCGCGGCTGAACTGGCCGTGCATCCGCGTCAACCTCGACAGCCACATCAGCCGCATCGACCTGATCGGCAAGGACGCCATCGTCCTTCGCGACGGCAAGCAGGTGACGGAGTACAAGGAAGGCATCCTGCCGTGGGCGCTGCAGCACGCCTGCGCCCTGGTGTTCGACGAGTACGACGCCGGCCGCGCCGACGTGATGTTCGTCATCCAGCGGGTGCTCGAGGTCGAGGGCAAGATGACCCTGCTCGACCAGAACAAGGTGATCCATCCGCACCCGGCCTTCCGCCTGTTTTCGACCGCCAACACGGTCGGCCTGGGCGACACCACCGGCCTGTATCACGGCACGCAGCAGATCAACCAGGGCCAGATGGACCGCTGGTCGATCGTCACCGTGCTGAACTACCTGCCGCACGACCAGGAGGTCGGCATCGTGCTGGCCAAGGCCAAGCACTACGACACCGATGCCGGCCGCAAGATCGTCAGCAACATGGTGGCGTTGGCCGACCTGACCCGCGCCGGCTTCATGGCCGGCGACATCTCGACCGTCATGTCGCCGCGCACCTGCATCACCTGGGCGCAGAACGCGCAGATCTTCGGCGACATCGGCTTCGCCTTCCGGCTGACGTTCCTCAACAAGTGCGACGAGGTCGAGCGCACCACGGTGGCCGAGTACTACCAGCGCTGCTTCGGCAAGGAACTGCCGATGGGACACGGCAAGGCCAAGCTGCACTGAGCTGACAGGGGCCCGACGTGGCCGGCAAGGACACTACCCCGCTGGAGGAATTCCGCCGCACCACGGCCGCGACCATGCGCGCCGTGTCGCGCAAGGACGTCAACGTCACCTTCGTGCCCGACGGCGGCCAGCTGATGGGCAACGAGGCGCGGGTGACGGTGCCGGCCCGCGACCTGCCGGCCGACGACATGGCGAGGGTGCGCGGCGAGTCCGATTCGCTGGCGCTGAAGCTGCGCCACCATGACCGGCGCATGCACCTGCGGCGCATGCCGGCGGGTGAGATGGCACGCGCCGTGTTCGACGTCGTCGAGCAGGTGCGGGTCGAATCGATCGGCGCGCGGCGCATGCCTGGTGTCGCGGGCAATCTCGAGGCGCTGTGGAGCGAGCGCTGCGAGCAGCGCGGCTACCGCCGGGTGCGCGCCAAGGACGACGCGCCGATGGCCGATGTCGTCGGCCTGCTGGTGCGCGAGCGGTTGCTGGGCGCGCCACCGCCCGAGTCGGCGCGCGGCATGGTCGAACTGTGGCGGGCCGACGTCGAGGAGGCGGCCGGCAAGGACATCGACAAGCTGGCCGAGACGATCGGCAACCAGGACCAGTTCGCCCGCGCGCTGCGGCGGCTGATCAAGGACCTGCAGCTGGGCGACGACTCCGCCGACCTCGACGACGAGAACAACGAGGACCAGGACTCCAGCGACAATCCCGAAGGCGAGTCCAACGAGACCGGCGACGACGGCCAGGACTCGACCGAGACGCACGGTTACGGCGCCTCGGGCGACGAGACCGAGGACACCTCCGACCAGGACGATTCGTCCGAGACCGTTGCCGACCAGGCGCAGACCGAGATGCAGATGGGCGCCGGCGACGAGGACGAGCCAGGCCGCGCCGAGCGGCCGTGGCTGCCGCCCGGCGCGCTGGGCAACGAGCCGCACGGCCAGCAGTACCACGCCTATACCGTCAAGTTCGACGAGGTGGTCGACGCCGTCGACCTGTGCGACGCCGACGAGCTCGGTCGCCTGCGCCAGCATCTCGACCAGCAGCTCTCGCACCTGTCGGGCGTCATCGGCCGACTGGCCAACCGGCTGCAGCGCAAGCTGATGGCGCAGCAGAACCGCTCCTGGGAGTTCGACCTCGACGAGGGCATGCTCGACGGCGCGCGGCTGGCGCGGATCGTCGCCAACCCGACGCAGCCACTGTCCTACAAGCAGGAGAAGGACACCACCTTCCGCGACACCGTCGTCAGCCTGCTGATCGACAATTCCGGCTCGATGCGCGGCCGGCCAATCACCGTGGCGGCGATGAGCGCCGACATCCTGGCCCGCACCCTGGAACGCTGCGGCGTGAAGGTCGAGATCCTGGGCTTCACCACGCGGGCCTGGAAGGGCGGCCAGAGCCGCGAACAGTGGCTGGCGGCCGGCAAGCCGGCCAACCCCGGCCGGCTGAACGATCTGCGCCACATCGTCTACAAGTCGGCCGACGCGCCGTGGCGGCGGGCGCGCAAGAACCTCGGCCTGATGCTGCGCGAGGGTATCCTCAAGGAGAACATCGACGGCGAGGCGCTGTTGTGGGCGCACAACCGGTTGCTGCCGCGCAACGAGGATCGCCGCATCCTGATGGTGATCTCCGACGGCGCGCCGGTCGATGACTCGACCCTGTCGGTCAATCCCGGCAACTATCTGGAACGCCACCTGCGCGACGTCATCGAGTGGATTGAGGCGCGCTCGCCGATCGAACTGGTGGCGATCGGCATTGGCCACGACGTCACCCGCTACTACCGCCGCGCCGTCACCATCGTCGACGCCGACCAGCTCGGCGGCACCATGATGGAACAGCTCGCCTCGCTGTTCGACGAGGACGAGAACGAACGCGCCGCCGAGGAACTGCGCCGCGCCGGCCGCAAGATCAGCGCCGCCATGCTCGGCGCCGAACGCCGCCGCCGGGCGTAGGATTTCTAGCTATCTTTCCTCCCCAGCGAAGCTGGGGAGGTGCCCCGAAGGGGCGGAGGGGAGCCATCGTGGTGTCCCTAATCGAGACACCACGTCGGCTCCCCATCCGGCCTTCGGCCACCTTCCCCACGCAAGCGTGGGGAAGAGAAGAATCACCCCCGCCGCGCCGCGCTGCGCTGCACGACGGCGGGGCGCGGCACGTCGACCGGGCCCGCTCGGAACTCTTTCCTTTCCCGCTTGCGGGGAAGGTGGCCGCTGGGGGCGCGCGACTCCGGTCGCGCGTCTTCGTTTCAGTTCGCCGCGCATGACACGTCACTGGAGTGACGCGCCGCCAGCCTGCAACGTCGTTGGGGAGGCAGCGACTTACAGCGCCCGCCGCGCGGCGATGCGCTGCACGACGGCTGGGCTCGGTGCGTCGACGGGGCCCGCTTCGTAGGCCACCACCGACAGCCCGCCGCTCAGCGCCATCTCCAGCAGCTCGCCGTCGCGCAGCAGGAAGGCGGGGTTGGCTGGCCGGCCCAGGCGCTCGTTGCCGACCATGAAGGTTTCGTAGAGCAGCACGCCGCCGGGTTCGATCGCCGCCAGCAACTCCGGGAAGAGCGGCCGGTGCAGGTAGTTGGTGACGACCAATGCGCCGAAGCGTTCCCCGGGCAGCGGCCAGGGGCTGCCGTCCTCCAGGTCGGCATTGACGATCCTGATCGCGTCCGACGTGCTGCCGAAGCGGCCCACCAGCGCCGAAGTGTCACGATCGATCGCGGTCACCGCATGGCCGAGCGTTGCCAGCAAGGCGGTGTGTCGGCCGCGGCCGGCTGCGATATCCAGGACCGGTCGCCCAGGCGGCACAAGTTTCGACCAGCGGGCAATCCACGACGACGGCGCCAGGTCGCTCACCGGCGTGATCCATCCGTGGCAGTCCGTGCTGCGACGTTGCCTACCTTGCCAAACACCACATCCTGCCCCATGTCTCTTGGCACTCCGGCACGAGGAGTGCCAAACCGGTTTCCGATCGTGTAGACTGTGTGCCGATGATCAAGTTCCGCCTGCGCTGCGCCAACGACCACGCCTTCGACAGCTGGTTCAAGGATGGCGCCACCTACGAACGCCAGGAGAAGCGCCACCTCCTGGAATGCCCGGTCTGTGGCGACAGCAAGATCGAGCGGGCCATCATGGCGCCGAATGTCGGCCGCAAGGGCAACGCCCGGCGTCCGGCGGCGGCGCCGCAACCACCGGCGACGCCCGATCCAGCCGCCGCCCCGTCGCCGCCTGTGCCCGCCGCCATGCCCGGCCCGGCGATGCCGCCGGAGATGCGCAAGATGCTGGTCGAGATGCGCCAGCAGGTCGAGAAGAACTGCGACTATGTCGGCGACAAGTTCGCCGAGGAAGCGCGCAAGATCCACTACGGCGAGACCGACAAGCGCGGCATCTACGGCGAGACCAGCGACGCGGAAGCCGCCGCGCTGTCGGAAGAGGGCATCGAGTTCGGCAAGCTGCCCTGGGTGCCCAAGGGGAATTGATTCCATTGGCCCTTGCGGCGGACTCGTCGGGAAGAGCCTTCATGGTGAGCTTTGTCGAACCATGAAGGCGTCGCACGGCGGGCGGTGCGAACCGTTTCATGGTTCGACAAGCTCACCATGAAGCGGTCAATACCAAGAGCTATTGGCATCGATTGATCTACCGACCGCGCGCGTCCACGCGCGATCATGAACAGGTGTGGCGCTCCATCTGAAAACACTACGTCGGCTTGGTCGCCACCAGCAGGTAGTTCACGTCGAGATCGCGGGCGTCGATGCGCCAGCGGCCGGTGATCGGGCTGTAGACTAGGCCGGCGATCGCCTCGATCGCCAGGCCGGCGGCGCGCAGCGGCCGCGCCAGCTCCGACGGCCGCATGAACTTCCGCCAGTCATGCGTGCCGCGCGGCAGCCAGCCCAGCACGTACTCGGCGCCGACGATACCGAGCGCAAAGGCCTTGGCGGTGCGATTGAGGGTGCTGAGGAACAGCACGCCGCCCGGCCGCACCAGCGCGGCGCAGCTGGCGAGAAACAAGGCGGGATCGGCGACGTGCTCGACCACTTCCAGCGCCAGCACCACGTCGAACGACTCGCCCGCGTCGCGCAGGCCTTCGGCGGTTGCCACGCGATAGTCGATTGTCAATTCCATCTGCGCGGCGTGCTCGCGCGCCGCGGCGATGCTGCGCTCGGCGGCGTCGATGCCGGTCACCGTCGCGCCCAGCCGGCGCATCGGCTCGCACACCAGCCCGCCGCCGCAGCCGATGTCGAGCAGCCGCAGCCCGTCAAGCGGCGCCGGCCGCAGCGGATCGCGGCCGAAGCGGGCCGCCACGCGGTCGCGCACGAAGCCGATGCGGGCCGGGTTGAGGCGATGCAGGGGCGCGAACTTGCCGTCGGCGTTCCACCACTCATCGGCGATGCGGGCGAAGCGCTCGAGCTCGGCCGGGTCGACGGTGGTTGGGTTCACGTCTGGGCTCCACTTTCCTCCCCAACGAAGTTGGGGAGGTGCCCCGAAGGGGCGGAGGGGAGCCCGCGTGGTGTCCGCAACTGAGACCGAATCTTTGTAGCGACGACCACGTCGGCTCCCCATCCGGCCTTCGGCCACCTTCCCCACGCTATCGCGTGGGGAAGGAAAGACAAAGAGGGACGGAAGCAGCGGCGCTTGCCCCGGGCCGGGCCCGTCGCTAGATATACGCGCCTTTTCGCCGGCCGGCAGCCGGCGCGACAAAGCATCGCTGGCCGACGCACGCCGCGATCGCCTTGCAGACCGGGCGTCCGACCGCGTCGGCGCGGCTTGTGATCGGAGTCGAACGCGGCATGGCGCTGATCGTCCTGAAGTTTGGCGGCACCTCGGTCGGCGACACCGACCGCATCCAGGCGGTCGCCGCCAAGGTGCAACGCGAGGTCGAGGCTGGCCACCACGTGGCGGTCGTGGTGTCCGCCATGTCCGGCGTCACCAACCAGCTGGTGGCCTACGTCGACAAGATCGCGTCGCTGTACGATCCGCGCGAGTACGACGTCGTGGTCTCGACCGGCGAGCAGGTGACGATCGGCCTGCTGGCCCTGGCGCTGCAGCAGAAGGGCCTCAGGGCGCGCTCCTTCACGTCGTGGCAGCTGCCGGTGCGCACCAACGACGTGCACGGCCGCGCGCGCATCGACTCGATCGGCACCGACGAGATCCGGGCGGCGCTGGACGCCGGCATGGTCGCCGTCGTGCCCGGTTTCCAGGGCGTCAGCCCCGACGGGCGGGTGACCACCCTTGGCCGCGGCGGTTCGGACACCTCGGCGGTGGCGCTGGCGGCCGCCTTGCGCGCCGAGCGCTGCGACATCTACACCGACGTCGAGGGCGTCTACACCACCGACCCGCGGATCACCGACAAGGCGCGCAAGCTGCCGATGGTGACCTACGAGGAGATGCTGGAGATGGCCTCGCTCGGCTCCAAGGTGCTGCAGACCCGCTCGGTCGAGCTGGCGATGAACCACGGCGTGCGCGTGCAGGTGCTGTCGAGCTTCGCCGAGGCGCTGGGCAGCGACCTGCCCGGCACCCTGGTGGTGGACGAGGAAGAGATCATGGCCAAGGGTCTGGAGCAGTCGGTCGTCAGCGGTATCGCCTACGCCAAGGACGACGTGAAGATCACCGTCGCCTCGGTCGCCGACCGGCCAGGCGTTGCCGCCGCCCTGTTCGGGCCGCTGGCCGCCGCCAACATCAACGTCGACATGATCGTGCAGAACGTCTCGCTCGACGGCAAGTCGACCGACATCACCTTCACCCTGCCCAAGGCCGACCTGCCGCGCGCCGTGGCCGAACTGGAGAAGGCGCGGCCGGCGATCGGCTACAAGGAAGTCAAGACCGACAGCAACGTCGCCAAGATCTCGGTGATCGGCGTCGGCATGCGCAGCCACGCCGGCGTGGCGCTGACCATGTTCGATACGCTGGCCAAGAAGGGCATCAACATCGAGGTGATCTCGACTTCGGAAATCAAGATCAGCGTTCTGATCGAGGCCGAGTACACCGAGCTGGCGGTGCGCGCCCTGCACACCGCCTACGGCCTGGACACCGCCTGAGATCGACGCCGAGCCGGCCGCCGCTGGCGTCCGGCGGAAAGGTCGGTGCCGCGGCGACCTTGAACGCCAAGCGGGCGGCCGACTGAAAGAATATAAAATTACAATGCAAATTCTATGGTCGGCAATTACCGCTTACGGGCGGTAAATGACCCTGGAAAACGATTTTCTTTCAATGGCTTATACGTCCGCTCCGGGGCAGATGCGGTAAATGACCCGGAAGCATCCCTTCGGCTGTGGGCCGCAATCAATGACCGGGCCGGCAGGGCATTCGCATATGGAAACTTTCCGTCGTCCCGAGCGGAGGCGCGCGAGGCGCGGCGCAGTCGAGGGACCTTGTCTCAACAACCGAGACCGGCGTTGTTGAGAGAAGGTCCCTCCACGCGGCCCTTCGGGCCTTGGTCGGGACGACGCACAAGACATCACATGCGAATGCCTGGCCCGGCGAAACCCGACCCGGCGGCACAGGCGCTAACGCCACTTCGGATTGGAGATCGCGATCTTGTCGGCGATGGTGGCGCGCAGATGCGCCATCAGGGCGGCGTCGCTTTCGTCGCGCGCCCCCAGGCGCAGCTGGCGGGCCAGTTCGGCATTGAGCTCGGGCAGGGTACCGTCGCGATCGAGCAGCGCCTTCAGGCGGGCCAGCTCGGCGGCGTCGGCGGCCGGGCCGTCGCTGGCCTCGCGCTCCAGGATGGCCAGCGAGTTGATCGCCACCTTGACGTGGAACTGGGTGCGCCCGTCGAGCCGCGGTAGCACGTCGGCGGCGAGGAACTCGCGGATGGCGCGCAGCAGCTCGGGCGCGTGCGGTCGGTCCTGGGCCATTCACGCCTCGCTCAGCAATTGCAGCAGGTCGACCTCGGTCTCGGCGCAGCGCCGGCCGATCGAGGCCAGCTCGACCGACGGCTCGGCGCCGGAGATGTGTTTCCACGCCTGCGCCATGCAGATGACGCCCCAGCGTGCCGTGCCGAAGATCTCCCACCAGCGGGCTCGTGCCTTGTCGACCGGGACGCCGCCGGCCGCCTCGTAGGCGGCGTGCAGCGCGTCGCGCGAGCCGAAACCGCCGGCCGGGTTCTCGATCGCGCCGAAGCGCCAGGACTTGATGCACATCCAGCCGAGATCCGACAGCGGATCGCCGACATGGGCGCCCTCCCAGTCGAGGATCGCGGTCACGCCACCCTCGTCGGCGAGGAAGTTGCCGGTACGAAAGTCGCCGTGCACCAGGCGCGGCGCGACCTCGGTTCGCGGCAGGCGGCGTTCCAGCCAGGTCAGCGCCAGCTCGAACGCCGGGTGCGGCTCGCCGATCGCGTCCAGCACGCGGCGCTGCTGGGCGATCGCGTCTGCCGGCGTCGTGCGCCGCAGCGCCGGCAGTTCGGCCGGTGCGATGGCATGGATGCGCGCCAGGTTGGCGGCGAGCTGCGCCAGGATCTTGGGTCGCGCCGGCGCGTAGCGCGGCGCGCGCAGCAGCTCGCGGGCGATCGCCGTGCCAGTCACGTGGCGCATCACGAAGCCGTCGCCCAGGCCGTCGTCGGCGTCGAGCTGGAACAGCGGCTGCGGCACCTGCACGCCATGACGTTCGGCCAGGCGCAGCAAGGTGAACTCGACACCGCGGTCGAGCGCCAGGGACTGTGCGCCGTCCGACGCGGCCACCGGCTCGGCCCGCGGCGGGTCGCGGCGCAAGACCAGCGCCTCGCGCCCGCCGCCGGGCGCATCACTGACCAGATCGAAGCCCCAGGTTTCGCGCGATGCGCCGCCGGAGTGTCGGAACAGCCCCTCGACCCGTGCGGGTCGGCCAAAATGGCGGCCGCAGGCGGCGGACAGGCGGCGCGCCAGGTCGGCCAAGCCGGCGTCCGCCGCGTCGCTGCTGCCTGC
>DATFGV010000738.1:0-4357 GCA_035249115.1 Vineibacter sp.
TGCACTTCCTTGATGCCGGTCTCGATGTTGCCTACGAAATCGATCCAGCCGGCGCCCAGCTTGGCGGTCAGCGCCCGGGTGCGCGGACCGAAGGCCGACAGGTGCAACGCGATCGGATCACTTGTGTTGAACAGGTCGAGCTCGGGATTGAGGAAGCGGATCTTGCGGCGCTCGCCCTCCATCTCGAAATCGACGATCTCGCCGCGCAGCAGGCCGTAGACCTGCGCGATGTGGCGTTCCATGTCCTTGAGCTTGATGGCGCCGAAGCCCATGGCGCGGCGCGCCGTGAAGCCGGTGCCGACGCCGAAATCGATCCGCCCCGGCGCCAGCTTGTTGAGCGAGGCGAGCGCGTTGGCGGTGACCGGCGCGATGCGGTTGGACGGCACCAGCACGCCGGTGCCGAGCCGGATGCGGCGCGTGTTGACCGCCGCCGCGCCCATCGCGACGAAACAATCGGCGCTCAGCATCTGGGTGTCGTAGAACCAAGCGTGGGTGAAGCCGAGCTCCTCGGCACGCTGAACGATCTTCCAGGAGTCTGCCGCCGTCGGCAGGGCAATGCCGAAATCCATCGTCGCTCTCCTTGTCGCGCCGTCCGCCTCGCAGCATAGGCTCTGCATGGTCAGTGATAAACCGCTCCCCGTTGGGGAGAGGTGATCGACAACTGGCTGCGCTTGACCCGGGCTGGCAGGGGCGGTCAACTCCGCAGCACAACAAATGCCGGAGCATCACCGGCGGTCGTCGGGAGGAACACATGGGCGCTATCCATCGTCGAACCGTGCTCAAGGGCGCCGTCGGCGCCACCGCGCTGGGCGGCGGCGCGTTGTCGGCGCCGGCGGTGCACGGCCAGTCGAAAGGGCCATACGCCGGCACGACGATCAACGGCTCGTGCTTCCAGACCACTTACTTCGAGTACCTGAAGCCGTTCTATCCGGAGTTCGACGACAAGACCGGCATCAAGGTCAATTTCAACATGCAGGCCTTCCCGGTCTACAACCAGCGCACCGACCTGGAGCTGTCAACCCGCGGCTCGTCGCTGGACGTGATCAACGTGACGTTCATCTACTCCGGCCGCTGGATCGGCGCCGGCTGGCTGACCAACCTCGACACCTTCGCCAAGGACTCGAAGATGACGCCGGGCGACTGGGATCCGGCCGACTTCGTCGCCGGGCCGCAGTCGGCGATGCAGAACGCCAAGGGCGAGACCTTCGGCTACGCCTGGCTGGCCGGCGCCATGATCCTGAGCGCCGCGCGCTACGACCTGATCGAGCGCGCCGGGCTCTCCATGCCCAAGACCTTCGACGACCTGATCAAGGTGTGTGACGCGGTGAATGGCAAGGAGGGCGTCGCCGCCTTCACCGCCGACCGCCTGCACCACTGGAACTGGATCCCCTACCTGATGGGCATGGGCGGCAACGTGTTCAAGGCGCCGCCCGACAACCTGACGCCGACCTTGACCACGCCCGAGGCTGTGAAATCGGCGGAATGGTACGCCAACCTGTTGACCAAGTACGGCCCCGATGGCGTCCTGTCCTATACCGACGACCAGGCGATGCGCTCGCAGATGTCGGGCCGCGCCAACGTCCGCACGCAGGACACGGCGTGGATGGTGCCGCTGGTGACGCATGCCGAGAGCACGGTCCAGAAGACGGTGCGCTTTGGCCTGATGCCGGCCGGACCGGCCGGCAATTTCCCCGGCTCCAACAGCCACGCGCTCGGCATCCCGGCCGGCTCGAAGAAGAAGGAGGCGGCCTGGGAGTTCATCAAGTGGGCGCTGTCGAAGCAGATGATCGCGCGCGTCGTCAAGGAGCACGGCTATCCCGGCGTCTGCCGGCTGTCGACCATCGAGAGCCCGGAGTTCAAGAAGGTGTTGACGCTCAACGGCCAGGACGTCGCCTCGCTCTATCTCGAGGTGCTGCGGCTGGGCGGCAAGGGCGGCTACATGAAGTACCGCACCGTGCCGATCTACCCGCAGGTCGGCGACAAGATCAACAAGGCGATCGAGCGCATCGCCACCAGGCAGCAGGGTGCCGCCGACGCCATGAAGCAGGCGCAGGCCGAGGCGATCCAGGACCTGCAAAAGTCCGGCATCAAGGTCGACGGCTAGCGACGGCCCCGGACCTCGCCTCACCCTGAGGAGCGAGCGAAGCGAGCGTCGCGAAGGGTGGGGAATCGCACCGTGCGAACAACGACAACGTGACGACGACCCGGACCGACCTCGCCCTTCGAGACGCATCGCTGCGCGATGCTCCTCAGGATGAGGTTTCCCGCCAGGACGGTCGGCCTGCGACGGCTACCGCCCGCGTCAGCCGCTTCGCGCGCGAGCAGCGGCGTCTGTTCGCGCTATGCGTCGCGCCGTCGCTGGCGGTGTTGGCGATCATCACCTTGCTGCCGTCGCTCTACCTGCTGGCCACCAGCTTTACGCAGCTCAACCTGACGCGGCCGGAAACCGCCTGGGACTTCTCGCAGCCGTTCGAGAGCTACCGCCAGCTCCTGGCCGACACGCGGCTGCACCATTCGGTCTGGGTGCAGGTCAAGTTGTCGTTCTGGACCGTGCTGCTGCAGCTGCTGATCGGCCTTAGCCTGGCGTTGCTGCTGAACATGCGCAGCCGCCTGATGGAGGCGTTGCGGACCCTGTTCCTGATCCCGATGGTGCTGCCGCCAATCGTCGTCGCGATCATCTGGAAGGTGATCTACACGCCCGACATCAGCCCGATGCACGGCGTCTTCCGCCTGCTGGGCTGGAGCGTGCCGGCGCTGATCACCGATCCCGACCGGGCACTGCTCGCCATCATCATCGCCGACACCTGGGAATGGTTCCCGTTCACCATGCTGATGGTGCTGGCCTCGCTGCAGATGATGCCGCAGGAGCTGGTCGACGCCGCGCGGGTCGACGGCGCCTCGCCCTGGCAGATGACCTGGTTCGTGACCCTGCCGTTCATCAAGGGCGTGTTGCTGGTCGCCGGCCTGTTCCGCTTGATCGACTCGATCAAGGCCTTCCCGCTGATCTTCATCCTGACCGACGGCGGACCAGGCAACGTCACCGAGGTGACGAACTACTATTCCTTCCTGCAGGCCTTCAACTTCTCCTTCCTCGGTTTCTCCAGCGCCATCACCGTGGTGCTGCTGGCCGCCTCGATCGCGCTCAGCTGGCTGATCATCCGCGCGGTCGGATGGGGGGCGCGTGTCGACTAGCGCCCGCGCCGCCGCGCGCCGCCGCCGGCGCGACCGTGCGCTGCTGCAGGCGCTGGTCGTCGGCCTGGCGCTGCTGGCGCTGGCGCCCTTCCTGTGGCTGTTGCTGATCTCGTTCAAGACCAACGCCGAAATCTTCCGCTTCCCGCCGCGACTCTGGTTCGAGCCGACCCTGGACAATTACGCGGCGCTGTGGACCTCGGGCTTCCGCGGCTCGTTCATCAACAGCCTGGTGGTCAGCGTCGCCTCCACGGTGCTGTCGCTCGTGATCGGTGTGCCGGCGGCCTATGCGTTGTCGCGCTGGACGGCGCGGGGCGGTGGCGCCATCACCTTGTGGATTCTCGCCAGCCGCATGGCGCCACCGATCGCCTTCACCATCCCGTACTTTCTGGTGTACCGGCACCTCGAACTGCTCGACACGCTCACCGGCCTGGTCATCATCTACCTGACGTTCAACCTGTCGCTGGTGATCTGGATGATGCGGCCGTTCTACGACCAGCTGCCGCGCACCTTGGAGGAGGCGGCGTGGATCGACGGCGCCACCGTCTGGCAGGGCTTCGTGCGCATCATCCTGCCGCTCAGCGGCCCCGGCCTGGCGGCGACCGCGATCCTCTGCTTCCTGTTCGCCTGGAACGACTTCTTCTTCGCCCTGATCCTGACCCGCACCGAGGCGATGACGGCGCCGGTCGCGGTGGTGAACTTCATGAACTACGAGGGCTGGGAATGGGGCCGCATCGCCGCCGGCGGCACCATGGTCATGCTGCCGGTGCTGATCTTCTCGGTCGTGGTGCGCAAGTACCTGGTCCATGGCCTGACCGGCGGCGCGCTGAAGGGTTGAAGCGCGTCCGCTGGCGCCGAATGACGCTTCTGGGCATCGCTTCAGCGACGCCTGCTTCATCCCGTTCACTGCACGAAGTTTGAATTTTCCTCGTGTCGCGAAAACCGCGGCGCGACATTTTTCTGCCCACCTTTTAGGGATGAGGCCTCACTCAATACCGTAGCACGGTCATTGGCGAACGGCCGCAGCCCGCGGTCCGGCCCAGGTGGGGGCGCCGTCGATGACCAGGATCCACGGTGGGTCGTCGGGCGCCAGGGGATACTCATGGCGCTTTCGGTGACTATCGATCCGGCCGACCGTCGGCGGCTTGTCTTCAGCCAGTCCGTTACC
>DATFGV010000739.1:0-2556 GCA_035249115.1 Vineibacter sp.
TGACGCGTCATCCGACCTGAACGAACACGTCGCGCGACTGGAGTCGCGCGCCCCCAGCGGCCACCTCCCCCAACTTCGTTGGGGGTGGAATTCAAGCCGGCCCGGCCGTGGCGCTTTCGATGACGCTCGCCCGCTTGGCGGCGGTGTCGAACTTCAGGCGTTTGACGTGGTCGAGGTCACGGCCGGTGACGCGCACAAAGCGTGAGCCCTCGGGATAGTCGATGGCGTGGATGGCGCCGACGTCGTAGACGCCGGCCTTGCCCGGCTCGAGCCGGTAGCTGCGCACCAGTTCCAGTTCGGCGTTGCCCGCGTCGGTGCCACCGTCGGTGCGGCGCCATTCGGTCATGTCAGTGTGCTTGACCGCCTGGCCGTAAACCGCCCACGAGCTGCCGTGGTCGTGCGGCGGCGAACGGTGGCTGCCCTTGTTGCAATGCGCCAGCACGACGAAGCCCAGCTCGACATCCTCGTAGAGCTTGCGCGTGCCGAGCGGCGCCTTCTCGCCCACAGCCTCCTCGACGAACGCCTTGCAGGCCAGCAGCCGCTCCAGCAGCTCGCGCACCTTCTCGCGGCCGGCCGGACCGGGGCTATCCTTCAACGCCATGCGGCAATCGCCGATGAACCCTTCGAGCGTGTAGGTCATGAGCGCCTCCACGGTGAGCGGTCGGTACGATGTTGAAGCCGGAACCCTAGCAGAGAGTCGTGGCCTGTCGATAGCGCCGGCATCTTGCATCGCCGCGACGGCGAGCCGACAGTGGCGCCGCCGCGCGCAGGGAACAGCGCGGCATCGGAGGGGAACATGGGTACCGAACTGTCGCTGCTGACCTGGTCGGTGGCGCTGATGTTTGTCCAGGTGGTGATCGCGGCGCAGGGCGCGTCGGGCCAGCTTGGCATCGCGACCTTGGCCGGCAACCGCGAGGACTTGCCGACGATCAGCGGCTGGGCCGGCCGCGCGCGCCGCGCGCACCTCAACATGCTCGAGAATCTCGTGCTGTTCGCCATCCTGGTGCTGGTGGCGAAAGTCGCCAACAAGACCGACGGCATGACGGCGTTGGGTGCCCACCTGTTCTTCTGGGGCCGCCTGGCCTACGCCGTGCTCTACATCGCGGGTATCCCCTGGATCCGCACCGGCGCCTGGCTGGTGTCGGTTGTCGGCATGGTCCTGATCTTCATCCGGCTGATTGGCTGAGGGCGCCCGTGATCCGGATCACTGGCCGCATCGCGCTCGACGAGTCGGAGATCGACGTGCGTTTCGTGCGCGCCAGTGGGCCGGGCGGCCAGAACGTCAACAAGGTATCGACGGCGGTGCAGCTGCGCTTCGACGTACGCCGCTCGCCGTCGCTGCCGGACGATGTGCGCGTCCGGCTGGAACGGTTGGCCGGCAAGCGCTTGACCCGCGACGGCGTGCTGGTGATCGCGGCACAGCGCCACCGTACGCAGCCGCGCAACCGCGACGACGTGCTGGCGCGGCTGGTGGCGCTGGTGCGCCAGGCGGCGACGCCGCCGACGCCACGGCGGCCGACCAAGCCAACCGCCGCCTCACGCAAGCGGCGCCTGCAGGACAAGGCACGGCAGGCGCGCACCAAATCGCTGCGCCACGGGCGGGTGGAGATGGAGTGAGGAAAGCATTCCTTCCCCACGAAGTGGGGAAGGTGCCCGAAAGGCGGATGGGGACCGCTCTTGGTAGCTTTTATGGCGCACACCACGCCGGGTCCCCTCCGCCCCTTCGGGGCACCTCCCCAGCTTCGCTGGGGAGGATTACTCGCGCATGGCGCGGGCGGCGCGGCCGGCGGGGCGATCCCAGCAACGCCGCAGCCAGTCGCGCAGCTGCGGCTTGTCGTCGAGATCCATCCACAACGCACGGTACATCACCGACGCGACGTTGAGGTCGGCGACGGTGAACCGGTCATCGACCAGCCACGCCGCCTTCGCCAGCGCGTCCTGCAGCACCGCCAGCGGCCGCTCCAGCTCAAGCCGCGCCGCGCGCGCCCTCTTGGAGTCACGCTCGGCCTCGGGCAGCACCGAACTGTGCAGCGCCCAGTCGATGATGGTCTTGTCGACCTCGGTGACGGCCCAGAAGCTCCACTGCCAGGCGCGCGCCTCGCCCTGCGCCGTCGTCGGATACAGCGGCCCGCCGTAGGTCTTGGCGAGGTAGAGGTTGATCGCCATCGACTCGGTCAGCACAAAGCCGCCATCGTCGATCGCCGGCACCCTTCCGTTGGGATTGACCGCGAGAAAATCCGGCTTGAGGTTGCCGCCGTCGCGCGTCCCGACCGGAACGTGCTCGTAGGCTACGCCGAGCTCACCCATCATCCAGAGCGTCCTCACCGTCCGCGTGCGCGGATCGCCGTAGATCTTCAATGAAGCCATCGTCGCTGCTTTCCTTTGGTCCTTCTCGTTCACAGTCCGTCGGACCGCACTTCTGTCATCCCGAGCGAAGCGAGCGATCTAGGGGCGGTCGCTCGGCCGCGAGGTCCGCCCAGGACGGGTTGAGTTGTTCGACCAGTGCGTTCTTCTTGGCACGACTCCATCCTTTGATTTGTTTCTCGCGAGCAATCG
>DATFGV010000740.1:0-4553 GCA_035249115.1 Vineibacter sp.
CGGCGGCAGACCATCCGGCGCTGATGGCGTTCCTTGAAGCCCGCATCGGCGCAGCACCAGGATCGCTGCGGATTGTCGAAGCGGTGGATGACGCTGGCGTGCCGGCCGCCTTTGCCGACGTGCCCGATCCGCTGCTGTCGATCGTCGGTCTGGCGAGCCTTCGCGATCTGGAGCAGGCGGTCGGCGCGCCGGTCGATGCCGCCCGCTTGCGCGCCAACCTCTGGGTCGGCGATCTGCCGGCGTGGCACGAGTTCGACTGGGAGGGCCGGCACCTGCGAATCGGTGACGCCGAAGTTCGGGTCGTGGCGCCGATCACCCGATGCGCCGCCATCGACGCCGGCGCCAGTGGCAACCGCGACCTGCCGCTGCTGGCGACCTTGGAACGGCATTTTCGCCACCAGGAGTGCGGCGTCTACGCCGAGGTCGTGCGCGGCGGGCCGATCGAGGTCGGCTACATCGTCGAGGTGATTTGAAATCTCAGGCGTCCGGCGGGCGATGTGCCCAGCACGGACTGCCTCCCTTTTGCGGCAGGCACACCGCCGCAAACGCAGCGGGCGGCCCGCAGGCCGCCCGTCGCATTGGTCACTCGGTGACGGACGATTAGCTACTCGTACCGGTGCCGCCCGATCCGCCCTGGCCGCCGGTGAGGTCCGGCTGGTCCTCCTGCGCCGGATCGACACCGGACTGGCCGCGTTGCCCGCCGCGGAAGCGACGGAAATGCGGGTGGCGGGGCCGGAATTGCCGGCCCTCGCGCGGACCGCGACCGTCGCCGCCCTGACCGTCGCCGGCAGCCACGTCGACCTGCGGCGCCACGTTGGCGGGCTCGCCGGCGTCGCCATTGGACGGTGTGCTTTCATTGACCGGGGCGGCGCCGTCTGCCGGCGGCCCGCGGTCGTAGCGGTCCTGACGATCCTGACGATCCTGCCGATCCGGGCGTTCCTGGCGGTCCTGATATCGCTGTTCGGCGCGGGTCACAAAGTCGCGGCGACCGCGCTGACCTTGCTGACCTTGCTGACCATAGCCGCCGTCATCGTCGCGGCGCTCCTGGCGACGGGGGTCGAAGCCACGCCCGTCGTCGCGACCGCGATAGCGCTCCTCACCGTTGTAGCCGCCGTCGCGCGGGCCCTGCTCGTCGTCACCGGCGGCAAAGCCGGCATTGCGCTGCGGATAGTCGACACTCGGCTGCGGCACCTCGGTCGGGTCGAGCCCGCCGCCCGCCGTCCCGCCCTCGGCCTGCTGGCCGTCGCCGGCACCCGCGCCGCCGTCGTCGCCTGCCTCCGACTCCTCCCACGGCTGCGGATAGCGCGGCTGGATGAAACCGCCCTGGGCCTGAATGATCCGATAGTAGTGCTCGGCGTGCTGGTAATAGGCCTCGGCCATGACCCGGTCGCCCGAGGTCGCCGCCTCGCGCGCCAGGGCCTGGTACTTCTCGAAGATCTGGTGGGCCGTACCGCGGACCCGGACATCCGGGCCGTTGCTGTCGTAGCTTTGGTTGCGATTGGGGAACTTATTGGGTTTCCCGTTGCGGCCGCGCTGCCGCCGCTGATGGTTGGGTCGCATTCAATCTGCCGATCGTCGGCCGTGACGGACGGTCTCTATCCGACTTTTGCCTCCACCCGCCTGCCTGCGGGCCCCGTCACGGACATATGGGAGGGCTTGGTTTGGCGGGTCCATGGCCCGCCGGCTTCGCTGTCGGATGGCCGCAAGCTATAGCGATCGTTGCGGGTTGCCAAATGATTTCTCCGGCCCGCCAGAAGGTCATCCACCGGCCTGCGGTGAGTTCACCAAGAAAACTGACCTTAGGCAGTGCTCGGTTGCCGCGCCAGGACGACCCTCGCAATGCCGGCCAAGTCGTTGTGGATGCTGAGCGCCCGGAACCCGGCGGCGCGGACCAGGCGCGAGACGGTTTGCGACTGCCCCTTGCCGACCTCGAGCGCGACCAGCCCGCCCGGCCGTACCAGATAGCCCAGCTCGCCGACCAGGCGGCGGTAGCAGTCCAGCCCGTCGGCGCCACCGTCGAGCGCCAGCCACGGCTCGTGTTCCGAGACTTCCGGATCGAGGGTTTCGATGTCGTCGCTGGGCACGTAGGGCGGGTTCGACACCACGACGTCGAACACCTCCTCGACCCCCTCACCCCAGTCGCCGGCCCGCAGTTCGGCGCGCTCCGCCAGGCCAAGCGACCGTGCGTTCTGCCGCGCCACCACCAGCGCCCGCGCGCTGCGGTCGACGCCGACTCCCGTGGCATTTGGCAGCTCATGCAGCAGCGCCAGCAGCAGGCAGCCCGAGCCGACGCCGAGGTCGAGCAGCCGCAGCCTGGCCGACCGGTCGGGGATCGCCTCGAGCACCGCCGCCACCAGGGTCTCGCTGTCAGGGCGCGGCGTCAGCACGTCGGCCGTGATCTTGAAGCGCAGGCTCCAGAACTCGCGCCAGCCCAGGATGTGTGACATCGGCTCGCGCGCCAGCCGCCGCGCCGCCAGGCGCTCGATCCGGGCAACAACGTCGGACGGCACCGCCGCATCGCGCTCGGCGACGATCTTCTCCAGGCTCCAGTCGGTCGCCTCGCCGAACATCAGGCGCGCCTCGAGCCTGCCCTCGGCTATCCCGGCATCCTCCAGGCGCTGCGCCACCGAATGAACCAACTCACCGACCGTGGGCATGAACCGCGCCTGCGTCCCCCAAGCCTTTGATGCAAGCTGGCGGGCGGCGGCGGTGAAGGCAAGCGGTTTGACGCCGGCTCACCGCAGCGCGAACCAGTCGGCCACCGCTTGCTTGCGTGCCGGACCGGCGGGCATCGCCTGCAGCCGCGCGGCATCACGATCGTCGACCAGGGCATAGCGCGCCGTCGGGGCGAAGGGCGACCACAGGTGCATCCAGCGGCGGTCACAGGCCATGCACCGCCCGAGGATGAAGTCGGCGCCGGCCGCCGATCCCAAATCGACGAGGCTCGACCATTGGCCGCCGGCACAACAGTCGAATGCCGGTGATGACGGCCCGGGTGTCGGTGATCCAGACGTCATAGCCGATCATACCGGGGCGGTTACTTCTCCTCCGCCACCGTCCGGTAGCGGAAATCGCAATGGCTGGCGCCCTGCATGATGGTCTGGGTCCGTTGCATACTGATGCGCGAATCGTAACCCTCGATGAACGTGCCGTCGCGGTTGCACGACAGCAGGTGGCCGATGTCGCCCAGCCCCATGGCGCGATACATCTCGGCGTAGCGGCAGCGCGTGACGTTGAACTCCAGGTGCTGCTCGTCCTGCCGCACCGGCTCGATGCCCAGCGCGTCGCCCTGTGTCCACAGCGGCATGATGCCGGCGAAGGCGGCAAGCGACGGTCCGCCCGGCGCCTGCGCCGCGAACTGCCGCCCGGCCTCAATCGCCGCCTTCTTGATGGCGCGCTCGATCAGGCCCTTGGCCGCCGCCTCGCCGAACGCCGATTGCATCTCTTCGTAGATCGGCTTGATGATCTCGGCCTCGATGCGGCGGCGCTCGAGGATGCCCATCGGGGTAGCAGGGGCTGGTGTGGCAGCGGACTGGGTCATGGCGGACTCCAAAGGCGGTGGCGGTCCAAGGTGCTCGACCCGCCCGGCCGCCGGCAAGCGAAAGCGATAGGCACATTGGTCGGGGTCATTTACCGCCCATAAGCGGTAAACGCCGATCGCCCAAAATACAAACGATTTTCCAGCCAGAACAGATAGTTAGACTTTCCGGACAGGGAGTTGACCAGGCAACGCAGGGAAAGGTCGCGACGCTGAGTCTCAACGGGGGTTTTCTGAGTTTATGGTTATGCCCATGCACCCGCAGCGACCAATGGTCTCCGCCGACAACGGGCGAGGTCTATCCGGATCCCCCAACGCCAGTCCCCTGCCGGAGGGCAGTGCGCCCGCCGCGCGGCCGGCGCGATGCCGCCTATCGCCGGCGCGCGCGCCGCTGGTCGTCACTCTTGCGCTGGTCATAGCGGTGGGCTGGCCGACGACCGCCCCGCCCGCCGTGGCACAGACGCCGCCCGGCCCGGCCGAGATCGCGGCCTATACCGGCCTGCACGCCGCGGCGGCACGCGACGATGCCGCCGAGATCCGCCGCCTGCTGGCGGCCGGCGCCGACCCCAGGACGCGCGACTCGGCGAGTCGTACCGCCTTGCATGTCGCGGCCTTCGTCGGCGCCCAGGAGGCGGCCCGCGCGCTGGTGGCCGGCGGCGCCGATCCGCGGGCCCTGGAGGATCGGCGCTACGATATCGTCACCATCGCCGCCGTGCGCGACGACGTCGCGATGGTGCGGCTGGCGCTGTCGCTCGGCGCCGATCCGCGCGCCATCACCAGCCCCTATGACGGCACCGCCCTGATCGCCGCCGCGCATCTCGGCCACGACGGCGTGGTGCGCGCCCTGATCGAGGCCGGCGCGCCGCTCGACCATGTCAACAACCTCGGCTGGACGGCGCTGATCGAGTCGATCGTGCTCGGCGATGGCGGTCCGCGTCATCTGGAGACGCTGACCGCGCTCGTCCGAGCCGGCGCGAACCTCAACCTGGCCGATCGCCAGGCGCAGACGCCGCTG
>DATFGV010000741.1:0-3470 GCA_035249115.1 Vineibacter sp.
CGGGGGACTACGCCGACGAGGCGGTGCGGGTCTTGGAAAGCTTGCCGCCGGGACGCGAGCTGGCGACCGCCTACAGCGTCCGCTCGCAGTTGCACATGTTGCACGACCGGTTCGATGAAGCGATCGACTGGGGCGAGCGCGCCATTGCGCTGGCGGAGCGCTTTGACGACCTCGAGACGCGCGTGCATGCGCTGAACACTGTCGGCACCGCGCTGCTGGTGTCGGACCGGTCGGGCGGCCGCGAGCGGATGGAGGAGAGCCTGGCGCTGGCGCTGCGGCACGGCTTTCACGAGCAGGCGGCGCGCGCCTACACCAACTACGGCGAGTACGCCGTCTTCTTCAAGGACTTCCCGCTGGCCGAGCGGCTGCTGGCCGAGGGCATCGCCTTCGACACGCGGCACGATCTCGACGCCTGGACCCACTACCTGGTCGGCCGCCAGGCGCTGCTGCGGATGGACCAGGGCCGGCTGCGCGAAGCCGAGACCATCGCCAGAGGCGTGATGGGCCTGACGCGCCTGACCCTCGTCATGCGGTTACCGGCGCTGACCGTGCTGGGACGCGTGCGGGTGCGCCTGGGAGGTGCCGACGGCAAGGCGCTGCTTGACCAGGCGCTGGACGAGGCAAACGCGACCGGCGAGCCGCAAAATATCGCGCCGGTGCGGCTGGCGTTGACTGAAGCGGCGTGGCTGGCAGGTGACGCCGCCGCCGGCCACGCGCAGCTCGAGGCACTGGCGGCGATGGATCTCGAAAACTTCGATCGCTGGGAACTTGGCGAGCTCGCGACGTGGTGGCGGCGCGTCGGCATGGCCGGCCACCTCCCAGCCGCGACGGATCGCATCGCCGCGCCACGGGCGGCGGAATTGGCGGGCGACCCGCAGGCGGCGGCCGCGGCCTGGACGGCGCTGGGGCTGCCCTATGAGGCGGCGCTGGCGCTGATGCAGGTCGAGGGCAGTGTGGCGGGCAGGGCGCTGGTGCAGGCGATCGCGCTGTTGGAGCCGATCGAGGCGCGTGCCGCCGCGGCGATGGCGCGCAAGCAAGCGGAGCGATTGGGCCTCGCCAACAGCCTCCCCAAGGCGCGCCGCGGGCCCTACGGCGCCGCTCGCCGTCATCCGCTGGGGCTGACCGGGCGCGAGCTGCAGGTGCTCGGCCTGATCGCCGAGGGCCTCGGCAACCAGGACATCGCCAAGCGGCTGGTGCGCTCGCAGCGCACGGTCGAGCATCATGTCTCGGCCGTATTGGGTAAATTCAACGCCGCCAGCAAGATGGAGATCGTCCTGCGCCTGCGCAGCGAGCCGTGGCTGCTGGCCGGAGGCGACGCGTCGGGACGCGAAAACTAGGTACGCTCAGAACGAAATATGAGTGCTCCCCCCGATGGGCGTGGGGGTGATCTGACTTAATTTGTCAGTGTCTTGCATCGCGCCATGTTCGGCGTGCCCATCGGCAAGTCACCGTCGGCGGCAGTTGCGCGTTCGACCAGCTGGTCCAAGCGGCACAAGGGCTCGTCGCCCATCAACGATCCTGAACACCCCCAATGACGCCGCTCCAGGCTGGCTCCTGACAGGAGGTTTGGTCTATGAACGGTCCTCATACGGAATTTGGCCGAACGGGACGCGAGCATCGCGACCCAAATCGTGCGCCGACGCCGGCGCCGACGCCAGCGCCGACATCGGAACACTTCAAGACGCATCTGTTGCGTCAGCTACCGACGCCGACCTGGCAAGGCCGACAGACCGGGTTTCCCTTGCTAGCTGACCCCAAGGGTTTCGCCCAAAGGGAAGTCCTGGATTGGGGAGGCAAGGGCGACAAAGACGTCAAGACGTACGCGTTTGAGACAAAGCCAGGTTCCGTCACGAAGTTCATCGGAGTCGCGGCGTGGAGCACCCGCCCGGACGCCTATCTGATTTTTTTCCGGCATACGGCGCTGTCCACGGATTATCCCGGTGGAAAAGACCTGCTGGAAATGGGCATTGGCGACTATTTCTTCGGCCGCATGCAGATCTGTCAGCAACTCGCCGCGTCGAAGGCGAATGTGGCGGTCATTCTTCCCATCGCAGTCGGATCATCAGGGGAGTTCGAAAACAACGCGAATTTTGTGACGCAATGCCTGAAGGAGATCCAGGCCAGCTTGTTCGGCGGGGCCGATGGGCCGCTGCTACTGGCGTCGTATAGCGACGGTATTTTCAGGCTGGACAGCTTCATCAAGAGCTGTCGCGGTCCCTTGTCAAAGGTGAAGGCGATTTTTGATTTCGACGGATCGTACCATGTGCGCGCAGGGTCGATTTTGCTCGCGGCGCCGCCCAACACGCGCGTATTCCGCTATGACGGCGCCCATGCGCTGACCAAGCCGTCGAACGAAACAACCGAGCTTTTCCTCGCGCGTACGATGGCCATGAATCCAGCGCGCGTGCCGCTGCCGCGCGGGCGGCGTTGGGAGAAGTACCAGGCCAAGTTCGGGATGTCTCACGACGGTTGGCTGCACTACTACATCCCGTCCTGTATGCTGCACCATGGACTTGATATGGCGCATGAACTGTGAACACGCGTGGCAGCTTGCCTTCTCGATGTTGACGGGGTGGGACTGACGTCAGCTCAAAATCAGTTATTTGACTGTGGTGTATTGCGCCGCCAGCAGCAGGTTCACTGCCACCAGTGGCAAGGGTCACAGCCTCGCGCGCGGGGCAAGCGAGACCGATTGATCTCGTGTCGGCGAGTTGTTGAGGGGTTTGCGAACCAGTCCTCGCGGTCGCAGAGGGCGGCAATCCCGAGTTTTCGGCGCTCGGCAATGTAGGGGCGGTTCCGAAAATTAGGTAGCTGTACCCATGCGAGGCAGCGCGAGGGGGAGTACGGACAATGACCATGGCGTCGGCCTACGGTTCGCTGCGCCACGCTTGGTTCCTCCGGGGAAGACAATGGCCGAATACCCAGCACTTGCTAGTGCGCTGAAGCAGGAACTCCAGGCTGCGTTCAAATCTGGCAGCTCCTTGGATGAACTGACCAAGGGAGTCAGCGCTGGCAAGCCGGACGTTGCCGCCCTGAAGTTCACAGCGCTGCACCTGGCTTGGGCCACCCGACTTGAGCACACGCGCAGAGTTGAAAAGATAGTCGTCTGGAAAAACGTCATCGATTGGAATGGTGTGTTCGAAGCCCATGTGCATTTCCAAAGCGACAAGCGGGCAGAGCAGGGCATCTACGTGAACTTCTCTCCCAGCAGCTACAGCACCGTTGTCAAGGTTTTGCCCGGCAATCTGAGAAAGGACGGTTCGTTCAGTTCCGAACTCTATGATTGGAGTATCCAGTCGAACCCGAGTTCATCGGTTGATGGAAAGTTCAATACCAACGGAAAAAGCACTTTTGAGCTTAGGCCAAATCCGCTGCGGCCATTCCGGGGTAGAGAAATTGATTGGCAGGACGATTCCACGGAAGTGGAAACCTGAGCCAATTACTCAGCCTACCTACGTCGACGCACCCGT
>DATFGV010000742.1:0-7269 GCA_035249115.1 Vineibacter sp.
GTAGGAATGCTGCGGGTGGTCGAACACCTCGGCCACCGGACCCTGCTCGACGATGCGGCCCTGGGTCATGACGCAGACCCGGTCGGCCATCTTGCGCACGATGCCGAGGTCGTGGGTGATGAACAGCAGCGCCATGCCGTACTCGGCCTGCAGCGTCTTGAGGAGCTTGAGGATCTGCGCCTGGATGGTGACGTCGAGCGCCGTCGTCGGCTCGTCGGCGATCAGGAGATCGGGCTCGTTGGCCAGCGCCATGGCGATCATGACGCGCTGGCGCTGGCCGCCCGAGAGCTGGTGCGGGTAGGCGTCGAGCCGGGTCGCCGCCTCGGGGATGCCGACCTGCTCGAGGAGCTCGAGCGTGCGGCGGCGCGCGGCCGAGCGCGTCAGGCCCTTGTGCAGGATCAGCACCTCGTTGACCTGCCGCTCGATCGTGTGCAGCGGGTTGAGCGATGTCATCGGCTCCTGGAAGATCATCGAGATGCGGTTGCCGCGCACGTCCAGCAGGTCGCGCGGCGGCGCGCCGACCAGCTCGCGCCCCTGGAAGCGGATGCTGCCGCCCGGATGGTTGGCCATCGGATAGGGCAGCAGCTGCAGGATCGACAGCGCGGTCACCGACTTGCCCGAGCCCGACTCGCCGACCAGCGCCAGGGTCTCGCCGCGCTCGATGCTGAACGAGGCTTTGCGCACCGCGTGCACTGCCGCCGTGCCGGCGCCGAAATCGACGCTCAGGTCGCGAACCTGGAGCAGCGGTCCGTTGTGGGCGTTGGTGCGGGCGTCGGCGGCTGGCATCAGGCCACAATCTTGCGGGGGTCAAAGGCGTCGCGCACGGCTTCGCCGATGAATACCAGCAAACTCAGCATGATGGCGATGACGAAAAAGCCGGTAAAGGCGAGCCAAGGTGCGGTGAGGTTGTTCTTGCCCTGCAACAGCAGCTCGCCCAGCGACGGCGAGCCCGGCGGCAGGCCGAAGCCGAGGAAGTCGAGCGATGTCAGGGTGGTGACGGAGCCGGCCAGGATGAACGGCAAGTAGGTCAGCGACGAGACCATGGCGTTGGGCAGGATGTGGCGGAACATGATCTTGGCGCTCGACACCCCCAGGCCGCGCGCCGCCCGCACGAAGTCGAAGTTGCGTGCCCGCAGGAACTCGGCCCGCACCAGCCCGACCAGCGCCATCCAGCTGAACAGCAGCATGATGCCCAGCAGGCTCCAGAAACCCGGCGTGATGATGCTGGCGAGAATGATCAACAGGTACAGGCCGGGCAGGCTCGACCAGATTTCCATGAATCGCTGGAACAGCAGATCGGTCAGGCCGCCGAAATAGCCCTGGAAGGCTCCGGCGAGCACGCCGACGATCGAACTGAGCGCGGTCAGCGCCAGGCCGAACAGGACCGAGACGCGAAAGCCGTAGATCAGCCGTGCCGCGACGTCGCGCGCCTGGTCGTCGGTGCCCAGCCAGTTGCGGGCCGATGGCGGTGCCAGCGCCGTCTGGCCGGCACCTTTGACCACCGTGTTGTAGCGGTATGGGATCAGCGGCCACAGCATCCAGCCCTTGGACCCGATCAGCTTGGCGACCTCGGGATCGGTGTAGTCCGCCTCGGTCGCGAACTCGCCGCCGAAGGCGGTTTCCGGATAGGCTCGAAACACCGGCGCGTAGAACGCGCCGTCGTAGCGCACGAGGAACGGCCGGTCGTTGGCGATCAGCTCGGCGAACAGCGACAATACGAAGAGAATGCCGAAGATCACCAGCGACCACAGGCCGCGCTTGTTGGCGCCGAACAGGGCCAGCCGGCGCCGATCCAGCGGCGACAGCTTCACGTCGTCCGTCCCTCGAAGTCGATGCGCGGGTCGATGGCGACGTACATCAGGTCGCCGATGATCCCCATGACCAGGCCGAGCAGTCCGAACACCCAGAGCGTGCCGAACATCACCGGGTAGTCCCGGTAGATGGCGGCCTCGAAGCCGAGCAGGCCCAGGCCGTCGAGCGAGAAGATCACCTCGATCAGCATCGAGCTGGTGAACAGGATCGAGACGAAAGCGGCGGGGAAACCGGCGATGACGATCAGCATGGCGTTGCGGTAGACGTGCCCGTAGAGCACGCGCCGCTCGGTCAGTCCCTTGGCCCGAGCGGTCTGCACGTACTGCTTGTTGATCTCGTCGATGAACGAGTTCTTGGTCAGCAGGGTCAGGGTCGCGAAGCCGCCGATCACCATGGCGACGATCGGCAGGGTCATGTGCCAGAAATAGTCGAGGATCCGCGCGTCCCACGACATCGCGCTCCAGCCGTCGGACGTCAGGCCGCGCAGCGGGAAGATCTTCCAGAAGCTGCCGCCGGCGAACAGCACGACCAGCAGCAGCGCGAACAGGAAGCCGGGGACGGCGTTGCCGACGATGACGATCGACGAGGTCGCGACGTCGAAGCGCGAGCCGTCGCGCACCGCCTTGGCGACGCCCAGCGGGATCGAGATCAGGTAGACCAGCAGCGTCGTCCACAGGCCGAGCGAGATCGACACCGGCATCTTCTCGACCACCAGGTCGACCACCCGCTTGTTGCGGAAGAAGCTCTCGCCGAGGTCGAAGACGGCGTAGTTCTTCAGCATCAGGAAAAAGCGCTCGTGGATCGGCCGGTCGAAGCCGTATTGCTTCTCGATGCGCTTGATCAGCTCTGGCGGCAGTCCCTGGGCGCCGCGATAGGCGCCGCCTGGCGCCTCGCCACCGCCGCCGCCGCGGCCGGTTTCGCTGCCGCTGCCGGTGACCCGCGACGTGGCGTCGCCGGCCGTGCCCTGGATTTGCGCCAGCGCCTGCTGGACCGGACCGCCCGGCGCCGCCTGGATGATGAAGAAGTTGATCACCATAATGCCGAGCAGGGTCGGCACGACCAGCAGCAGGCGGCGCAGGATATAGGCGGTCATGGTCGGGACGGGGACGCTGCCTGGTTATTTCTTGTCGGCTGGCGGCCTCTGTAGCGTCTGCTCCTTGGCCGCGTCGATCCACCAGGTGTCGAGCGCCACCGGGTTGTACTTGGCATACTTTCCGGGCCGGCTGAACTTGTTCCAGTACGCCACCCAGGAGCGTCCGAGGTGCCAGCCCGGCACGACGTAGTGGCCCCACAACAGAACCCGGTCCAGCGCGCGACAGGCTGTGATCAGGGCCGGCCGGTCCGGCGCCGCGATCACCACTTCGACCAGCTTGTCGATCGCCGGGTTCTTGATGCCGACCGTGTTGCGGCTGCCCTTGCGCTCGGCCGCCGGCGAACCCCAGAAGTCGCGCTGCTCGTTGCCGGGCGAAAGGGACTGGCCGAATACGTCGGAGATCAGGTCGAAATCGAAATTGTCCTCGCGTTCCTTGAACTGCGCGGTATCCACGGTGCGCACGCTCATCTCGATGCCGATCCGCTGCAGGTTCTGCTTGTAGGGCAGGACGATGCGCTCGAACACCGCGTTGTCCAGCAGCATCTCGAAGACCAACGGTTTGCCGGTCTTGAGATTGACCATCTTGCCGTCCTTGACGTCGTAGCCGGCGCTCTTCAGCAGGCCGAGCGCGCGCCGCGCGAGGTCGCGCGTGTTGCCCGAGCCGTCGGTCGTCGGCACGCGAAACTCCTGGCTGAACACCTCCTCCGGCACGCTATCGCGGAACTCGGCGCGCAGCGGCTCGAGAATCGCCAGCTCGTCTTTCGACGGCAATCCCGACGAGGCCAGCTCCGAATTGCTGAAGAAACTGGTGTTGCGCTTGTAGAAGTCGTGGAACAGGTTCTTGTTCGACCATTCGAAATCGAACATGGCGGCGATCGCCTCGCGCACGCGCCGGTCCCTGAATTGCTCACGCCGGGTGTTGAAGGCGAAGCACTGCATGCCCGCCGGCCGCTCGTGTGTGAGATCCTCGCGCTTGATCGCGCCGGACTGGACTGGCGGGATGTCGTAGCCGGTCGCCCAGTTGCGCGCCGTGTTTTCCTGGCGGACATCGAAGGCGCCCGCCTTGAACGCCTCGAACAGCACCGTGGCGTCGCGATAGTAGTCGACCCGGATGGTGTCGAAATTGTACCTGCCGCGGTTGAGCCACAGATCCTTGCCCCACCAGTCGGCGACGCGGCGATAAGTGATCTGCCGGCCAGGCTCGAACGCTTCGATCTTGTAGGGTCCGCTGCCCAATGGCGGCTCCAGCGTCGTCTTGTCGAATTCGCGCGACGCCCACCAATGCTTGGGCAGCACCTGCATCTGGCCGATGATCACCGGCAGCTCGCGGTTGTTCGCCGACCGGAAGGTGAACCTGACCGTGCGCGCGTCCAGCGCCTCGGCCTTGACCACGTCCTGGTAGTAGAACGCGAACAGCGGCAGGCCCTTGGACGTCAGAGTCTCGAAGCTGAAGACGACGTCCTCGGCGGTGACGGGGCGGCCGTCATGCCAGCGGGCCTGCTCGCGCAGGACGAAGGTGGCGCCGCTGCGGTCCGCCGGGTACTCGATGGACTGGGCGAGCAGGCCGTATTCGGCGCTCGCCTCGTCGGATGTCGCCTGGGTCAGCGCCTCGAAGATCTGGCTCAGGAGGGCCGCCTTGTTGCCCTTGACGATGAACGGGTTCAGCGAGTCGAAGGTGCCCTGCGCGCCGAAACGCACGCCACCGCCCTTGGGCGCATCGGGGTTGACGTAGGCCAGCTGCTTGGCGTCGGCCGGGTAGCCCGGTTCGCCGTGGATGGCGATGCCATGCGCGACGATCGTATTGCCGCCGGTCTGCGCCAGCAGGCGGTGCGGCAGCGCCAGGCCGGCCGTGAGGCCCGTCAGAACAGTGCGACGCAACATACGGGTCAGCTCCATACCGGCAGGCTTACGCGGTGACGCCATCAACCTACGGCGACAATACGGTGAAACCAAGGGGGCCTGCCGCTCACGAACCGGTCAGACAAGACGTCCAGGCGGCGAGGGTGTGTCACGTGCGGCGAGGCCCGGTGGCGCCGATCGCCCGTCAGCCCAGGCCAGCGCGGCGCGGACCAGTGGCCGCGCCGCCGCCCGACAGCACGGCCAGCGCCGCTTGGTGCGCCGCCGGATCGCCCGCCGCCAGGACGGTACCGTCCGAGTCGCTGTCGAGCGGCCGGCCGCGCCAATCGGTGATCAGCCCGCCGGCGCCGGCCACCACCGGTACGAGGGCGCAGAAGTCGTAGAGCTTGAGGTTGGCCTCGACCACCAGGTCGGCGAAGCCGGAAGCCAGCAGGCCGTAGGCATAACAATCGCCGCCCCAACGGAACAGCTTGACCGACTCGGCCAGCGCCTGATGTTGGCGTTCGTAGGCGTTCGTGAACATCACCGGAGCGGTCGAGTACATATAGGCCTTGGCCAGCGAATCGCAGGCGCGCACCGCGATCGGCGCGCCGTTGAAGGTGCTGCGCCGCCCGCTGACCCCCAGCCAGCGCTCCTGCAGCACCGGCTGGTCGATGACGCCGAGCACCGGCTGGCCGCGGTGCAACAGGCCGATCAGGGTGCCGAAAATCGGCAGGCCGGTGATGAACGCCTTGGTGCCGTCGATCGGATCGAGCACCCAGACCCACTCGGCGTCGAGTCGCTCGCTGCCGTGCTCCTCGCCACACACGCCGTGGGCTGGTGCTTCGCGCGCCAGGATGGTGCGCATCGCCGTTTCGGCTTCGCGGTCGGCGACGGTGACGGGCGAGGTGTCCGGCTTGTCATCGACGCCGACCGGCGTACGGAAGTAGCGGCGCACGACCGGTCGCGCCGCGTCTGCCAGACGCTCGGCGAGAGCGACGTAGTCTTGCGGAACCGCGATGGCCATGGTGCGAGCGCGCCCCTGCCGCGGCGCACCTCGACCTTACTTCAGGGTCTTGAGGAAGGCGATGATGTCACCGCGGATCTTGTCGTTGGACACGCCGGCGAAGGCCATCCCGGTGCCCTTGATGAAGCCGGTCGGCTTGAAGATGAACTCGTTGAGATCCTCATCGGTCCACTCGCCGCCCTTGGCCTGCATCGGCTTCGAGTAGGCCGCAAAGCCCGGTGCAGTACCCTTCGCCCGGCCAACAACACCGAACTGGTTGGGACCTTGCTTGTGGGCGCCACCCTTCTCGTAGGTGTGGCAGGTCAGACAGCGCTTTTCGAATTCGACCTTGCCCGCGGCGGCGTCGGTGCCGGTGGCCGGCGGCGCCTTGGCCGGCGCGCCGCCAGAACCGGGCGTCGCCGCGGCCACTTCTTCCTTCACCTCGATATGCGGCTTATCCGGCATGTGCGGATGCACGAGGGCGTTCGACACCTTGCCGATGACCATGGCGCCCAGACAAGCGCCCAGCACGGCCCCGGCGACCTTGTTGAATTCGAACGAGTCCATATCCCCCATCCGGACGCTGCAAAGCATTGGCGGACGATGATGCACCACCAGCCGCTGGTTGGCGTCTACCACAATCGCCGCGCCGGCAGTAGTATGTCCTCGCCGCGTCGCGAAACGCCGTGGCAAGTCGCCGCAATCGGGCTCTAACGCCCTCTTTTCCCACGCGAATCCATGACCCCGCCATCCACTCCGGGGGCCCACAGCCCGATCGTGCTGATCCCGGCGCGGCTGGCCGCGACGCGGCTGCCCAACAAACCACTGGCCGACATCCATGGCGCGCCGATGATCGTGCATGTCTGGCGCCGGGCCGTGGAGGCGGATGTCGGCCCGGTGGTGGTCGCGGCCGCTGAGCAGGCGATCGTCGACGCCGTCATGGCGACCGGCGGCCGCGCCGTGCTGACCGATCCGGCACATGCCTCGGGTTCGGACCGCATCCACGAGGCGTTGCGGCAGCTTGATCCCGACGGCCGGCACGACGTGGTGGTCAACGTCCAGGGCGACCTGCCGACCCTGGCGCCCGAGGCGCTGCGCGCTTCACTCGAACCGCTGGCCGAGCCGGCGGTCGACATCGCCACCTTGGCGGCCGAGATTCGCAGCGACTACGAGCGCGAGGCGCCGCACGTGGTCAAGGCTGTCGCCGGCTTCGCTGCCGGAAGCCGCATCGCGCGCGCCCTCTATTTCAGCCGCACACAGGTGCCGACCGGCGAGGGTGCGCTGTATCACCATATCGGTTTGTACGCCTATCGTCGCGAGGCGCTGCAGCGGTTCGTGTCGCTGCCGCCGGGTGTGCTGGAGCGGCGCGAGAAGCTGGAACAGCTGCGGGCGCTGGAAGCCGGCATGAGGATCGACGTGCGCTTGGTCGACACGGTGCCGCTGGGCGTCGATACCCCGGCCGATCTCGAGGAGGCGCGTCGCCGCCTGGCGCCGTGACCTGCGTCGCCGTGCGTCGCAAGGC
>DATFGV010000743.1:0-4264 GCA_035249115.1 Vineibacter sp.
ACGGACGAGGTCTTCGACAGCGCGGCGTTCACCAGATCGCGCAACTCCAGCACGCTCAATGCGATACCGCCGGCGCGGAAATGCGATTGCAGCGCTTCGCCGGCAAAACGGGCGATCTCGCCGGGCGATCGGCCCGCCGCACGCTCAGCCTCGATGCGTTGCTGCAACGAGCCTTCCAATGCCGCGCCGTGGCGCGCGATGCGCGCGCCACGGTCCTCGCCGGCGGCCTCGTCCGGTCGTGACCGGCGTGCGATGCGGTCGTTCAGTGTGCCGGTCGGCGCAGGCGCCGTCCCCGGCGCCCCCTCGGCGCCCTTGCGTCCCCCCATGCCGAACATGTCCTATCAGCCCCCCGCCCCGGCCGAGGCCGGCTTCGATTTGGGTTTGAGCAACTTCGCCCAGAACGGGCCGGCGTTCGTCGGCTTGGCGACGCCGCTGGCGCTGCCGACCAGCGTCGTGACCAGCGGCTGGAGCGATTTGGCGAAGACGCTGCGCGGCGCCGCCTCGTTGACCGGCTTGCCCGCGTTGATCGCGGCGGCAACCGTCTTGTCGTCGAAGCCGATCTGGCAGACGACCTTCTGCTTCACGCTGCGCTCGAGGTCGGCCATCTTGATCGGCGCCTTTTTGGGATCGATGACGCCGCTTGCGACGACGTGGATCCGCAGGTGCGGCGCCGACTCGGCGGCGAGATTCAACAGCCGCATGGCATCGCGCGCGCCGGCCAGCGTCTGATCGCACACCAGGACGAAATCGGTCGCCGCCTCGAACGCCTGGCGCTGGACGATGGGATCGCCGCGCGGCACGTCGAACACGATCTGGCGGAAACGCTGCTGGTACTTGGAGACGACGGTGGGCAACGCTCCTTCGTGCAGCCGCTCGGCGCTGGCGACCTGCGGCGGTTGCTCCGAGCCGAGCGCGCACAACAGCTCGCTCTTGCGCTGCACGGTCTGGTCGACGAACAAATTGTCGACGCGATCCGGCGTGGCCATCGCCTCCTGCAGCGCGTCCGTCGGATCCAGGTCGAGCGCGAGCATCACCGAACCGTAGTGGAAATCGAGGTCGAGGATCAGCGCCTCCCGACTACGAGCCTGGCCGAGCATCGACGCCAGGGCGATGGCGAGCGTCGTCGTGCCGACGCCACCGCGCGTGCCGGCGCAGGCGACAACCAGTGGCGCCGTCTCGTCGGAACCAGCGCGGCCCGCGACCGGACCGCCGCTGGCGACCGCCTGCAGCGCCGCCTTGGCGTTGCGCAGTTCGGCCTCCCGCGCCTTGGCCGACAGCGCCTTGTCCAACGCCTTGTGCAGCACACCGTCAGCCAGCGGCCGGACGAGATAGTCGGCGACGCCGGTGCCCATCAGGTCGCGGAACAACGTAACGTCGTTCGCCTCGCCGATCGCCAGCACCACGCAATCGGCCGGCACCATGCCCATCAGGGCCGCGATGTCAGCCACCGGCGACGGCGAGCCGACGATGTCGATGATCAGACCACCGAGGCCCTCGGGCCAGTCGGTGATCTCCATCGCCGCCGCAATCCCCCCGGCGGCGACGTGCAGCGGCGCATGGCCCGCCAGCACCAGCGGAACCTCCGCCTCGACGCAGATTCGCGAGTCGGCGTCGTCGACGAAGGCGACATAGGCTCCCGGCGGTAACGCCGGGAGCCCTGTTGGCTGGTCGGTTTCGCTTACGGCTGGCAGAGCCATGTTCTCAAGTCTCCAAGTGGTTAAGCGTTCGAAAGGCTGGTCAGTTGCTACCGCCGCCACCGCCACCACCGCCGCCGCCTCCGGCGGGCTGCGCTGTGCTCGTGGTCTGGCTGGCGGGAGCCTTGACCTTGTCATTGTAAAGACGATCGACGGCGGCGGCGCCAAGATGGCCGCTGGCGGGCCCGACCGGCGATCGACCGACGGCAAGGTCGCGCGGATTGGCCACCATGTCGGCGAGATTGTTGGCTGTGGCGCAGCCGAGGTTGCTGTGCACGCCGTTGAGCGGATCGTAGACGCCGCCGATCTTGCTCCAGTCGGGGCAGTTTGTGCGCGAGCGCGCTGAGTAGCTTTCAGCTGACACCACCACGGTGTTCGACCCGACCACGTAACCCCTCGCGGTGCTGACGGAGGCAGTCGATACACCCAACGCCTGCAGCTGGTTCTGAACGCTCTCGGCGCGTAGCGCCTGCAGCGCCGGCGTGTCGGGCGCCGTCAGCAGCATGACCGTCGTACGGTCGCGCCGCAGATCCTCCGCAAAGGCAGCCAGCCGCTGCCGCTCGGCGCCTGACAAGTCGGCGCTGGCTGGTTCGAACGACACGGGATGCGTCGCCGTGACGCGTTCGACGAGCGGCACCTTGGGTGCCCGCAGAACTTCCAGTTCGGGATCGCCTCCGCAGGCCGCCAACGGCGCGGCGAGCACCGTGGCGATGACTGCGAGCACTTTGATCGATCGCATTGTAGGTACTCCTTTACTACGCTTACTCGAGCACGAAGCCGCCGGCCGAGCTCGACGAGCTGACCCGCGTGGTGGACGGCCGCCGGCCGCCAGTCGGGTGTTGCGTGCGACCATAGAGGTAGCGATCGGCGTCGGTGGGAGGCACCCAGCCATCCAGCGGCGTCGCCATGTTCTTGTTGTTAGACGGACGCACCAGGTACGGCGTCACGATGATCACCAGCTCGCTCTGCTGACGACGGAACGAGTCCGACTTGAACAGAGCGCCCAAGATCGGGACATCGCCGAGTCCGGGTAGCTTGCTGATGTCCTGCGTCGAGTTGTGCTGGATCAGTCCGGCGATCGCGAAGCTCTGGCCGCTGGCCAGCTCCACGGTCGTGTCGGCGCGGCGCACCGTCAACGCCGGGATCACGAATCCCTGGAAGTTGACCTGGCCGTTGGTGCTCAGCTGGCTCACTTCCGGCTTGGCCCGGATGCTGATCCGGCCGTTGCCGTGGATCGTCGGCGTGAACGCCAGGCTGACGCCGAACTGCTTGAACTGCACGGTGAAGGCGTTGTTGCCGCCCGGCACGATGATCGGGAATTCACCGCCGGCCAGGAAGCTTGCCGTCTCACCCGACATCGCCGTGAGGTTGGGCTCGGCGAGCACCGTCAGCATGTTCTCGGTGGCCAGCAGGTCGATGAGCGAGAAGATGTCGGTCGCACCTTTGGTGAAGCGACCCACCACCGCACCGCCGACTGGGCTGTTAATGCGCGGGTAACCAAACCCGGCGACCGGCGGGAAGGGGGGAACGATCGGATTTACCCCCGAGATTGGCGAAGGCGTAGCGAGGCCACCGACCAACCTGCCGGGCAAGTCCAGCACCGTTTCCCAGTTAAAGCCGACGCGCTTCAGCGCTTCGCGCTGCGCCTCGACGATGCGGACGCGCAGCAGCACCTGGTTGGCGCCGTCGAGCCCGACCTGGTTGATCACCTTGGACGGATCGCCGGTGACCCCCACGGCGACGCGGCGTGCCTGCTCGATGGCGGCCGGATTGTCAGAACGGCCCTGCAGCACCACCGCGCCGCCGACCGTGGTCGCCTGGATGGTCGAGCCACCGGGCATGCCGGCGACCGCGCCGAGCACACGGCCCGTCGGGTGACCGACGATGACGACGGTGTTGAGCAGCACGCGATCCTGCTCGTCGACCGCGTACAGCACGGTCTCGCCCGGCTTCTTGCCGAAAACGTAGATCGTGCCGCCGGTCTTGACCTGCACGTCGGCGATCTCGGGGTTGGCGATGAAGACGGTCGAGGCCGGCGACCGCAGCTTCATGATCGTGCCCTTGCCCGAGTCGATCTGCAGCGTCGGCTGCTCGGTCGGCACGACCGAGCCGCGGCCGAACTGGCGCGGATTCGCTTCCGCGACCGGGCCGGATGACGGCGGCGTCGCGCCCGGCGGCGGGGTGATCAAGGTCGGCTGGCCGGGCGGCGGCACCGGTACCGGAGGCCGCTGGCCGGGCGCCGGCGGAGGAGTCTGGGCAAGCTGGTCGGGGGCGCCTGGCACGGTTGTTACCGGGCCGCTGGGCGGCGCCGGGGGTTGGGCCTGCGCGACCTGGTCGTTGGGCGCAGAAGCCGGTGCTACGCGTGCTACTTTGGGCTCGGGCGCCGGCGGCGCGCCGGACGCTGTGGTGTCGGCGATCGGCGCCGAGCTGACGGTCGGTTGATCGGCCGACGGCCGTTCCTCGCGCGGCGAGGAACCGAAGACGCGGCCGAAGAAGCCGCGCGCGCGGCGCGCCTCGTCGTCGGCGCGCGCCTGCGCCTGCATCCGCTCGTTGTACTGACGCGTCAGGTC
>DATFGV010000744.1:0-3200 GCA_035249115.1 Vineibacter sp.
CAGCGACGCGTCTTGCAGCGGCCATGACCAGGACGCGCGACAGGAGTCGCGCGCCCCCAGCACCTTGGCGCCAGCGCCGTTGACGCCAGCGCGCAGCCGGCAACAGCAGAAGTGGAAGCGCAAGCAGAAGCGCGCCGACGCACGCCAGCGCCGGGCCGTGCTTGCGACCGCAATGCGCCCGCCGCCCCAGGCGGCAGCCGCCGCCTGACGGCAGGGGCGATCGTGCGTGCCAGTCTTCCGTCGTCCCGAGCGGAGCCGCGCCTAGCGCGGCGCAGTCGAGGGACCTTGTTTCGATAGCACGTACCGAAATTGTGGAAGCAAGGTCCCTCCACGCGGCCCTCCGGGCCTTGGTCGGGACGACGAAAGTTCGCGAGAGATAACCGTGCAGTGAGGTATGCGATAGCGTAGGCGTGCCGCGGGACGGTAGAAGAGCGTCGCACCCGCGACACAGACCCCGAGACCGATGACCGGCTTCATCATCAACCGTTTGCTGCAAGCCGTGGTGGTGATGCTGGCCATGTCGGCGATCGTGTTCGTCGGCGTCTATGCCATCGGCAATCCGATCGACGTGCTGATCTCGCCGGAGGCGCCGCAGAAGGTGCGGGCCGAGATCATCGCGCATTACGGTCTCGACCAGCCGCTGTGGCGGCAATACCTGGTGTTCCTCGGCAACCTGCTGAGCGGCGATCTCGGTCGCTCGTTCCTGTACGGCGTGCCGGTGCTGCCGCTGATCCTGTCACGCGCGCCGGCCACCATCGAGCTGGCCGGCGCCGCCATCCTGGGCGCGACCCTGATCGGCATCCCGCTCGGCCTCTATGCCGGCTATCGGCCGCGATCGTGGCTGTCGCGGGCGATCATGGGCCTTTCAGTGCTGGGCTTCAGCGTGCCGACCTTCTGGATCGGCCTGATCCTGATCCTGACCTTCGCCGTCGACCTGCAGTGGCTGCCGGCCGGCGGGCGCGGCCCGACGATGCCGGTGGGCGGCGTCGAGTGGAGCCTGTTCTCGGCCACGGGTTGGGCGCACCTGCTGCTGCCGGCACTGACCCTGTCGCTGTTCCGCCTGGCGCTGATGATCCGCCTGACGCGGGCCGGGATGCGCGAGGCGATCCTGTCGGACTACGTCAAGTTCGCGCGCGCCCAGGGCCTGCCGGAGCGCCGGGTGATCGGCGGGCACGTCTTCAAGAACATCTCGATCCCGCTGGTGACGGTGTTCGGCCTGGAGCTTGGCCAGACGGTGGCGTTCGCCGTGGTGACCGAGACGATCTTTTCCTGGCCGGGCATGGGCAAGCTGATCATCGATTCGATCACCGCGCTCGACCGTCCGGTGATGGTCGGGTACCTGATCCTGATCACCTTCCTGTTCATCGTCATCAACCTGATTGTCGATCTGGTGTACGCACTGCTCGATCCGCGGCTGCGCCGGGGCGGCGCGACATGAGTGTGACCGACTCGCCGTCGCCGCCGGCCTCGCCCTGGGCGACGTTCTGGCGCGAGTTCCTTGAGAACCCGGTGGCGGTCGTCGGTCTGGTCGTCGTGGTCGTGCTGCTGCTGGCGGCGCTGCTGGCGCCGTGGATCGCGCCGCAGGATCCCTACGACCAGGCCAAGCTCAGCCTGCTCGATGCCCGCCGGCCGCCGGGCTTCGTCGGCTCGGGCGGCTACACCCATCCGCTGGGCACCGACGGCTTCGGCCGCGACATGCTGAGCGCCATCCTCTACGGCCTGCGGATCAGCGTGCAGATCGGCGTCTTCGCCGGTGCTTGCGCCCTGGTCGTGGGCGTGGCGCTCGGCCTGCTGGCCGGCTACGCCGGCGGCAGGATCGAGCAGCTGATCATGCGCCTGGTCGACCTGCAGCTGTCGTTCCCGCCGATCCTGCTGGCGCTGGTGCTGGTGGCGCTGCTGGGGCAGGGCAAGGGGCAGCTGATCGTGGCGCTGGCGGCGGCGCAGTACGCCTACTTCGCCCGCACCGCGCACGGCACCGCGGCGGCCGAGCGGCACAAGGAGTACATCGAGGCGGTGCTGGCGACTCCCTTGCCGCCATGGCGGGTGATGCTGCGCCACCTGCTGCCCAACACGCTGCCGCCGCTGATCGTCGTGGCGTCGGTGCAGATCGCCAATTCCATCGCGCTCGAGGCGACCTTGTCGTTCCTCGGACTCGGCCTGCCGGTCACCGAGCCGTCGTTGGGCATGCTGATCGCCAATGGCTTCCAGCACATGATGAACGGCCGCTACTGGATCAGCGTCTATCCCGGCGTGGCGCTGATGATCCTGATCCTGGCGATTAACCTGGTGGGCGACGAGATCCGCGACCAGCTCAACCCGAGGCTCAAGCGATGAGCCCGCCGGTGCTCGAGGTGCGCGGGCTGAAGACCCACTTCGCGGCCCGCGCCGGCGTGGTCAAGGCGGTCGACGATGTCGACCTCACCCTCGGCCGCGGCCGGGTGCTGGGCCTGGTCGGCGAATCGGGGTCGGGTAAGAGCGTCACCGGCTTCTCATTGATGGGGCTGATCGATCCGCCGGGACGGATCGTGGCCGGTTCGGTCAAGCTGGCCGGCCAGGAGCTGGTCGGGCTGGACACCGAGGCGCTGCGCCGGGTGCGCGGCCGGCGCATCGCCATGATTTTCCAGGACCCGATGATGACCCTCAATCCGGTGCTGAAGATCGGCACCCAGATGGTCATGGCGCTGCGGGCGCACGAGACGGCCTCGACCGCCGCGGCGCGCCGCCGCGCCGCCGACGTGCTGGGCCTGGTCGGCATCCCGTCGCCCGAGGAGCGGCTCGACGCCTATCCGCACCAGTTCTCCGGTGGCATGCGCCAGCGCGTCGCGATCGCCATCGCGCTGCTGCACAAGCCCGACGTGATCATCGCTGACGAGCCGACGACGGCGCTCGATGTGTCGATCCAGGCGCAGATCATCGCCGAGATCCGCCGCCTGGTCGACGAAACCGGCACGGCGCTGATCTGGATCAGCCATGACCTCGCGGTGGTGGCGGGCCTGGCCGACGAGGTATGCGTCATGTACGCCGGCCGCATCGTCGAGCGCGGGCCGGTCGACGACGTGCTCGACCGGCCGCTGCACCCCTACACGCGCGGCCTGCTGGACTCGGTACCGGAACGCACCGCGCGCGGCGAAGCGCTGCGGCAGATCCCCGGCAACGCGCCGTCGCTGGTCGACCTGCCGCCGGGCTGCGCCTTCCGCCCG
>DATFGV010000745.1:0-3095 GCA_035249115.1 Vineibacter sp.
CAAGCGCGACCGCGAAATGCTCGAAGGGCAGCCGGAGCCGATCGTCGACCAGCCCGACGAACGGTCGCTGCGCGACAAAGTGCCCGCCGAATAGCGCGCGTCTGAACCCACTAGATATGGGCCGCGTCCCGCCGGGAGCGGCCCATATTTATTTGTCTATCGTACCGATTCTCGACACTTAATTGCGTGCGACTGCGGAATTGCAGGTCGTTTCGAACCGGCAGCCAAGCGCCGGAAGAAACGTGATCTTTTTCGCCGGCGCGCTTGACGGGTTGCGGGGTGACCCATATAACCCGCGCACTTTTCGGGCGGACTGGTGGTAGGCGCGAGCCTAAACGCAGCTTCGTTCGGTGAGTACCGCGACAGACACCGTTTCGGCCGTTCTGGTCAGGCCGTCCACCCGAAAGGGCAAAGCCAGCGCGCGTTGGCTATTGGTCCTTTCGGTTCCCCGGTTGAGGGAGTGGATGGCAGCCGAACGCCGCGGCGGCGAATGGCGGCAGTGTCGAGGCCAGCGGCCAAGGGATCGGAGACGGATGCCCACCATCAACCAGTTGATCCGCAAGTCACGGATCGCACCGGTGTACCGCAACAAGGTGCCGGCGATGCAGGCCTGCCCGCAGAAGCGTGGCGTCTGCACCCGCGTCTACACGACGACGCCGAAGAAACCGAACTCGGCGCTGCGCAAAGTCGCCAAGGTGCGCCTGACCAACGGCTACGAGGTGGTGAGCTACATCCCGGGCGAGGGCCACAATCTGCAGGAGCACTCGGTGGTCATGATCCGCGGCGGTCGCGTCAAGGACCTGCCGGGCGTGCGCTACCACATCATCCGCGGCACGCTCGATACCCAGGGCGTCAAGGATCGCAAGCAGCGGCGCTCGAAGTACGGCGCCAAGCGGCCGAAGTAGGAGACCGCCATGTCCCGCCGCCGCCGCGCCGACAAACGCGAGATCAACCCCGACGCCAAGTTCGGCGACCTCGTGCTCAGCAAGTTCATGAACACGCTGATGTACGACGGCAAGAAATCGGTCGCCGAAGGCATCGTCTACGGCGCCCTCGACAAGATCCAGGAGCGCGCCAAGCAGGAGCCGCTGCCGGTTTTCCACGAGGCCATCGAGAACGTTAAACCAGCGGTCGAGGTCCGCTCCCGCCGGGTCGGCGGCGCCACCTACCAGGTGCCGGTCGAGGTCCGCCCCGAGCGCCGTCAGGCGCTGGCGATCCGCTGGATCATCCAGGCCGCCCGCGACCGGTCGGAGAACAGCATGGTCGACAAGCTGTCGGCCGAGTTGCTGGACGCCGCCAACCGCCGCGGCGCCGCCGTCAAGAAGCGCGAGGACACCCACCGAATGGCCGACGCCAACAAGGCGTTCGCGCACTATCGCTGGTAGTCGCCGGCATCCCCTCGGAACGCGACGCCCTCGCCAACAAGGTCCCAACCATGGCCCGCACCACCCCCATCGAGCGCTACCGAAACATCGGGATCATGGCGCATATCGACGCCGGCAAGACGACCACCACCGAGCGCGTCCTCTACTACACCGGCAAGAACTACAAGATCGGCGAGGTGCACGACGGCGCCGCCACCATGGACTTCATGGAGCAGGAGCAGGAGCGCGGCATCACCATCACCTCGGCCGCGACCACCTGCTTCTGGAAGCCGGCCGAGGGGCCGTTCAGCGGCGAGCAGTACCGCATCAACATCATCGACACGCCCGGCCACGTCGACTTCACCATCGAGGTCGAGCGCTCGCTGCGCGTGCTCGATGGCGCTGTCTGTGTGTTCGATTCGGTGGCGGGCGTCGAGCCGCAATCCGAGACGGTGTGGCGTCAGGCCGACAAGTACGGCGTGCCGCGCATCTGCTTCGTCAACAAGATGGACCGTACCGGCGCCAACTACTGGCGCACCGTCGAGATGATCAAGGACCGGCTTGGCTCGACACCACTGGTCACCCAGATGCCGATCGGCACAGAGTCGGGCCACAAGGGCGTCGTCGATCTGGTGGCCAACAAGGCGATCGTCTGGCTGGAAGAGACGCTGGGCGCCAAGTTCGAGTTTGCCGACATCCCCGAGGATCTGAAGGAACAGGCGGCCGAATACCGCTCGAAATTGATCGAGCAGGCGGTTGAGCAGGATGACGAGGCGCTGGAGAAGTACCTCGGCGGCGAGGAGCCGGACTACGCCACCCTGATCAAGTGCATCCGCAAGGGCACCATCTCCTACGCCTTCGTGCCGGTCCTGTGCGGCTCGGCGTTCAAGAACAAGGGCGTGCAGCCGATGCTGGACGCCGTCGTGAACTACCTGCCGGCGCCGAACGACCGGCCTGACGTCAAGGGTACCGACGTCAAGAAGGGCGAGCCCGACACGCGGCCGAGCAAGGACGAAGCGCCATTCGCGGGCCTGGCGTTCAAGATCATGACCGATCCGCATGTTGGCTCGCTAACGTTCGTGCGCGTCTATTCCGGCGTGCTGCAGAAGGGCACCAGCGTGCTCAACAGCACCAAGGATCGCTCCGAGCGCGTTGGCCGCATGCTGCTGATGCATGCCAACAACCGCGAGGACATCGATGAGGCGCGGGCTGGCGATATCGTCGCCCTGGCCGGGCTCAAGTCGGCGACCACCGGCGATACGCTGTGTGATCCGAAGTCGGCCGTGATCCTGGAGAAGATGGATTTCCCGGATCCGGTCATCGAGCTGGCCATCGAGCCCAAGACCAAGGGCGACCAGGAGAAGATGTCGCAGGCGCTGGGCAAGCTGGTGCAGGAGGACCCGACCTTCCGCGTTCAGAGCGACCAGGAAAGCGGCCAGACCATAATCAAGGGGATGGGCGAGCTTCATCTCGAGATCAAGGTCGACATTCTGAAGCGTACCTACAAGGTCGACTGCAACGTCGGCGCGCCGCAGGTCGCCTATCGCGAGACCCTTGGCCGCCGCGTCGAGCACGACTACACGCACAAGAAGCAGACCGGCGGCTCGGGCCAGTATGCGCGCGTCAAGATGACCTTCGATCCGTTGCCGCCGGGCAGCGGCTTCCAGTTCGAGAATGACGTGGTCGGCGGCACCGTGCCCAAGGAATACATTCCGGCGGTCGAAAAAGGCC
>DATFGV010000746.1:0-2688 GCA_035249115.1 Vineibacter sp.
ACTGACACCCAAGATCATCCGGCGCCGCTGCAGGCCGAACCTGCCTCGCCATCGGAAGTGACCGGGCTCAACGCCCGCACTGCACGGCGGCAAAAGCTCCTCCTTGGTACCATCGGTGCGATTGCTCTGGTCGGCGGCAGCTGGTTCATCCTGGGCGGTGACGACAAGCCGAAGTCCAGCGATCCCAACGCGGCGCAGACCATTGACACGGCAGGCCTCGTCAACCGCGACCTCTCGCAGCGCGAATTTGTCGCCACCTATGGGAACCGTCTCGACGCGGTGACGCGCGAGCAGAAGGCTCTCAAGGACGCGGCGGTCCCCCGCACCGAAGTCGAAGCTCAACTTGCTGCCCTCAAAGCAGAGAACCAAGCGATGCGGGTCGATGGCCAGGCGGCGATCGATGCGATCTCGGCCGAGAATGCCGACCTCAAGTCCCGGCTTGCCGCCCAGCCCGTTGCCCCGGCGGCGACACCGCCTGCACCGGCCTATGGTCCGCAGGCAGGTAGCTACGATGCACGTGGCCGCGCCGCGCCTCCGTCGCCGACCGGTGTCGGCACGCCGGGTAACGACACGATGGTCGCTTCCCCCGGTGAAGTGAAGCTGATGAGCTTTACCTCCGACAAGGCAAGTACAGGCGGGTTGAGGTCGGCAAGACCGGATGCACCTCCGGTCGTGATCGAGGACTCCCCCGATTACTTGCCCCCCAATTCCTACGCGACGGCGCGCGTCATCGTCGGCGTCGATGCTTCGGCCGGCGTTGCCAGCCAGACCGATCCGCTCCCTGTGGTCCTCAGGATTACCGGGCCAGCGCGCTCGGTCCTGCAGAACGGCAAAGTGCTCACGACCCGCATCCAGGGCTGTGTGGTCAATGGGGCGGCACGCGGCGATCTCTCTTCGGAGAAGGTTTACGTGAAGCTGGCCCGCATGACCTGCGACCAGCCCGGCGGGCGAGTGGCCGTCTCCGAGGTCAAGGGCTTCATCAGCTTTGCCGGCAAGTCCGGCGTGCGCGGCCGCGTCGTCAGCCGCGAGGGCAGCCTCGTCAGCCAGGCACTTCTCGCCGGGATCATCGGCGGGTTCGGCCGGGGCTTCTCCGCCAACTCGAACAGCGTCTTTTCCGGGGTCACCACCAATCCCGACGGCAGTCGCGCCAAACTCTCCGCCGGAGACATTGTCGGCGGCGGGCTCGGCCAGGGCGCGGCAGATGCGGCCGACACGGTCAGCAAATATCTGATCGAGCGCGCCGAACAATACCAGCCCGTCGTCGAGATGCCGACCGGCATCGATGTCGAAATCGTTTTTCTGGACGGCGTTTACGTGAGGAATTCCCGATGATTGAGAGCCTTAATCCGCCGGCTCGCCGCTGGCTCCGACCGGTTGTGGGCATTGCCGCCCTCGTTACACTTTCCGCCGCCACTGGCTGGGGCGTGGCCAGCCTCGCCTCGACGGCGAGCGGCCCCGATACCGCCAAGGTGCGAGAGGCGCTCAAGCTGCGCCTGCCCAAGACGCCGATCGACGCGATTAACTGCAAGGGTCTTGGCGGCCTGTGCGAGGTCGCTTCGAAGTCGACGCTCTTCTACGTCGATCGGGCGGCCAAGTACCTCGTCATCGGGCGGGTCTATGACATGGAAGCGCGCCAGGATCTGACGGCAGCCCGGTTGCTGGCGCTCAATCCCGACCTGCTGGCGGCAGGTGCCGCCCGGCGCGCTGGGAACGAGGATGCGCCAACTACGCAGCGCGCAAGCGGGCCGACGCGGGTTTCACTGACCGGGCTGCCCGCCAACGGCGCGATTAGCTGGGGACCGGCGGGCGGTCCAAGAGTGGTTGTCTTCTCCGACTTCCACTGCGGCTACTGCAAGAAGCTCGAAGCCGAGCTGAAGGCGATCGGCGCACGGGTCGAGGAAAGGCCGATTTCAATCTTCGGCGCGGAAAGCCGAAAGGATGCCGAGCGCGTGATCTGCTCGGCCCGGCCCGAAGTTGCGCTGCACATGGCCTATTCAGGGCTGGCACTCGCCAACCCCAAGCCCTGCGACACAAGCGGGCTCGATGCCAACGAGGCATTCGCCAAGGCTCACGGCTTTGGCGGCACCCCGGTCATCGTCCGGCCATCGGACGGCGCCGTCCTCGAAGGTTTCCGCCCTGCGGCTGCGCTGCGGGCATTCCTGAGCGGCACTGCTTCTCCCTCGATTACAAAGGACAAAACCCATGGCTAATCCCATGCGCCTTCTCGCCTGCGTGTGCCTTGCGACCCTGGTCAGCGGCTGCGCGACCTTCGGCACCAATGTCGACGGGGACTTCACCTGCCGCGCGCCCAAGGGCGATTGCGCGCCTTCCCATGTGATCGATGCGCGTGCCACCGCGGTGGTCGAGGATGGCGCAGTGCCGCATGACCTTGCCCGCGTCCGCGCCGGGGTTGCAGGCGGTGACACCACACGCACAGCCGAGCGCACCCTCAAGATCGTGTTCCCGGCGCATGTCGATGAGGCGGGGACGCTTCACGATGAAGCCATCGCCTGGACCGTTATCGAAAATCCGCGTTGGGCCGCCGAACTGCGGCGCAAGGTGGGTGAGGAAACCGCTCCGCCACTGATGCGCCAGTTGCGGCGCCAACTCAAAGCGGCCCAGCAGAAGGCTGACTTGGCGAGCGAAGCGCCCGCGCAGAACGCGGATGTAGCCGAGGACGATACGGCG
>DATFGV010000747.1:0-8742 GCA_035249115.1 Vineibacter sp.
TGCACTTCAGCACCCGGCCCGGTCGCGATGGCCATCGGGATGAACCCGAGTGGTGCCACAAGCGACGTCATCAGGACCGGGCGCAAGCGTGTCAGGGCTCCCTCTCTGATGGCGTCAAGCAGGGCATGGCCTTCATTCCGCAGCCTCTGAATTTCGGCGATGATGATGAGTCCGTTGAGCACGGCCACACCGGACAGCGTGATGAAGCCGACGCCGGCGCTTATCGAGAGCGGGATGTCCCGCAGCAACAGTGCCGCGATTCCGCCGGTCAGCGCCAGAGGTACGCCGCTGAAGACCAGCGCCGCATCGGCGGCCGAACCCAGGCTCATGAGCAGCAGCACAAAGATCAGCAGCAGGGCAACGGGTACGACGATCGTCAACCGCTGCGTGGCCGACGCCAGTTGCTCGAACTGACCACCCCAGCCGATCCAGTATCCGGCGGGCAGCTTGACCTTGTCGGCGATCTGGCGCTGCGCTTCGGCGACGAATGACCCCAGGTCACGCTCGCGCACGTTCGCCGACACCACGATGCGCCGCTTGCCGTCCTCGCGGCTGATCTGGTTCGGGCCTGGCGCGACGTCGATCCGGGCAATGGCCGACAGCGGCACATACCGCAACTGCGCCAACGGCCCCCTGCCACCGACCGCCCTGACGGCCGGTGCCTGCGCGTCCGGCGCCGGCAGAGGAATCGGCAAGGAGCCGATCACGTCCGTGTCCAGCCGCAAATTCTCCGGCAGGCGCACGATCAGGTCGAAACGCCGATCGCCTTCAAACACCTGGCCGGCGCTCTTGCCGCCCACGGCGATCTCGACGACCTCCTGAACGTCGGCGACGCTGATACCGTAGCGCGACAAGGTGTTCCGGTTGATCTTGACCGTCAGCATGGGAAGACCGGATACCTGCTCCGTCTTGACGTCGGCCGCGCCAGCGATCGACTGAAGCACCGCCTGCACCTCACCCGCGACGCGCAGAAGCACGTCAAGATCGTCACCGAAGATCTTGACGCCGACGTCACTGCGCACACCGGAGATCAGCTCGTTGAACCGCAGCTGGATCGGTTGTGACAGTTCGTAGTTGCTGCCGGGAATCTCATCAGCCGCTCGTTCGATCTCCGAGACCAGCTGCGCTTTCGGCTTCGACGGGTCGGGCCATTCCCGTCTTGGCTTGAGCATGACGTACCCATCGGAGATCGAGGGCGGCATGGGGTCGGTCGCGACCTCGGCGGTGCCGACCCTGGCGAAGACCTCCTTCACTTCCGGTATCTTGAGCAGCCGCCGTTCGAGGGCGGCCTGCATCTCCAGCGATTGCGACAGGCTGGTCCCCGGAACCCGCAGCGCCTGGATAGCGGCGTCACCCTCATCCAGGCTCGGAATGAACTCGCCGCCCATGCGCGAAGCCGCCCAGCCGGTAATGGCGACAAGCACGATGGCAAGGCCGGCCATTGCCCACCTCAGGCGGATCGACAGGTCAAGCAGCGGCACATAGGCGCGGCGCGCCGCCCGCATGAGCAGGTTCTCTTTTTCGGTGACGCGGCCCGTGACGAGCAGGGCGACGGCGGCCGGCAGGAATGTAATGGAAAGAATCGCCGCGGCGCCTAGGGCCATCAGGACCGTGACGGCCATGGGGGTGAACATTTTGCCCTCGACCCCGGTCAAGGTGAGGATCGGCAGATAGACGATGCCGATGATCATCATGCCGAACAGGCTGGGTTTGACCACTTCCGACGCGCCCGCGAGGATCGCCTCGAAGCGCTCGCCCGTCGTCAGCAACCGTCCGCGGCGGTGCTGTTCCAGCGCCAGCAAGCGCAGGCAATTCTCGACGATGATGACGGCGCCATCGATGATGATGCCGAAATCGATCGCGCCGAGGCTCATGAGATTGGCGCTGACTCGGTACTCAACCATGCCGGTGATGGTCAGCAGCATGGCCAGCGGAATGATCAGGGCGGTCGCTACCGCTGCCCGGACGTTGCCGAGGAACAGGAACAGGATCACGATGACGAGCAGTGCGCCCTCGAGCAGGTTCTTCTCGACGGTCGCGATGGTGGCTTCGACCAGATGTGTACGGTCGTAAATCGTCCTGGCGACGACGCCCTCGGGCAGGGACTTGCCGACATCGGCTAGTTTCGCTGCCACACGCTGTGCGACCGTTCGGCTATTCTCGCCGATCAGAAGCATGGCCGTGCCGAGAACTGTCTCCTCTCCGTTGAGCGTGGCGGCGCCCGTGCGGAGATCCTTGCCTTCGCGCACATCGGCCACGTTGCTGACCCGGACCGGGACGCCGGCGTGTGAGCCGATGACGATCTCTCTGATCTCTTCCAGGTTGGCGACCTGCCCAGGCACACGGACCAGGTATTGCTCCCCGTTGCGTTCGATGTACCCGGCACCGACATTGGCGTTGTTTGCTGCGAGCGCCGTCATCACGTCACGGAACGTGAGTCGATAGGCCATGAGCCTTGCCGGATGCGGCAGCACATGAAACTGCCGTTCATAGCCGCCAATCGAGTTGACTTCGACCACACCCGGTACAGTCCGCAGTTGCGGTTTGATGATCCAATCTTGGATCGTGCGCAGGTCCGTTGAGGTGAATGCCTCGCCCGAAGGTTTGCGTGCGCCCGGCTTGGCTTCGACGGCAAACATGTAGATCTCGCCGAGGCCGGTCGAAATCGGTCCCATCGCCGTCTCAGTATCCTTTGGCAGCTGGTCCTTGACCTGCTGGACGCGCTCATTGACGAGCTGACGCGCGAAATAGATATCGGTCCCATCCTTGAACACCACGGTGACCTGGCTCAGCCCGTAGCGCGACAGTGAGCGGGTGTACTGCAGGTTGGGCAGCCCGCCCATCGCAGTCTCGATCGGAAACGTGATTCGCTGCTCGACCTCGAGCGGCGAGTAGCCCGCAACCTGCGTGTTGATCTGGACCTGAACGTTGGTGATGTCGGGAACGGCGTCGATTGGCAACCGCGTGAAATTCCAGACACCGAGGGCGGCGACACCCACGACAACCATCATCACCAGCCAGCGCTGGCGTATGGACTGCGCCAGGATGCTGTTGATCATGGCGCCGGCCCGTCGCTGCGGCGGCCTTCTTCGCGGACACGCCAGACCAATCCGGCGTCCAGCTCATGCAGCACCTGAACGAGATGCCCTTCCATGAGCGGACTGATCAGCGCCGTGGCAATCGTCATGCCTGTCTCAGTGCTCATGGCTGGCGCTCCCTTTCGCCAACTCGGCCTTTATGATGAAGCTGTTCTTGGCGGCGTACAGCTCGTCCGGCAGCACGCCGAACAGCACCTCGACATTGTCTTCGTCGCGGTTTCCGAGTTCGACATCGCGCACGTCGAACTTGTCACCGTTTCGAACGAACACCACCGTTCGGCCCTCGATCGTCTGGAGCGCGCTCAACTTGATGGCGATGTCGACGGGTTTAACCGCGAGCAGAAGGCGGCCGGTGACGAACAAACCGGGCCGCAACCGGCCATCATTGGCAACAACCGCCCTTGCCAGCGCGCTCTGGGTATCGCTGGCGCCAAGTGGAGATACATAGGCGATCTTCGTCTCGATCGCCGGCCCGCCATCCTCGATGTCGACGACCACGGTATCGCCGACGCGGACCCGGCTGAAGTCGCGTTTGTAGACCGAGAAATCGATCCAAGCGGTGGTCAGATCGGCCACAATGAAGATGGGTTTTTGCTCGGACACGTATTCGCCCAGCGCCGCCTGGCGCTCGATGATCGTGCCGCCGATCGGCGCACGCAGATCGAATGTCGTCAGGCTCTGATTGCTCTCGACCGTCGCCAGCACGTCACCCTTGGCTACCTTGTCGCCGAGCCTCTTGCGCAGTTCCTTGACGACGCCGGGAAAGCGCGGTGTTACCTGGACCAATGCCTCCTGGTTGGCCTGGATGATGCCGTTGAGCCGGAACGTTTCCCGCAGCTCCGCTGGCCCTGCCTTGGCAAGCTCGATCCCGGCCGCGGCAACTTTCGCGTCGCTCATCTCAACGCCGCCGTCCTTGTGGTCATCTCCCTTGCTGTGGCCGTGTGCGTCCTTCTGGGCAGGTTTTGTCGCGCTGTGACCCGCCGTCCCCGAGAAATGCAATCCGGCCGCCACGCCCAGAGCGGCCAGCGCAATCGCCACCGCAGCGAACATGATGATGCGCATCATGGCGTCTTCCCGCCGGCCAGCGCGAACGGGCTACCGGTCAGGCCCTCAATGGTGGCCACGGCGGTATGGAACGTTACGAGGACTTCAACCTCGCGCAATTCCGCCTCGGCCAATGATTTGTACGCTTCCAGAAGTTCCAGCAGCGTGAATCGGCCCTGCGTGTAGCCGTCCTCAACCGCTTCAAATGCCTTGCGCGCGTTGGGAATGACCGACCGGCGCAGCAAATCGATTTCCTGAAGCGCGCCGGTCAGCGTGTCGTAGGCTCGTCCCGCCGTACCTATCAGCGTCAGTCTGGCGGTCGTGCGTTCCGCTTCGGTCTTGCCGATCGCCTCCTGGGCCTCGCGGATTCCACCCTTGTTCCGATCCCATACCGGTATCGGCACTGACACACCAAAGCGGACGGCGTTGTCGCGCGTCTCGCGAAAGTGACGCCACCCGACGCTGGCCTGCACATCGGGGACCGGTTTGAGACGCGCCGTCAGCAACTCGGCATCCCGTTGCGCACGGACAGCGGTCCAACGCATCAGCTGTGGATTGCTCTCGATTGCCTGGAGAACCGTTTGGAACACCGGCGGCCGTGCCGTGCGGCCGAGGTCACCGGAGACAAGGGTGAAGTTCGGCACCTCGAGCCCCAGAAGTGTCGCAAGCTCACGCCGCCCGCTCGCCAGTGACGTGTTTGCCCGAATTCGTTCGATGCGTGTCAGGTCGACGGTCACTTGAGTCCGGGCGATATCCGCCGGTCCCGACGCGCCGGCTTCGACCCTTCGTTGCAGCAAGGGGCTGAGGCGATCCAGAACGGCGATCTGCGCATTCAGGACTTGCACCCGGCGTTGTGCACCCAGCGCGTTCACGAAGGCGATTGTCGTTTCCGAAAGCAGCTCGAGACGAACGGCCGCACGCTGCCAGCGCACACTGTCGTACTCGCCTGAAGCCGCCGCCACGCGCGCTCCGCGTTTGCCGCCGAGCTCGATGACTTGGCTCAGTTGCAGCGTTGTTTCCGCCGATCTGAGGCCGCGGTAGTCCTTCGAACCGAGCGCGTTGTCCAGTTCCAGATCAATCTGCGGGTTTGGAATCGCTCCCGCTTGTGTCCTCTTTCCTTCAGCCATGCCGATCTCTCGATCGGCGGCCATCAGCCGCGCGTTGGCGCTGAGTGCCCGCTGCAGCGCATTGGAAAGCGTCAGGGCGCCGGTGGTCTGCGCCAATGCCGAATGCGAAACCGCCCAGGCGAACGCGCCCACAAGCGCGCACGCGACAGCACGAGAGATAGACATGCTTCCAACCCAAGACCACGAATCGGGGAGCCGTCCAGTTTGGACAGCGAGGTCGTTAGTCCGAGGGAAGACTCTTGGGAGGAGGTGAAGTTGCCGGCGGCGATCGCGAAACCATGCTGGCCAAGCCTGCGGCTGGCAACGCTTGCGTGTCGTCCAAGTGGAGCGCCGCCATCGCGACTGGTAACCCGATCACCGTGCAGCACCAGTGGCACGACTCGCCGCCTGTGCGCTCCTTGGCGGACGACTCTTGATCGTCGGCAGAAAGGTTCGTCACCACAGCGTGACCGGCGGTGTTCATGTCGCCCACCGCATGGCCAACATGAGCCAGTTCGACGACCAAAAAGGCCACCACGCACAGCAGGGATAGCCACCGTCGTGGCCGCTGATACAGCGCGAGGCGATGTCGGTTGCCGCCCGTCATGGCCGTACCAAGCGTGATCGACGTACGGAAGTCAAGCCGCATTGCGACGCCAGAGAGCGGCTACATTGTATCAAACATGTGGTTTCAAGTTTATCGCGAGCCGGCGTGAGAAAGTGATGTGACCATCTCACGGCATCGGCATGTCCTGCTCGGCTAGCTCTTCGGCGTCTCAACATTTATTACGCTGATGGTTCGAGCTTCACGCCTCGTTGCGGCCGAGCTGCAAGTCGGGTTCGAAGGGGTAGAGCGGCTGGCGGCGGTTCTTGTAGTCGAACAGCTTGAGGTCCGAGCTGGTGACGCCATCGCCGTCGCACATCACGATGTGCTGGGCGATCGGCTCGAAGCCGGCGCGGAAATGTTGGCGCGACTTGATCAGCACGTACTTCTTGCGCCGCGGGTCGATGCCGCAATGGGTGAAGACGCCGAGGTCGTACGGTTCACTACGGTTTTCCGAGACCACAATCTGGATACTGCCGGTGTCGAGCACGGCGGTGCGGCCCATGCGCACCTTGGTGCCGGTGGCCATCGGGCCGGTGACCACGAACTCGCCGTCGGTGATGCACTTGACCGTGCCGGTGACCTTCAGCGGTTTGCCCTTGAGGTTGAGCTGCGGCATGTCGACCTTGCCGCCGAGCTCCAGCGTGACGGTGGCGCCGATGCCGGCATCGATCATCCGCGCCACGCTGACGGGATCCCAGATCGGCCCGGCGGCGACATCCTGCAGGCCCTGCTTGATCGCCTCCTCGACCACGCTCATGACGTCCTGGGTGCCACCCGAGGCGGTGTTGTCGCCGTGGTCGGCCAGGATGATGGGCCCGCCGTCCAGCGTCTTGGCACGCGCCACCTGGGCCGCCAGCGCCTCGCCGGTGTAGAGGAAGGCTTCGCGCCGCTGCCACGCCATGTCGAGCAGCTGGTTGAGCAGGATTTCTCCTTCGGCGGTGCGCCGGTCGCAGACGATCACCGCCGAGCAGGACAGGTGCGGGATGTCGGCCTGCGGGAAGCCGCCGAATACCGAGGCGTTCAGCACCTGGCCCGAGTCTTCGGCGGCGTTGGCGCGGTCCATGATGTCCTTCATCGGCTGCCGCGAGGGTGTGTGCGACAAGGTGCTGGTCAGCATCGGCCGGAAGCCCCAGACCATCTTGGGCGCCACCTCGCCGTCCAATGCGCGCACCAAGGTGCGGGCAGCGCGCTGCGCGGTGTGACCCATGTCGATGTGCGGGTAGGTCCTGTAGCCGGTCACGACCGTGGCGTTGTCGATCATCGCCGCCGTCATCTGGGCGTGGAAATCCAGCCCGACAGCGATCGGCAGGTCGGGCGCGATGGCCCGGATCCGGCGCAACAGTTCGCCCTCGCCGTCGTCGAAGTGCTCGGCCACCATGGCACCGTGCAACGCCAGGAAGGCCGCGTCACAGCCGCCGCGGATGGCGCCGACGATGGCGTCGCACATTTCTTCATAGGCGGCCTTCTGGACCAGGCCCGAGGGGTGGGCGCTGGCGGCCATCGGCACGCTGATTTCGGCGCCGATGTCGCGCGCGACGCCGATGAAGCCGCCGATCTGGGTGTTGGTGCCGGTGAATTCCGCGACCGCCGGCTCGCCGGCCATGGCGCCCATGCGGCCGAACGACGCCAGCGGCGTCGGTACCGGCGAGAACGTGTTGGTCTCGTGCATCATCATGGCGATGACGATCTTGCGGCGGGCCATGGCGGTCTCCAGGGAGTTGTCGAAGGCGGTCCGGCGGCGCGCACCACGGCCGGCACCGAAGCATCGAGCCTAAGGGGTTGAATTGGCGCATGATGCCGGCGTCACGTTCGCCGACCCAAGCGCCGATACCGGTCGGGTGGGATGAGTTATTTGCATGCGACGCATGTAAATTTCTGCTGCGTTGCGAAAATGCAACACCGAAGCGATTGTGAACAAGCGTTTAGCTTGTTGAAAATCAAGGACATTGTGGACGCTTGATTTTTGTTCGCACGCGCACCATAGTTAGCTCGTGGCAAACGCCGCTTCGCGGCCTCTGTGTTTGTCATATGCCCGTCTTGGGCGTTTCCTCCCTAAAACTCGGGCGGTGTCGAAAGACACCGCCTTTTCTTTTTTAGGCAGGTCAACGGTGCTATTCGGCGGCGTTACGTGGTGCGACCCAGGCAGGGAACGCGGCATGGCCGAGGCTGGTTCGGCCGACGTCTTCGACCAGATCGGCCAGGCGCTGCGCCAGCAACTCGAACCCCGGAGTCGGCCGCAGCGCCCGCTCGTCCATGTAGAGCGCGCGGTTGATCTCGATCTGAAGCACATGCACCGCCTGGCTCGGCGCGCCGTAATGCTGGGTGGTGAAGCCGCCGGCGTAGGGCTGGTTGCGCACCACGCGGTAACCATGGTGGTGCAACCAGCGCTCGGTCAGCGCCGTCAGGGCCGGCGCGCAGGCGGCGCCGTGGTTGTCGCCCAGCACGAAGTCGACCCTGCTGCCCGGCACCTGTGCGCCGCCGGGCGAGGCCGACGGCATCGAGTGGCAGTCGATCAGGATGCAATAGCCGAAGCGCGCCCGGGTCTCGGCGACCAGCCGCTCGAGCGCGGCATGGTAGGGGCGATAGTACCAGGCGATGCGCCGCTCCAGCTCGGCCATGCGCAGCTTGCCGTGGTAGATCGCCTGACCGTCGAAGGCGACGCGCGGCACCGTGCCGAGGCCGGCGGCAACCCGCGGCGAACGGGTGTTGGCGTAGGCCGGCAGGCGGCCCTCGACCATCGACGGGTCGATCTCGTAGGGCTCGCGATTGGCGTCGACAAAGGCGCGCGGGAACAGCGCCCGCAGCAAGGGCGCGCCGCGGCCGGCGGCCGGCGCGAACAGCCCATCGACGAAGGCGTCCTCCGAGCGTCGCAACACGGCGATATCGA
>DATFGV010000748.1:0-16371 GCA_035249115.1 Vineibacter sp.
TGTGCCGCCCGTCGCCGGGCTGCGAAAGAAGGTTTCCTCGTCGACCTCCTCGGCCCGATCGGTATGGCGGATGAACACGATCTCGACATGTCGATAGCGGCGCGTCAGGAAAATGTAGAGCAGCATGTAGAACCGCTTGGCGAGATCCTTCATGTGCTCCGACATCGAGCCGGACACGTCCATCAGGCAGAACATCACCGCCTGCGCCACCGGTTTCGGGACTGGCTCGAAACGGCGGTAGCGGATGTCGATCGGATCGATATAGGGGATGCGCTTGCTGCGGGCGGTCAGCGCCTCGACCTCGAGCCGCAGCGCCGCGCGGGTGGCCTCGTCGTCGCTGGCGGCGATCTCCGCTTCGAGCGCCTCGATCTCGCGCGGCCCTGGCCGGCGTAGCGCAATGCGCCGCGCCATGGCGAGGCGCACCGTGCGGGTCACCGCCAGATTCACCGGCGAACCCAGCCTTGTGTAGCCGGCGCGCCGGACGCCCTCGCGCTCGATCTCCGCCAGCCGGCGCTTGGCCAAATCGGGCAGCTCAAGGTCGTCGAGGAACAGGTCGAGGAACTCCTCGCGCGTCAGCATGAAGCGGAAGGCGTCCTCGGCATCGCCGCCGCCCTGGCCGGCACCCGCGCCGCGGCCGCCACCCTCGCCGTCGGGGCGCGGAATGTAGTCGCCCTCGGCGAATGTCTTGTTGCCCGGCAGCACGCTGTCATGGGTGCCGTCCGGACCATGGCGCAAGCGTGGCTCGTGCAGGCCGTCGGTCGGGATGCTGATCTCGCCACCCTCGAGGATGTCCGAGATGTTGCGGCCTTGCGAGGAGTCGCGCACCGCCTTCTGCACCAGCGCCTTGGCACGGCGCAGGAAGCGCTGGCGGTTCTCAAGACTCTTGCCGCCCGGATTGAGCCGTCGGTCAAGAATCTGCATGGTACGCTCCCGCCGACCTGGCTCAACCCGCCTGCTTGACCCGCATATACCATTCGACCAGGCGGCGGACCTGGCGCTCGGTGTAGCCCCGGCTGGTCATGCGCTTGACGAACTCACCGTGCTTCTTCTCGGTCTCGCTGTCCTTCTTGGTGCCGAAGGAGATCACCGGCAGCAGGTTTTCAACCTGCGAGAACATGCGCTTCTCGATCACCTCACGGATCTTCTCGTAGCTCGTCCATGCGGGGTTCTTGCCATTGTTGTTGGCGCGCGTACGCAGGGCGAACTTGACGATTTCGTTGCGGAAGTCCTTGGGATTGGCGATCCCGGCCGGCTTCTCGATCTTGGTCAGTTCCTGGTTCAGCAGTTCACGGTTGAGCAGCTGGCCGGTGTCCGGGTCCTTGAAGTCCTGGTCTTCGATCCAGGCGTCGGCGTAGTCGACGTAGCGGTCGAACAGGTTCTGGCCGAAGTCGGAATAGGACTCGAGGTAGGTCTTCTGGATCTCGTTGCCGATGAACTCCGCATAGCGCGGCGCCAGCTCGCCCTTGATGAACTCGAGATACCGCTTCTCGACCTCATCCGCCACCTGCTCGCGGCGGATCACCTGCTCGAGCACGTACATCAGGTGGACCGGATCGGCGCCGACCTCGCGCGTGTCGTGATTGAAGGTCGCGGCGAGAACCTTGAAGGCGAACCGAGTCGACACGCCGGTCATGCCCTCGTCGACGCCGGCCGCGTCCTTGTACTCCTGGACGCTGCGGGCTTTCGGGTCCGACTCCTTGAGCGTTTCGCCGTCATAGACCCGCATCTTGGCGTACAGGGTCGAGTTCTCGTGCTGATGCAGGCGCGAGAGCACGCTGAAGCGCGCCAGCGTGTCCAGGGTCGCGGGCGCGCACGGCGCGTTGACCAGCTCGGAACCCTGGATCAGCTTCTCGTAGATCTTGGCCTCCTCCGTGACCCGCAGGACATATGGCACCTTGACCACGGAAATGCGGTCGATGAAGGCCTCGTTGTTGCGGTTGCTCTTGAAGGTCTGCCACTCCGCCTCGTTGGAATGGGCCAGAATGATCCCGGAGAAGGGGATCGCGCCGATATTCTCGGTGCCGATGTAGTTGCCTTCCTGCGTCGCCGTCAGCAGCGGGTGCAGCATTTTGATCGGCGCCTTGAACATCTCGACGAACTCGAGGATGCCCTGGTTGGCCCGGTTGAGGCCGCCGGAATAGCTGTAGGCATCCGGATCGTTCTGGGCGTAGGCCTCCAGCTTGCGGATGTCGACCTTGCCGACCAGCGAGGAGATGTCCTGGTTGTTCTCGTCGCCGGGTTCGGTCTTGGCGACCGCGATCTGGCGCAACCGTGACGGCTGGATGCGGGCGACCCGGAACCTCGAGACATCGCCGTTGAAAGCCTCGAGCCGCTTCAGGCACCAGGGGCTCATCAGCCCGGTGAGCCGGCGCTGCGGAATGCCATACCTGTCCTCGAGCCTGCGCCCCATTGTCTCGGGCTCGAACAGGCCGAGCGGGCTTTCGAACACCGGACTGAGCTCGTCGCCCGCCTTCAGGACGTAGATGGGGTGGGCCTCCATCAGCGCTTTGAGGCGCTCCGCCAGCGACGACTTGCCACCGCCGACCGGACCGAGCAGGTAGAGGATCTGTTTGCGCTCCTCCAGGCCCTGGGCGGCGTGACGGAGGAACGAGACGATCCGCTCGATTGTCTCTTCCATGCCGTAGAAGCCGTCGAACGCCGGATAGGCGCGGATCGTCCGGTTCAGGAAGATGCGTCCCAAGCGGGCGTCCCTGGACGTGTCGACCATCTGTGGCTCGCCGATGGCGGCCAGCAGGCGTTCGGTGGCGTTGGCATAGCGCATCGGGTCTTCCCGACACGCCTCCAGGTATTCCGCCAGCGACGTGTCAGTCTCACGCCGCGCCTCATAAGACTGCGTGAAGGCATTGAGAACATCGTCGGTGCGCATGGTGTCCTCTCAGAACGCCGACAGCTCTGCCAATCTCAGCCCATATGCCCCACCAAGGCGAGCTGTCGCTGCCTTTCGGGTCGGGACCGGACGGAACGCCAGTTCGACTCGCCTTCTCCGATGTACGGCGGTGACTCGGAGTTGGTTCTCACATTGTGGCAAAACAAGTGCCAAACCCAATGACTTGCGCGTCGTCGGGACACCGTTCGCCGCTGCACCGCCGTGTGGCCGCGTGCGGCGGAACTTGGCGTCCGCTTTGGACCATATGAAGCGCGCGGGGCGCGCTGCGCCGGTCGACGCGCGCGAAAGGTTCGCGTGCGGGGCACAGTCGCACGACGGCCTGCCGCGCACCTGGTGTGGCCGGCTTGCACACCGCTCATCGCGCTGTCGCGGATGACCGCCTTCGCCGAGTCGCGGTGGAACCCTGTCTTCACCATCTCACCCGACGCCCCCGACCGTCGCCACGCTGCTGGCGCGCTGACACACTTCGCGCGGCCGGACGGCGGATTGCGTCCGCACCCACGAGCTTGCAAAAAGTGACAACAGGCCACTTGGGCCAGCGACCCGTATCTCGGGCTCGCTCCACCTAGTCCAGGCTTGCCCCGCCAGGCTGCCGCGCTGACATCCGAGGTCGGCGGCGGGGGCGGGAACAGCGCCATGGTCCGCTGTCTGTGTGCCCACAGACTTGCTACCTGTGACAATTCCAACGCCACGAGTTTGTCATTGGAACCATACCAGAAAACGCAAGGTCAGAGAATCGTAAAGCAATCCCCATGCCCATCGTTCACGGTAAGATCATCTTGGGTGTTAGCGCGTTGTTGGACCGCATGCCTCGCGTGGCGGTCGTGCATGAAGGTTCATTCTGACCACGCGGGTGGCAGCGTTGCCAGAGTTCAGGCATCGCAGGCTGTTCGCACGGACGCGGTACCCGAGTTGCGCGAAGTGACCGCTCGATAGTGGGAGCATTTCAGAAGCAGGTGTTAGCCACCTAGCGCGGTAAGTGCCGGTTCGGCACTTGCTCGACTGAGCGCTGAAACGAAGCCGCGCGTCAAATCGAGGAGCTATGCACTCACTGCAATAGCTCTGGTCGCGATGTCGACACAGAGAAGCACCGAGCTCAACGGCCGCCGCACCCGGATCGACTGTGGATATCCGCCGCCTTGTGCATTCAGTAGGGCGCAGGGCTGGTCTGCACCTACCAACGACGATCGGGAACCAGTTTGATCAGTCGCCTTTGACCGTGACGCCCGCCAGTTGCTCGAAGATTTTCACGATCGCCGCCCCGTCATGCTTGTTCAGACCCTGAGCGCGGGCCATCTGGTACACCTGCTGTGTCACGTTGGCGAGCAGCAGGGGAACACCCAGCTGCTTGGCAAAGGCGGTTTCCAGCTCCTGATCCTTGTAGGAGATGTCGATTGTGCCGCCCGGTGCGAAGTCGCCGGCCAGGATGCGGGGCACGCGCAATTCCCAGGCCGCGCTGGCGCCGGTCGATACGCGGACCACTTCGTAAATGGTCTGCGGGTCGAGCCCCGCCTTGACGCCCAGCACCAATGCCTCGGCCACCGCCACAGTGTTCACCTGCACCAGCATGTTGTTGACCAGCTTCATGGCCAGGCCGCTGCCCAGCGGGCCGACATGGAACGTGCGGTTACCCATGATGGCGAACAGATCCTGGCACCTGGCGACCACTTCGGCGGCGCCGCCGACGATCACTGACAGCTCGCCGGACTGCGCCCGTCCGGTGCCGCCGCTGACCGGCGCGTCGAGCATGGCGATGTCCATTGCCGCCAGTCGGTCGGCGAAGCCGCGCGCGGCGAATGGATCGATCGTCGACATACAGACCACGACGTGACCTTGCCTCGCCCCGCGGATGATGCCGTTGGCGCCGATGATCACCGATTCCGCCTGCTCGGTGGTCTCGACGATGACAATCGTGCGCTCGGCTGCCGCGGCAACCGCCTTGGCCGACTCGGCCGCTTCGGCGCCCTTCGCCGCCAAAGGCTCGGTCTTCGACCGGTCGATGTCGTGCACCACCAGCGCGAACCCGGCCTTCGCCAGATTGAGCGCCATCGGTCCGCCCATGGCGCCCAGTCCGATGAATCCCACCTTGCCGGCCATGCTGAGCCCCCTCGCTGCGCCTACACGCCGCCGGTCACGTCGATGGTCTGGCCGGTGACGAAATCCGACTCAAACGAAGCCAGGAAACAGATCACCCGCGCCTGGTCGGCGGCCTCGGCGATCCGTCGCAGCGGCGTGCGTTCGATCTCCTCGGCCTGGGCCGCTTGCGAACGCTTCTCCCAGTGCGGCCGGATCCGTTCGGTCAAGGTGATGCTGGGCGCAATGGCGTTGACGTTGATGCCATCCGGGCCGAGCTCGTGAGCCAGTTTGCGGGTGAAGGCGATGATGCCGCCCTTGGCGGCGGCATAGGCGCTGGAACTGTTGAAGCTCAGGCCGCGGCCGGCAATCGACGACAGGTTGACGATCTTGCCGCTGCGCTGTCGCCGCATCACCGGGATGACCGCGTGGCAGCACAGGAATGTCGCGTCGAGGTTGAAGGCGATCAGCTTCTGCCAGTCGACAAATGTCAGCTGCTCAGTGCTGGCCGTTGGCCGTTCGATCACCGTGCTGCCGCCGACCGCGTTGACCAGAATATCGATCCGGCCGTGGTCGCGAACGACGTCGGTCACCAGTCGATCGACCTGGGCCGGATCGAGTGCGTCGACCAGCTTGCCCTCGACCTTGCCGCGGTCGCCACGCAGCGCAGGTATCGCCTCGTCCAGGCGGCCCTGATGATTGTCGACGGCAATGACGGTTGCGCCTTCCGCCGCCATGATTGCGGCGGTGGCCCGGCCAATGCCATTGGCCGCCGCGGTGATCAGCGCCACCTTGCCCACAAATCGCATGGTGTCCCCGTTGATCGATGCGTTCGCTTGCGACGATTGTGCGACCTGGCTCGAGGGAGTCAATCGTGGCGGCAGGCATGCGCCGCAATCGGTCCACGTCTTCGCGACGCGTTGTTGTCACGGTGACATCGATCCTGCCACGGTTCTGCGCCAATCCGCCGGGCATCTCGCCGACACTGGCGGCCAACGCGGGAGGGAACATGGCCAAGAGCATCACGGTCGCGAAATTCCGCGATGTCGCCAATGGACTGCAACCGGGCCAATTCGCCGTCGGCGAGCGGGTCAAGATCGGCGGCCTGTCGGGGTTGGATCCGATCTACAAGGCGTTGCTGGACCGGCCGATCACGGTGACCCTGGGGCTGACGGCGGCGGACGGCAGTATCGGCCTGACTCCGATGTGGTTCGACTACGAGGGCGATAGCGTCCTGGTGAACACCGCCTCGCACCGGCCGAAATGTGCCTGGATCCGCAGGAACCCAAAGTTCACCATCCTGATCGTCAATCCCGACAACGCCTACCATTGGGTCCAGCTGAAATGTTCGGTCGACCATGAGGAACTCGAATGGGAGCCGGGCGGCGAACGGGTGACCAGACAACTCGACAAGATCTGGACCAAGTACACCGGCAATCCGCCACCCTATGGCCTGCGCGATCCTGCCATCGACGAGAAGCGCGTCCTGTTCGTCTGCAATGTCGATCGCGTTGCGACGTTCGGAAAACCGTGACGCGCATTGCGAAGCGCAGGGCAAGCATGCGGGTGTGATGCAACCGTTGTGCCAGGTGCCTGATATGCTGACCGTCGCGCATTGGAAGGGCCGGAGAGCGACACATGTTTGACCTGGTGATACGCGGCGGCACGGTGATCGACGGCAGCGGCATGCCGGCGCGCACCGGCGATGTTGCGCTGGCGGACGGCCGTATCGCCGCGGTCGGCAGCAAACTCGGACCAGCCCGGCGCGACATCGACGCTGACGGCCTTATGGTGACGCCGGGGTTTGTCGACATTCACACACACTACGACGGCCAGGCGACCTGGGATCCCTACCTGACGCCATCATCGTGGCATGGCGTGACGACGGCGGTTTTCGGCAATTGCGGCGTCGGCTTTGCGCCGGTACGGCCCGGCACCACCGACTACCTGATCAACCTGATGGAGGGCGTCGAGGACATCCCGGGCACGGTGCTCGCCGAGGGAGTGCCCTTCACCTGGGAGAGCTTTCCGCAATACTTGGATGCGCTCGCGTCCATGCCGCGGGCGATCGACATCGGCGCCCAGGTGCCGCACGGCGTGCTGCGCTTCTACGTCATGGGAGAGCGCGGTGCCGACCACAGCCAGGCGCCGACCGACGACGAGCTGCGGCGGATGGCGGACGTGCTCGAGGAGGCGCTGCTCGCCGGCGCCCTGGGCTTCACGACGTCGCGCACCGCCAAGCATCGGGCACGTGACGGCCGGCTGACGCCCAGCCTCAGCGCCCGCGAGCCGGAGCTGCTGACGCTGGCCCGCGCCATGAACCGGGCCGGCCGCGGCGTGCTCGAAGTGAACTCGGATTTCGGCCCTGGCGAGTTCGAAGCGCTGCGGGCGGCGGCCGAGGTCGCGCAACGGCCGCTGTCGTGCCTGCTGGTGCAGGTCAGGGACGCGCCCGATCTGTGGCGCCAGACACTCGATCAGGTCCGCGCCGCGCGCGCCGTTGGCCTGCAGGCCAACGCCCAGGTGGGCTGCAGGCCGATCGGCGTGCTGATGGGGCTGGATACCACGGTCAATCCGTTCGCCGCCCATCCGGCGTGGGCGTCGCTGCGCAAACTGCCCGCCGCGGAACGCGCCGCGCGTCTGGCCACTGACGTCGACTTGCGCCGCAGCCTGTTGGCGCCGGCGCCCGAAGGCGCCGCCTCGATCTTTGCCGCTGAGCTGTCGCAAGCCTACCCGCTGACTGGTGGGCCGACGTTGGACTACGAGCCCGAACCGTCACGCAGCGTTGCGGCCCTCGCAGCAGCGCGCGGCGTCGATGCCCGCGCGCTGGCGCTCGAACTAATGCTAGCCGATGGCGGCACGGGCCTTCTGCTGCATCCATTCGAAAACTACTGCGGCGGCAATCTTGACGTCGTGCATGAGATGCTGACCGACGACGCCACCGTACTGGGCGTCGCGGACGGCGGCGCCCATGTCGGAGTGATCTGCGACGCCAGTGCGCCGACCTATCTGTTGACGCACTGGGCGCGCGACCGCATGCGCGGGCCCCGCCTGCCGCTTGAGTTCCTGGTGCACAAGCAGACGCGCGAGTCGGCGCTGGCCTATGGTCTGGCCGATCGCGGCCTGCTGGCGCCCGGTTTCAAGGCCGACGTCAACGTCATCGACTTCCAGCGGCTGCGGCTGTGTCCGCCGCGGGTGGTCTACGACCTGCCGGCCGGCGGCAAACGCCTGACACAGCAGGCGGAAGGCTATCGTCACGTGTTCGTCGCCGGTGTCGAAACGCTGCGCGATGACGTACATACCGGCGCGCTGCCGGGGCGGCTGGTACGGTCGGCGTGACGGCCGCCGAACGGCGGGTCAGTGCTTTTTTTGTGGCGTGCCGGCGCTGAAGGCGGCCGTGTCGTCCGCGCGGCTCGCCGGCGTCACTTTGGTTTGACGCCCTTGTTGTAGGCGGCGATGGCCTGTTGCAGCATCCGGTGTTCCTTGCAACCGAACAGGCAGAGCTGTTCCAGCCGATCAAGGTGCTGGCGGGCCTGTGCCACGTCGTCGAGCATCAGGTAGGCCTCGCCGATGTACTCGTGCGCGCCGATATGCTTGGGATCGATCGCCAGCGCCTGCAGGTAGAAGGGCAGGGCACTGCGTGCGTCGCCCGACTTGCGGGTCGCATAGCCCAGCAAGTTGAATGCGCTGACGTTGCGTGGCTGGCTGGAGACGGCGCGCTTGAGCGCGCCGATGGCTGTGGCGAAATCGCCGCGCTCCGCCGCCACCTTGCCGATGTCGTAGTCGATGCTGCGCGCGGCCGCTGGCGGCGCGGGTCCGCTGCTGCCGGACATGTTGGCCTGGCAATCGGGCCCCGCCAGCAATGCGGCGCCGGCGACGACACAGACCAAAGAGATTCGCTGTCGCATTGGTACCTCCGGCGAAATCAGCCAGCCTGACGCGACTGCGGCAACCGGCCGGCGTGGGAGACGGCGCGCACAGCCATTCGGCTTTGACGGCCGCGCACCTCGACGTCGTGCCGGGGCCATTCCGACAAGTCGACGCCGCCGATGTCGAGCAGTTCCTGGGATACGACCAGTTCGCAGGCCAGCTCCTTGGTCATGCTCTCCAGCCGGCTGGCGGTGTTAACGGTGTCGCCGATCACTGTGAGGCTGACCGTCCGACCGTGGCCCATCTCGCCGACGATGGCCGATCCGGCGTGGATGCCGACGCCGATCCGCAGCGGCCGGTCGACTTCGTGCATCAGCGAGTCGTTCAACAACTCGAGCGCGATCGACATCCGTCGGGCCGCGTCCAACGACTGGCGCGCCGCCGTCGGGCCATCGGTGCGCAAGCCGAATACGGCCATCACCCCGTCGCCGATGAACTTGTCGACCTGTCCGCCGGCGGCCTGCACCGCCTCACCCATCGAGCGGAAATAGCGGTTGAGGATGAAGACCACGTCGAATGGCAGGCGCTTCTCCGACATCGCCGTGAAGCCGCGCAAGTCGGCGAACAGCACGGCGACCACCTTCTCGGCGCCGTGCGCCACCAGATCGCCGCGCAGCACGTCGCGCGGCTCGGCGTTGGCGGGCAGTAGGGGGGTTACGGTATAGGCGCCGGGTGGTGGCCGCGTCTGGCAGGCCAGCCGGACGCCCTCAGGCGATCCGATGCGCTGCAGTACCCGCGATTCCTCCGGTGCGGCCGCCAGCAGTCGGTCGACATCCTGGCCGGCCATTCGCACCCGGCAGGTCGAGCAGCGACCGCGGCCGCCGCAGACCGAGGCGTGCGGCACGCCGACAACGCGGCTCATCTCCAGCACGCTGAGGCCGGTCGGCAGCGTGACCAGGCGGCCGCCCGGATACTCCAGCCGAACCGCGCCGCGCCGGTGCTCGATCCACGAACGTAGCGGCCGCAGCGCGAACATCAGCAAGATGATGGCGGCGACAGCGACGATCAGGACGTCGGAGAGGTCGCGCAGCCGGTCCAGGGCGAGCTTGTCGGGCGGCGCCTTCATGGCCCGTGCCAGCGCCATCAGCTTGTCGGTGTCCGCGAAGATGTCGGCGGCCTCGCGTAGCGCCGCGGCGACACCGCAGATGGCTAGGGTCGGCACGAGCAGCGCCCCGCCGTAGAACAACGACACCGCTCGCCGATACCATGGCTTCAGCCGAAGCCAGAAGTGCAGGCCGATGCAGCCGTGGATCCACACGATCAGGATCAGGCCGAATTGCCGGGCGGCGTTCCAAGGATCGGCCACCATCGGCCACAGCACCCAGAAATAGGCGGTGATGACCCCGTCGATCTCGTGTGCGCCGCGGACCATGACGAAATGGCCCATGCCGAGCGGCAGGATGGCGACGCCGAGCGCCAACTGGGTCCACTCCCAGGCTGACAGCCGCAGCCGTCGACGCCGGAAGACCGACCACAGCACCAGGGTGAAATGGGTCAGGATCGCCAGCGCCAGGACAACGGTCCCGGCCGGATTCCGCCAAATGGCCGCGAACACCGTCAGGCCCGTGTCAGCGGCGGCGATCGACATCAGCCCAAGTGCGTGGTTGAGCAGATGGCTCGTCACGAAGACAAACAGCGTGATGCCCGAGATCAGGCGGAGGCGTTGCACCATGGTGCGATCCTAGCGCGCCGGACCGATCGGCCGCGAACGCCAACGCCACCGGGACAGGACCCTGTTCGTGGGATCATGCGATCGCTGGCCCATGCCGCCGCGCCTGTCCTGCCTGCCCGAGCCTGTCATGCCACTGCTAGGTAACACGGCAGGCAATGGGGCCTTCCATCTTGCTTACGATTTACCGACCAGCGCCAGCACGGCGGCGGGGGGACGGCCGATCGCCGCCCTGCCGTCGGCAACGACGACCGGCCGCTGCAGCAGGACGGGATGGCGGGCGATCAGCCGGGCGACGTCGTGATGGTCGAGGCTGGCGGCGTTCCGGCCGGTCGCCTTAAACACGGCTTCATTGTCGCGCAGCAACAGGCGCGGTGCGCCGCCCAGCTGGGAAAGCAAGATTTCGACTTCCTCCGCCGTCGGTGCTCGCTCGAGATAAAGGCGAATGACGGGTTCGATGCCCCGTTCGCGGAGCAAGGCCAAAGTTTCGCGCGATTTGCTGCAGCGCGGGTTATGCCAGATCGTGATGGGTGGGGCGGCGGAGGGCATGGTCGAGGGTGGCTCGTAGGTGCGGGTGCAACGGATGGCGCGTCGGCTGGCCCGGGCGTTGGCGGGCCTAGCGACAGCGACTCTGCCAGGGCGTCGGTGCGCCGGTGGCGACGAACTTGCCGTCGCGCACGGTGTATTCGCCATTCCCCAGGCGGCCGATCATCGACCGGATCCGGCCGTCGGCGCCTTTGGCCAGTGTGTAAGTGAAGATCTGCCGCGGATCGACGGTCACTTCCAGGCGGCCATCGGGCTGCAGCCGGGCCGCAATGACCTGGCTGACATCGTTGTATTGCGGATCGCCGAAGTCGCGTCGCACGTCGACATTGCCGGCCAGTTGCGGAAGGTAGGTGCTGTGCATGCCGTTGGTACGGCTCGGCGGCAGGTGGCAATTGACCGCCCAGGTGCCGACGAGACCCCATTGCTCCATCACCTCGGCGATGCTCTGCGCTGCGGCGCCAGCCGGTGTGACGACGGCAGCGATCATGGCGGCGGCCGCTATCGGCGCATTGAAGTTGGCGTTCCTCCTCCCACCACCCTTCGCCTCGCGCGGGTCGGCATTAACGGAGATGCCACGTATCGCGCCGGCTAGCGGCATCGCGACATCCAGGGCGAAGGTGCGCCGCTGCTGACGAACCTCCCGTCGCGGATGTAGTAGTCGCCGTTGGGCCGTCGGCTGGACATCGATCGAACGGAGTCGCCGTCGCCTCGGGCGAGGACGTAGGTGATCACCTCCTGCTGCTGGTTGACCGTGACTTGCAGGTCGCCATTGTCTTCCAGTCGCGCCGCAAGGATGGGGCTGGTCGAACCACCGCTGCTGCCAAAGTCGACGATGTGACGGACACTGCCGTCATTCTGGCGGACGTATGTCACCCGTGCCGCCTGCTCTGGCTTTGCGCTGCAATTGGCCGACCATGTGCCTAGCAAGCCCCATGAAGCCAGAACGTCACCAATCATCTGGCCTGATGCGGCGCCTGACGTGATGGCCAACGCCATCACTGCCGCAATCCAGGGAAGGAAGCGCTGTGGCATCAGGTATCGCCGCAAATCTCGCCTGAGGGTCGTCGATCGCCGCACGGCGATCGATCGTATCACGCCCGGCAACAATTGACAGCGACGACGCCAATTCTGCCCCACCTCGATCGTCGCCCCTCACGGTGTGGCCGCGGGCTGCGCCGGCGCGGCGCCGGCCGGCAAATCCGTCGCGTCGGCGATCGCGTAGATGGCGAGGCGTCCGCTGCGGCCGCGCACCTCGATTTCATGGCGAGCCGCACCCGGCAGCTCGGCATGGGCGCGCTCGACGAGGTCACTCGACACGACCAGCTCGCAGGCGAGGTCCTTGGTCATCGTCTCCAGCCGGCTGGCGATGTTCACAATGTCGCCGATGGCAGTCAGCGTCTGCGTCTGGCCATAGCCCATCTCGCCGACGATCGCCGGTCCGGCATGTACGCCGATGCCGATCCGCAGCCGCAGGTCGAGGTCGACGCTCAGGGCAGCGTTCAGTTCCTTCAGCGCCAGCGACATGCGTCGCGCCGCGTCGAGCGCCTGGCGCGAGGCCTGCGCCGGATCGCCATCGATCCCGAACAGCGCCATGACGCCGTCGCCGATGAATTTGTCGACGTGCCCGCCGGCGGCCTCGACGGCGCTGCCCATGGCGCGGAAGTAGCGGTTAACCACGAACACCACGTCGAACGGCAGCTTGCCTTCCGACAGTGCCGTAAAACCCCGAATGTCGGCGAACAGCACGGCGATGAACCGCTCGCGGCCGTGGCCGGGCGATCGGCGCCACGCCTCGCTGGGTCCGGCCGATGGCGCAAGAAGCGGCGTGAACTGGTAGTCGCCCGGTGGCGGGCGCAGTTGGCAAGCCAAGCGCACATTGGGCGGCGCGCCGATGCGCGACAGCACCTTGGCCTCGTCGGGGCTGGGCATCGGAAGGCGAGACGCGTCGTTGCCGCCGACGCGCACGCGGCAGGTCGAGCAGCGGCCGCGGCCGCCGCAGACCGAGGCGTGCGCGATGCCGGCGCCACGGCTGATCTCCAGCACCGATGGTCCGACTGGCACTGTGACCGTCCGGTCCATCCCGTAGTTCGCGCGCACGACGCCGTGGCGGCGCTGCCAGAGCGTGCGCGCCGGCCGGGCCAGCAGGGTTACCAGCAGCAAGGCGCCGGCGATCGACTTTAGCGTCTCGCTCAACGCGTAGATGGCGTCGACCTTCTCGGGGGTGGTGCCGATCGCGCGGAGCGCGTCCATCAAGCGCTCGCGGTCGGTGGCGAAGGCCGCGATCTCGCGCACGCCCACCGTGGCGCCAGCCAATGCCAGGGCCGGCAACGCCACGGCGGCGCCAAACAGCACCGGCAACCAACGCCCGTACCACGATTTCAGGCGCAGCCAGGCGTGCAGGCCAATGCAGCCATGGACCCAGACAATCAACACCAGGCCGAATTGTTGCAACAATGACAGCCAATCCTGGCCCGCCGACAGCAGGACAGCGAGATAGCCAACATCCATATCGTAGAGCTCGTGTCCGCCTCGCGTCGCGACGAAATGCGTCATGCCGACCGGCAGGATCAGGATGCCAAGCAGCAGCTGCACCCATTCCGATCGCGCCAGCCGGAGATTGCGCCTCCGGAACAGCGACCAGAGCGCCAGTGCGACATGTATGAACACGGCGCCGTAGAGCAGCACCGTTCCGGGCGGGCTGTGCCACACCGCCTTGGCCAGCAGCAGCCCGTCGTTACCCAGGCGCAGCGAACCCAGCAGGACGACGTGGTTGAGGAGGTGCCCGATGACGTAGGCGAACAGCACAACCCCCGACCACAGGCGCAATCGGGCGATCACGGCGCGTGCTCCTGTGCGAGCAGGGCGTCGGGATCTTCCGAGTCGATCACGCGCCGCGCGAGATCGAATGCGAAGCCGGCGCGTCCCATCGCGGCAAGGTCCCGCGTGCGTCGTTCATCGCGTTCGGCAGCGGTGCGGAACGGACCGAGGCGCCGTCGGCGGGCGAACGCCACGGCGGCGTGCAGGTCAAGGTGCTCGCGGTCGATGGCCAAGTCGGCGCGGGTCGCGTCTATGGCATGGTCGACGTCGTCGCGGCCGATGCCTTCGCGCTTGAGCTTGTCCCTGATGAGTCGGACCGAGAGGCCGCGGCGATGCAGGCTGGCGACCTTGCGCCCGGCGTAGCCTGCGTCGTCGACGATGCCGGCACCCACGTGGCGGGCAACGACGGCGTCGATCGCCGCCTCGACGTCGGCGATGATCGGCGCACCGTCGCGGCGCGCCTTCAGCACGCGGCGCATCAGCACCGCCCGCAGACGGGACGACGAGGCGTCATAGCGGGCCACGTAGGCGGCCGCGGCGGCCTGCAGCGAAGTGGCGGTGACCGGCTTTGCGCCGCGCCGTGGCCCGCGGCTGCGCATCTCGGTCGTTCGCTCAGCCGGCATCGCGCCGCCATCCCGCCGTAGAACCGGCACCGTTAGGGCCGGAAGCCGAAACTGCGCGGCCCGGTCCGCCGCATCGGAGCGGCGAAATGGGCGAACTCGCAGAGCAGCGGGCGGGTGTCGCGCGGATCAATGATCTCTTCGACTCCGAAAGTCTCGGCGGTACGGAACGGTGAGCGCACCCGGTTCAGGCGGCTGAGAATGTCGGCCATCAGCTTCTCGGGATCGTCGGACGCCTCGAGGTCGGCGCGATAGGCCGCCTCGAGACCGCCTTCGACCGGCAGCGAGCCCCAGTCGCCGGACGGCCAGGCGTAGCGGAAATTGTACTTGTCCCAATTCTGGTGCGCCGCGCCGGCGACGCCAAATGCCTTGCGCACCAGGATCGAGCACCACGGTCCCTTGGCCTGGTAGACCGCGGCCATGGCGCGGGCGCCGTGCCGGATCGTCGCCGCCGTCTCGGCCGCCACGCCGATGACGAAGCCGGGACAATCGACGAAGTGCACCACCGGCAGGTGGAAGGTCTCGGCGAGATCGACGAAACGCGTCACCTTGTGGGCGGTGTCGGCGGTCCAGCCGGCGGCGTAGAAGAAGGGATCGCCGCCCAGCACCGCCACCGGCCAGCCGTCCAGCCGCGCCAGGCCGGTGATCATCGAGCGTCCGTACAGCTTGCCGATCTCGAGGAAGCTGCCGCGATCGACGCAGGCCTCGATGATGGCGCGCATGCGATAGACCTTGCGCCGGTCGCGCGGCACCAGGTCGATCAGCTTGGCCTCGCGGCGATTGGGATCGTCGGAGACGGGACCGCGCTCGGCCAGCTGGTCGACCGAGGGCGGCAGGTAGGACAGGAATCGCCGTGTGCGGGCGAAGGCCTCCTCTTCGCTCTCGACCTCGTCGTCGACCGACCCGTTGCGGCAATGGATTTCGGTGCCACCCAGCTGTTCTTTGGTCACCGGCTCGCCCAGGCGGGCCACCACCGGTGGTCCGGCCGCGAACATCTGTGAGATTCCCTTGACCATCAACGAGTAGTGGCTGGTCACCAGGCGGGCCGCGCCCAGTCCCGCCACCGACCCCAGCCCCAGCGCCACGACCGGAACCCGCGACAGGTTGGCGATGACATGTTCCCAGCCGGGATTGCGCGGCACATAGGTGCGTCCCATCGTTTCGTAGGATTTCACCGAACCGCCGCCACCGGTGCCGTCGATCAGGCGGACGATGGGGATGCCGAGATCGCCGGCCATCTGCTCGGCGATCACCTGCTTCTCATGGATCGAGGCGTCGGCGGCGCCGCCGCGCACCGTGAAGTCGTCGCCGCCCACCACCACCGGTCGTCCGTCGATGCGGCCGCGGCCGCAGACGAAGTTCGAGGCGGTGAAGTCGACCAGCTCGCCACTCGCGTCGTACGTCGCCTTGCCGCCCAGCGCGCCGATTTCATGGAAGCTGTCCCGATCAAGCAGGCGGTCGATGCGTTCGCGCACCGTGAGTTTGCCGCCGTCGTGCTGGCGTTTGATCTTGTCGTCGCCGCCCATGCGCCGCGCCATCGCCTCGCGGCGGCGCAGTTCGTCGACTTCCGGTTGCCAGCTCATCTTGTTTTCCTCCCGTCGGCACGAGGGTGTCGACACCGCGATCCACCGAGCCTCAGCGCAACGTCATGCCGGTATGGCCTTCGAGTTCGGTGATCGCCTGCGCCGGCTCGACCACCTTGATGGTACGCATCCCCATGGCGCGCGCCGGCTTCAGGTTGACGCCCAGGTCGTCGAGATAGACGCAGCGATCGGGCGACACGCCCAACAGCTCGCAAGCATGACGATAGA
>DATFGV010000749.1:0-5262 GCA_035249115.1 Vineibacter sp.
GCGATCATGCAGGCGGCGCCCGCCAGCCACAGCGTATGGCCGGTCTGCCACCATGCCACCAGCCCCAGCACGCAACCGACAACGGCCAGCGGCGCCTGCAGCGCGAAGCCGCGCTGATAGGCGGGTTTCCACTGCGCCAGCTGCGCGCGATCGTCGAGCACCAGCCGTGCCGGATGCTCGGCGACGTTGATATACAGCGCCGCGCCGGCGAACAGGGCGGCGACGACCAGGGCGAGCTGTCCGGCAATCATGCCTGCGGCCTACGTGTGCAATGGCGGATACTACTACGGTGGTCGCGCCGAGGCTCGCGACGGCGCGTGGCATGCCGGATGCTCGGCGGCGCCGGCCTGACATTGCGGCTGGCTTTATCTCCTCGCCACGCAGTGGGGAGGTGCGCCCGAAGGGGGCGGAGGGGAGCCATCGAGGTGATTGTCAACGAGATCATGTCTAAATCGCGTAAACCACATCGGCTCCCCTCCGCCCCTTCGGGGCGCCTCCCCGCTGCCGCGGGGAGGATTGATCAACCCGCAGCCCGTTGATGTCATCTGTCGAAAAGTCGCCGCCGACGCCAACCCTGTCGCTCGCCATCCTGGCGGGCGCGACGTTCGCCAGTTCGGCCAGCGTGCGCGTGTCGGATCCGCTGCTGCCGCAGGTGGCGGCGACGTTCGGCACCAGCGCCGGCGACGCCTCGTCGATCGTCACGGCGTTCACCTTGGCCTACGGGCTGATGCAGATCTTCTACGGCGGCGCCGGCGACCGACTGGGAAAAGTCCGGCTGATCGCTGTCACCACCCTGCTGTCGGCGATCGGCTCGCTCGCCTGCGCGCTGGCGCCGTCGCTGGTGGCGCTGACCGCTGCGCGCTTTGCGACCGCGGCAACGGCCTGCGCCATCATCCCGCTGGCCTTTGCCTGGATCGGCGACGTCATTCCCTTCGCCAAGCGCCAGCCGGTGCTGGCGCGGTTCATCTCCGGCCAGATCATGGGCATGATCTTCGGCCAGGTCGCGGGCGGCATCCTGGGCGACGCACTCGGCTGGCGCTGGGTGTTCGGCGTGCTCGCGGCGACCTACGTTCTGGCGGGCCTCGCCCTGCTGCTGCGGCTGCGCGCCGACCCGCTGACCCGCCTGCGCAGCGCCGCGGCGTCGCCGGGTACCTCCGGGCTGATCGTCGGCTGGCGCGACATGATCGGCCTGCTGCGCGACGGCTGGGTCCGCGTGGTGCTGGCGATCGTCGCCGCCGAAGGATTGCTGTTCTTCGGTGCCTTCGCCTATGTCGGCAACGAACTGCGGCAGCGTTTCGCCATCGACTACACCCTGGTCGGCGCAGCAATGGCCGCCTATGGCGGCGGCGGCCTGCTGTACAGCGCCAATGTCGGCCGCCTGGTGATGTTGCTGGGCGAGCGCGGCCTGGCGCGGATCGGCGGCGTGCTGCTGGGGCTGAGCTTCGCGGCGCTGGCCATCGCGCCGACCCTGATGCTGGCGGTGATCGCCATCTTCGTGTGCGGGCTGGGCTTCTACATGCTGCACAACACGCTGCAGACTCATGGCACGCAGATGGCGCCGGCCGCGCGCGGCGCCGGCGTGGCGCTGTTCGCCACCGCCTTGTTCTTCGGCCAGTCGCTGGGTGTCGCGCTGGCAGCGCCGGTCATCGACCGTTTCGGCGCCACGCCGGTGTTCGTCGCCGCCGCTGTGGGATTGCCGCTGCTGGCCTGGGCGCTCGCCGCCAGCCTGCGACGCGTCCATTGAGCCATGCGCCCGGCCGGTGGCGCGGGCGGCAACGAAAAGATGCTACGGATCGCGGCTCAGCCCGCGATAGAGCAGGGCGGCGAGGTAGGCGTCCCATTTCTCCTTCTGGCCGACGCCCAGCTCGTGCAGGTAGGCCCAGCTGAAAATGCCGGTGTCGTGCTTGTCGTCGAAGCGGATGCGGATGGCATAGTTGCCGACCGGCTCGATGGTCTCGATCCGCACATGGCGGCGGCCGGCGATGATCTTCTTCTGGTCGGGGCCGTGACCCTGCACCTCGGCCGACGGGCTTTCGACCCGCAGGTACTCGGCCGGGTAGCGGAACGTGCGGCCGTCGTCGAAATCGATCTCCAGCTCGGCCTTCTCGCGGAACAGGCGTACCTCGGACGGCCAGGGTGCGCCGGCGGTGGCTTCGTAACCGCCGGCCGGTGGCGCCGCCTGCGGGAAGCGCGGCGGGCTCTCGGCGCTGCTCATCGATCGTCCTCGGCCGTCAGGGCGTGTCGTCCAGTCGCCGCGCCTCGCCCTGCAGCATGATGGGAATGCCGTCGCGGATCGGATAGGCCAGCCCGGCCTTGCGGCTGATCAGCTCGTTGCGCGCCGGATCGAACTCCAGTGGCCCGTGCGTCACGGGACACACCAGGATCTCCAGCAGCTTGGGATCGATGCCCGCGCGCGCGGCGGGCGTCTCAGCGGGACTCATGGCCAAAGGCTCCGATAGCTGCGCGCTTCATAGCACGCTTTCCAGCCGCTGCGGAAATCGCCGCGCGATCGCCTGTACAAACAGACTCAACTCGAAACACGTCGCCGCAAGCCTTCATGGTGAGCTCCGTCGAACCACGAAGGCTCTCGCACCTTCTGCGGTGCGGCGCTTCATGGTTCGACGGAGCTCACCATGAAGCTATTAAAATCAAGAATTGTTGGTCCTATCGAGTGGCCGCTACCAGCAGGAACGGCGGCCGCTGGCGCTCATCGGCCCATTGCGGCGTCTCGGCGATCTGCGCTTCGGTCGGACCCCACTCCTCGACATGGGCAAGCGCGAAGCCTTGGCGCAGCAAGGCATTGATGTAGGTGGCCAAGGTACGGTGCTGCTTGATCACGCCGGGCGCCAGCCAATCGGTCGACCGGGGGCCTTCAGTGAGGTAGCCGTCCACCGGCCAGACGCGGCGGCCGGACTCGTGCTCGGTCCAGCCAGGATGTGTTGGCGCCGTGTAAATCGGATGCTCGACCGAGAATACCAGTCGGCCGCCAGGTGCGAGCCCGTGCTGCACCTGCGCCAGCAAGCCGTCCAGGCGCTCGACGTAGTGCAAGGCGAGCGAGCTATACACGAGGTCGAATGAGGCCGACGGCAGCTCGAGCGTTTCGAGGTCGGCACGATCGTAAGAGATGGCAGCGTCCGGGGCGGTAGCGCGGGCCCGCGCCAGCATCTTTTCCGAGACGTCGATGCCACGCACCGCCGCCGCGCCGGCCTCGCGCGCCCAACGGCAGAACCAGCCGAAGCCGCAACCAAGGTCGAGCACCCGCCGGCCCCGCAGGTCCGGCAACAAGGCGCGCAACGCCGGCCATTCGGGCATGCCGTCGAGGCCATGGATCGAGCGGCCGAGCCGGCTGTAGCCTTCGAAGAACGTGTCGTCGTCGTAGATGTTCTGGGTCATGGTGTTCGCGACGGCCGACGAGTCGGTCGCGCGGCCTCAATGCCGCGAGGTGTTGCCGCCGTCTTCGCTGCGGCCTTCCATCTCCAGCAGCGCGATCAACAGCCGCGCCCGCGCGGTGCTATTGCTGGCTTCCAGCAGCGCCTGCTTTTCGGCGGGGCCGAACGGCAGCACCATCGACAGCGACGTCACCAGGTTGCGATCGCCGGCGTCCTGCACTGCCTTCCAGTCGGTGGTCAGCTGATGGCCCCGGAAATAGGTGTGCAGCGCCGCCATCATGCGCGACCGATCGAGCTCGATCAGTTCGTCGGCGTGATCGAGATCGGGACGGAAACGCTCGAAATGCGTCATCACCCGGCGATAGCCGTTGTGGTGCAGCGGCAGTTCCTGGCCGGCCTCGAAGCGGGTAACACCGGCCAGGGTGATCAGCAGCCGCCCGTCCTCGGTCTCGGCGAACTGCACGATGCGGCCGGCGCAGCCGATCGCGTGGATCGGCGGTGGACCATCGCCCACCGCGACGCCGCCGCCGGCATATCCGCCAGCCTTCATCGGTTGCACCATGCCGATCAGCCGATGCCCGGCCAACGAGTCCAGCACCATCGTCAGGTAACGCGGCTCAAAGATGTTGAGCGGCAGCCGGCCGCCCGGCAGCAGCAGGGCACCGGACAAAGGAAAGATCGGCATCGCCTCCGGCAGCTGCTCGAACGCCGGATCAAAGGGAGTCCTGCCGCCGCGCCGTACGGTCATTACCCTGACGGTCTCTCCTCGGCCACCCGACGGGGCGGCGGTTTACGAGAACAGGATCGCCGACAGCCGTTTGCGGCCTTCGACCGAAATCGGGTCGGCGAATCCCAACGCCTCGAAGTACTTGAGCAGCTGCTTGCGCGCCGCTTCCTCGTTCCACTTGCGGTCGATCCGGATCGCCTGCAGCAGGTGGTCGACCGCGGCCTCGCGCTGGCCAGCGGCATACAGCGCCGTGGCGAGATCGAGCCGCGCCTGGTGATCCTTGGGATCGGCCGCCACCTTGGCTTCCAGATCGCCGACCGGGCCAGCCTTGTCGGCCTGTTCGGCAAGTTCGATCGTCGAGCGCACCGCGGCGATGTCGGCATGGTTGGCGACCGCCGGCGGCAGCTTGGCCAGCAAAGCTTTGGCGCGCGTCGCGTCGCCGGCCTTGATGTAGCAGCGGGCCATGCCGGCGACGGCCGTCGGGTTTTCGGGTTCCTGTTGCAGGATCTCGCCGTAGACGCGGGCGGCCAGCGACACGTCACCGCTCTCGAGTGCCGCTTTGGCGTGATCCAGCAGTTCGGCCAGCTGGTCGCCCGGCGCCTGGCCGCCGGTCGCCTGCACCAGGCGGTCGATGAACTGCTTGATCTGGCCCTCTGGCAGGGCGCCGACAAAGCCGTCGACCGGCCGGCCCTGGAAGAAGGCGTAGACCGCCGGGATCGACTGGATGCGCAGCTGCTGCGCCAGCATCTGGTTTTCGTCGATGTTGACCTTGACCAGCTGCACGGCGCCCTTGGCGCTCTTCACCGCTTTTTCGATGATCGGTCCCAAGGTCTTGCACGGACCGCACCACGGCGCCCAGAAATCGACGATCACCGGCCGGACTTTGCTGGCCTCCAGCACGTCCTTGGCGAAGCGCTTCTGATCGGAATCCTTGACAAGGTCGGCGTCCGCAGGCGGAGCGCCCCCGATGATCTGGTCCATCTGTCCTCGACAGGGTTGGTGCGGCGCCGGGCACCGCATTCGGTCCCCCGGAATGTGGCCGCTGGCCGGCGCGATGGCAAGGCCGCGCCGGGCGATGCCCGGCCGCGCTTCAGTGGCGGTGCGGGGCGCCCCGGGGACGGCCGGGCGCTTCCTTCACCCCGATGG
>DATFGV010000750.1:0-18301 GCA_035249115.1 Vineibacter sp.
CTGGAGAACGTCCTCACCGGCGCCTATGTCGCGACTGCCGACGACGGCGAGGCCGAGCGGTTGGCGCTACGCGCCATCGACACGGTGGGGCTGAGCCGCGCCGAGGCGGCGCAGATCGCCTCTGGCCTGACCATGCGCCAGCTGCGCCTGCTCGAGCTGGCGCGGGCGCTGGCGCCGCGGCCCAAGCTGTTGCTGCTCGATGAGATCCTCGCCGGCCTGGGCCACACCGAGCTGGAGGAGGTTCTGGCGGCGATCCGCCGTATCGCCCAGGGTGGCACCACGGTGCTGATCATCGAGCACACCATGCACGCCATGGTGCGGCTGGCGGAGCGCTTCAGCGTGCTTGACCATGGCGCGCTGATCGCCGACGGAAGGCCGGCCGACGTGACGCGCGATCCGGCGGTGATCGAGGCCTATCTCGGCAGGAAATGGGTGCAGCGTGTTGCGGATCGAGTCGCTTGACGTCACCTATGGCGGCCTGCGCGCGCTCGATGGTGTCAGCATCGAGGTCGCGCAGGGCCAGTTCGTCACCGTCGTCGGCCCCAACGGCGCCGGCAAGACCACCCTGTTCCGCGCCATCTCCGGCACAGTCAAGCCGATCGGCGGCCGCATCACCTACGAGGGCCATGACCTCTTGTCGGTACCGGCGGCGCGCCGCGCTCATCTCGGCATCGCGCATGTGCCAGAGGGGCGCCAGGTGTTTCCATCGATGACGGTGTTGGAAAACCTCGAAATGGGCGCATACACCGAAGCTGGACGCAAGCGCTGGCGCGACACGCTCGAGCTGGCGTTCCAGCTGTTTCCGGTGCTGCGCCAACGCAGCGCACAGCTCGCCGGCACCTTGTCCGGCGGCGAGCAGCAAATGCTGGCGATCGGTCGCGGACTGGCCTCGGCGCCGCGGCTGTTGATGTTGGACGAGCCATCAATGGGACTGGCACCGTCGGTCGCCGACACGATCTTCGAGCGCGTGCAGCAGATACATCGCGAGCACGGCGTGACCGTGTTACTGGTCGAACAGCGGGTGGCCGAGGCGCTCGAAAGTTGCGATCTCGGCTATGTCCTGGAAACCGGCCGGGTCGTGATGCACGGCAGCCACGACACGCTGATCGCCGACGAACGGGTAAAAAAGGCGTACCTGGGTTTGTAGGACTGCTATCTCCCCGCGACAGTGGGGAGGAGAAATTCAAGGGAGGACATCATGGTGCAACGGATCCGCTTGCGTCGCCTGCTGACGGCGCTGGCTGTCGCGATCGCCCTGCCCTCGCTGGGCACCGCGCCGGCGATCGCCCAACCCAAGGAAGTGAAGGTCGCCATCATCGCACCGCTCAGCGGTCCCTGGGCGCGCCAGGGCCAGCTCATGCAGATGGGCGCCGAGATGGCGATCGACGAGATCAACGAGAAAGGCGGCATCAAGTCAATGGGGGGGGCCAAGCTCAAGCTGATCCTGGCCGACGCCGGCGACTCGGCCGAGAAGGCCAAGAACGCTGCCCAGCGGCTGCTCGCGCAAGAGCCCGATCTGGTCGGCGGCACCGGCGCCTGGCTGAGCTCGTTCACGCTGGCCGTGACGGAGATCACCGAGCGCGCCGGCGTGCCGATGCTCACCCTTTCTTACTCCGACGCCATCACCGAGCGCGGCTTCAACTACGTGTTCCAGACCTCGCCAACCGGTGGCACCCAGGCCAAAGCAGCACTGCCGACAATCGTGCAGATGGCCGAGAAGGCGACTGGCAAGAAACCCAAGACCATCGGCTTGATCATGGACAACACCGCCGCGCCGGTAAGTTTTGCCAAACCGATGCGTGACGGCGGCTTTCAGTCGATGGGTCTGGAGCTGGTGGTCGACGAGACGTTCACACCACCACTGGCAGACGCCACGGCACTGGTGCAGAAGGTGCGCCGCGCCAGGCCGGAGCTGATGCTGCTGCTGCCGACCAGCGTGCCCGACGACAAGCTCATCCTGGAAAAGCTCAACGAGTTCAAGCTCGGCCAGGGCAAGCTGCCGCTGATCGCCAACGGCGCCCATATCGGTTCGCCCGAACTGCTGCGCAACGTCGGCGCCGAACTGATGGAAGGCCTGATGTTCATCGTCGCCAACTGGGGCGTGAAAGGCCAGGAGGCGATCATCGAGCGTTTCAAGTCGCGCACCAAGGAGCCCTGGATCACCCAGGACAGCATGACTGCCTACGGCGACATGTGGATCTTCAAGGAAGCGCTGGAGCGCGCCGGCGCCGCCGACGCCAAGAAGGTGGCAGAGGAGATCCGCAAGCTCGACCTCAAGGACGGGCCGGCGGCGCTGGCCTTCCCCGGCGGCGTCAAGTTCGAGGCCAATGGCCGGCGCGCCGGCGCGCACCTGGTGATCGTGCAGTGGCAGAACGGCCAGCCCGTCACGGTCTACCCCGCCGACATCGCGCTCGCACCGCCGCTCTGGCCGAAGCCGTAAGCTATTTTTTCTCCTCCGGCAGCGGAGAGTGCTAGGGCGCGTCACTCCAGTGACGCGTCAAATCCGGCGGTCCGCCACGAAGTCGCGCGAAAGTAGCCGCACCCCACCCACCGTCCCCACTTCGTGGAGAAGGGACACTCGCCTATTCGTCCGCCCGCGACTCGCGGATGCGGCGGGTGCCCTGGTAGACCGGCTTCAGGGGGTCCATCACGAAACGGATACGCGGCAGGTCGGTATCGACCGTGGCGACCGTGGCGACAATGGGGTCGGCCGGCGTCAGATCACCGGCGTTCCATGCCGCGGCGTCGAACTCGCGCACCTCCGGCCGGCCGCGCTCGGCCTTGTGGAAGGTGAACTTGGGGTCGACCTGGATCAGCAGCGGCGACGTCTTTCCGTCCAGCGGCGCGTTGGCCATGGTCACCCAGTTGATCAGCTGCACGTCGGACCCGGAGATCGCCTCAGGATTGACCAGTGCGCAGTCGAGCAGTGTGGTGCCATCTTTGGCGACGACGCCCATCAGTCGATCATGACGCCGCGTGAGGCTCACCTTGGCGGCGATCGCCGGGATACCCCAGCCATTGCGCAAGCCGTCGGCCGCCTCCTTCGTGCTGGCATACGCGCCCAGCACAAGGCCGCGCGGATGGGCCCCTGCCCGGCTGCCCAGGCGCACCGTGGCCAGGGTGAACGCACCGACCGGGCTTTCCGGACAACGCGTGAAGGTGATCGCCAGGTAGGCCGGCACCGCGGGATGCATCGCCTTGGGCAGCAGCGCGTCGGCGTGTGCGCGCTGCGTCTCCATCAGCAGCTGCATGGTCTCGGCGCCGGGCAGCGCCCAGGCGTGCGTGTCGAGGTCCGGCAGCGTTGGCAGCCGCGGCGCGATGGTGCCGATATCGAGGTGACCGAACAGCGGCATCGTCAGGCTCCGGCGGCCGCGGCCGGTGCCATCGCCGGCTTCGGTGCCGGCCGAGCGAACGCCGGCATCACTTCCTTTGCGAACAGGCGCAGGCTAGCCAGCACTTGGTCCTGGGGCACAACCTCGTTGGCGTTCAGGAGGAAGTTTATGCGATCGACGCCGATCGACTCCCAACGCTTGATGGCGTGGATGATGCGCGCCGGATCGCCGTAGCACAGGCCCTCGGCCTGCTCGCCCGAGGCGTCCGGCCCGGTGGCGGCGCGACGCAACTGCGGCAGCAGACCGAGCGACTGGTAGGAGCGCGAGGCAAACACCTCGCGGGTCGAGGTCAGCTGGGCGGCCAGGTAGTTGAAGGTATTGCCGAGCTTCTGGCCCATGGCGAAGCCGGTAGCATTGTCCTCGTGACAGAACAGGAAGTTGGTGGTGGCGACTATCTCGTTGACGAAGGCGCCCACTGGTTCGCAGGACTGGATGCGGCGGCGGTATTCGCTGATCTTGCGGTCCTGCTCCGCGAAGCCGGCGAAGGTCAGACCGAGGCTACCCAACCCGCGGTCGGCGGCGTCCAGTTCGGTGCCGGGGCTGGTGACGGCGACCCACATCGGCGGATGCGGCCGCTGGTACACCTTGGGCAAGATGGTGCGCTCGGGCATCGACCAGAATTCGCCTTGGTAAGAGAACGTCTCCTGCGTCCACATCTTGGGCAGGCAACGCACGAACTCGTCCCACGACTTCTTGGTGCTGTCGGGATTGGCGCGGAAGCCGCCCAGCTCGGTCCAGGTCGCCGAGCGGCCAGTGCCGACCTCCAGCCGCCCGCCGGACAGGATGTCCAGGGTCGCGGTGCGTTCGGCGATCTTGATCGGGTGGTTGAACTCCGGCACGCAGACGACGATGCCGTGGCCGACCCGGATATTCTTGGTGACCATGGCGCAGGCCGTCAGGAACAGCTCCGGCGCCGAACAGTGCGAATACTCCTCGAGGAAGTGGTGCTCGACCGCCCAGACCTGGTCGAAGCCCAGCTGGTCTGCCAGCTTCACCTGCTCCAGGCAGTTGTTGTAGACCTCGCGTTCGCGCTCTCGCGTCCAGGGACGCGGCACCGAGATCTCGTAGAACAGGCCGAATTTCATGGCGCCCTCCGCGGCAGATCACTGCGTCGTTGTACAACGATAGGCCTGGATGACGGAGTCCGACAAGCAGGCCGCATCACGGTTTTCGCTCGGCAGTCGTGCTCCAGGGTGACGCCCGTAGCCATACACTATCGTCGACGAATCAAAGTGAACGGGCACCGATCACGCACTTGGCCGTAGCGACAGACTGATGCACCGACAGTGCCCAAGTTGCCGTGATTTGCTAGATTCAATGCCGTCGCCACAAGATCCCATCCGGCGCGGAGTTGGCCAGTGGCAGAGCAGACCAGTTTGAACGTTGACGCCTTGAAGCGCTGGTTGGTGAACCAGGCGTTGCTGGCGACACCGGTGCCAATCATAGCGACCGAACTCGCCAACCGATTGGCGGCACTGGGCCTGCCGATCTGGCGCGCGCATGTCGGCTTCAGTACCTTGCATCCGCAAGTCGCGTCTATCGGCCTGACATGGACGCGCGAGGGCAAGCGAGAGAGAGAGGAGTTCCGTCACGGCGCTTTCGCGCGGATCGCTGGCAGCAGCCCCTTCTACGACGCCATCGTGGCGGCGCAATCCCAAGCACGGACCAGTGATGGCCTGCCGGATGCCTTGATCCCGATGACCCGCTACCGCCTCGAGCGCGGCGAGGGCGTCGACGCTTATCGGCTGTTGGCCACGTTTCGGGCCGCGGGTGGCACCGACTATCTCTGCTTCGTCCTCACCTTCGGCAACGAGGGAAAACTCAGCACGTCCACCTCAGGCGCCGCCATAAGCCTGACCTCGGACCGTGCCGGCGGATTCACCGACGAGGACATCGCGCTGCTCGCTGATCTCATGCCCTTTGTCGGCGCCGCCTTGCGCGCCTGCGCTGAGCCAGCCACCACGCGCAGCCTGCTCGACGTCTATCTGGGCCGCGACGTCGGGCGACGGGTACTTGAGGGCGAGGTCCAACGCGGCGAGGTGAGCGTCATTTCCGCCGCCATCCTGGTCGGCGACCTGCGCGGCTTCACGACGTTGGCGGACGAGGTGCCGCGCGAGCGGCTGGTCGGCATGCTTGACGATTACCTGGATTGCCTGATCACGCCGATCGAAGAACACGGCGGCCAGGTGCTGAAGTTCCTTGGCGACGGTCTGCTGGCCACTTTCGCCTTCGCGGGTCGCGCCGCTTCGCCGGTCTGCGCCGAGACGCTGGCGGCGGCGACCGACGCATTGCGCAAGGTCGAGGACCTGAACGCCAGGCGGCGTCGCGAATCCCTCCCCGTCATGGCGTTCGACCTGGCGCTGCACGCCGGCGACGTGCTCTACGGCAATGTTGGCTCCGATCGGCGGCTCGACTTTACCATCGTCGGGCCGGCGGTGAACGAGGCGGCGCGGCTGGAGGCGCTGTGCGGCACACTCGACGTGCCGCTGCTCGCCAGCCGGCGCTTCGTCGACTTGCTGGCCATGCCGGATCGCTTTCATAGCCGCGGCCAGCAGACCCTGCGCGGCGTCCGCGCCCCGGTCGAGGTGTTCGCACTGGCTGGATGACACAGACGACCGAAAAGTCGCCCGGCGTGCCCGCCGACAAACTATGACGCGGGCGCAGGACGCGCCTGCCGTGGCAGGGTCGTCGCCAGGACTATGCCCAGCAGGTTGCCGCAGCCGGCAATGATCATCGCCAGGCCGTAACCTCCGGAGACGTCGTACAGGTGGCCGGCGAGGACTGGCAGGCTGATGGCCGCGATGCACCAGGCGACATAGACGCGGCTGGCAATCCGGCCGTACTCCGTCTTAGGCCAGTAGAAGGCGATCGCGCCGGCCGTCGCGCCCGACACGAAGCCGTAGCCGATCCCGATCATCGCCAGCGCCGCCACGGCGATGGTCGGTGACGGCCATGCGGTCAAGATGATGGTACCGCACAGGGCAACGCCGTGAGCCGCTGCCATGACCGTGGGAATGGCGAACCGGTCGACCAGCCAGCCGCCGCCCAAACGCGCCGCGGCGATGGCGCCGGTGATGCCGGTGGTCGCCAGCAACGCCGTGGCGGTGGCGCCGCCATAGGCGGCGACAATGCCGGCCGCCTGGCTGAGCACAGTCAGGCCGGCGGCGGCGGCCAGGAAGAACACGATCCAGATCTGCAGGAAGATTCGGGTACGCTGCGTCGCCTGCGCCGCCGCAATCGTCGCGGCACGTGCCGGCAGCCGCACGCCGGCATGCACCGTCAACGCGACGGCAGCGACGCTGGCGATCGCGACCGCGACGGCCAGACCGCCGAGCGTCACATGCACACTCCAGCGTGCCAGCGCCCAGCCGAAGGCAGGCGCGGCAATCATCGCGCCCAGCGGCCACAGGCTGATGATGTACCCATTGACCAGCCCGTGCCGGCTGGTGATCTGCAGGTTCACGCCTTGCTGAAGCAGAATGTAGAGGATGCCACCGAATATGCCGAACAGCACACCGTAGCCAAACGCCAGTTGAACGATGTCGCCGGCAGTCGCCGCCAGCGCCAGACCAACCACGGAACAGGCGGCGCAGACGGCAACCAGAACGGCAGCCGGCGCCAGGCCGAACAGTCGCGGCGCCAGCAGCATGCCGAGGGTGAAACAGATGCTGGCGACGGCAAAGACGGCCGACAACTCCGATCGCGTCGCGCCCAGCGCCTGCTCCAGCGGCTTCAGCAGTACGCTAAAGGCGTAGAGCGAACCCATCGGCAGATTGAGCAGGGTCGCGGCGGCCAGCGCCGCCCACGCGCGTTGTCGCACCATCACTGTCTATCGTCCGATGGATCGACTGTCCGCCACAAGCGCGATCAACTGTGCTGAGCTATGAGCTTGCATCATCGCGTGGCAGGCGGGCGATCGGCTCCGGCGGGCGGGCCATCGGCAGTCGCCAACCATATCGAATGGCGGCGAGGCGCAGCCCGAAACACAGTACGGCGCCCAGCGCCATGGTCGGTGCTTGCGGCAACTGCAGTGTTGCGCCGGCGACCACCACGGCCGCACCGGCGAGCGCCGCGACGGCATACAATTCCGCGCGCAGCACCATGGGGATTTCCGCCAGAAGAATGTCACGCGCCATGCCGCCGCCGACACCGGTCAGCATGCCCAGCAACGCCGCCATGACCGGATCCAGGCCGAAACTCAGTGCCTTGTGCGCCCCCGCGACCGCGAACAGCGCCAGGCCAGCACTATCAAACACCACAACCGGCTGGCGCAGCCGCGCGATCGGGTCGTACCAGAAGAACGTGACCCCGCCCGCCGCCAGCGACACCGCGACATAGCGCCAGTCGCTGATCGCCGGTGGCGGGACGGCGCCGATCAACAGGTCTCGCGCGACACCGCCGGCGTTGGCAGCGGCGTAAGACAGGACCAGCACGCCGAACAGGTCGAGCCGGCGTCTGACGCCGGCGGTCGCACCGCTGAGCGCAAAGACGAACGTGCCGACAAGGTCGAGAGTCAACAGCAGCGTACCCATGGTGATTGTCCTCGCCCTCGTCCCACCCGACCTGCCGTTGTCGAAACTAGTCTGGCGGCAAGTCGACCGGCCGTCGCGTGCGCGCCGCGGTGTGGACGGCCTGTGTCGCCCGCAGGGTGCGCGTGCCGTCGATTCCCGATATCACTGGTTGCTCTTCGCCGCGCACCACGGCCGCCAGATGGCGCAGTTGCTCGCCATAGGGATCGCCCCGCTCCGGTCGCTCACTGCGAGCCGCAATCGGTTCGTTCCAGCCGCGCGCCCCGGGATAGCGCCAGAGATTGAGCCTGGGCAAGGTCAAGGCGCCTTCGGTGCCACAGAGGAAATGTGTTTCGACGTCCGGCTGGAAGAACGCCGGGTTCTCGCCCGAAGCGAGATCCCAACTCCACGGGCTGACGGCGGCGTCGGACAGGGTGATCGCTCCCAGCGCGCCGTTGGCAAACCGTAGCAGGATCGCGGCCGTATCCTCGACCGGCAGGCCGCGCACGGCGCTCGACGTGATCGCCTCGACGGTGATGATCTCGCCGTAGAGGAAACGTAGCAGGTCGATCTCGTGAATCAGGTTGATCAGCACCGGACCGCCGCCCGCCGGGGCGCGCCGCCAGGCAGTGTCGAAATAGGCGTCGGGCTTGAGCATCGCTGCCAGGACGTTGATCGACACCAGACGGCCCAACGCGCCGTCGCGCACCAGTTGGTGTGCGCGGCGAATAATCGGATTGTGCCGCCTGTGGTGGCCCACCAGCAACGGCAGTCCGGCCGCATCCGCCGCCGCGCAAAGGCGCTGTGCCTCCTCAACAGTGTCGGCGATCGGCTTCTCCACCAGCACCGGCACGCCGGCGGCGATGCAGTCCAGCGCGACTGGCACGTGCAGCGCGTTAGGCGTCGCCACGACGACGGCGTCGGGGCGGGCTAGCTCCAGCAGGGTGCGATGGTCTGTGAACCACCGCACGCCCGCGCCGTCCGCTAGTTTGCGAGCCGCGTCGCTGGGATCGGCGATGGCACTCAAGCGGATGCCCGGGACTGCGGCAGCGCCCGTGATGTGCGCCGGCGCGATCATCCCCGCGCCGATCAGCGCAATGCGGAAATCGGCCATGCACTTTCCCCCGATGCCGCGTCGCGCGGCCATCTGATCCTACAACACCGTGCAGCGATCCGCCCACAACGGCAGGTTCGCTGGCGCCTGCCTTGCCAGTCGCCGCCCGAAGGGTGACACTGCGATCCTGAGATGCGCGAGAGGAGACGCTGATGAGCTTCCTTTCGGAATTGCGCAACGTCCAGGAGCCGCCGCAACCGCTGGCGCACGGCACATCGCCGTCCGGCACGCCCGACGCCACGGTCGACCAGGGCCCAGTGGTGGCTGACCCGCTACGCACGCGTCATCCCTATGCCAAAGCTTTCGCTTGCGCCGGCGTGACCTACTTGGTCGCCACCGGCGTCGTGCTGGCGGTCGTGCTGTATCGGCTCGTGCCGCAGGCAACCTCTCCGCAGCTAGGCGACGCCACCGCCGGCGTGCTGCTGCTCTTCGCCCTGCCCAGCATCGCCTCGGCGCTGCTCACCGGCTTCTTAGTCAGCCGCGCAACACATGCCTGGCCGGTGTGGCGAATCGCGTTGCTGTTCTTGCCGATGTTTTGCGCGGCCATAGCAGTGCAGATGATCGGCGTCGTGTCGGACTGAGACCCTGCGGGCGGGCTGGTCCAAGCTCGCCGTTTGATGCCAAATGCCATAGCCTGGCGCGTTGCGCCGCCGTCGCGGGCGGCGCGTTGTGGCACGGGGACTTACCGACATGAACGCCGGCGTCTACACGCTTTATGGCATCGACCCATCGCCTTATTCAGTCAAGATGCGCGCTATCCTGCGCTACCGCCGCCTGCCGTTCGTGTGGAATTGCTCGACACCGGCGCGCGAGGTGGCGATCGGCGCCGGCCTGCCGCCGGTGATTCCCGTGTTGCGCTTCCCCGACGGTCGCCTGATGAACGATTCGACGCCGCTTGCCGATGCGCTGGAGCGCGAACATCCCGGCGCGCGATCGATCGTGCCGGACGACCCCGGCCTCGCTTACCTCAGCGACCTGCTCGAGGATTTCGCCGATGAGTGGCTCACAAAGTTGATGTTCCACTACCGCTGGTACTATCCCGACGATCGCGTCTTCGCGCAGCTCTGGGTCACATCGTGTCGCAACCCGACCATGCCGCAGGCTGAACGGCGCGACCTGATGCGCGAGTTTGATGCCCGACAGGTTGGACGCATGGCGCTGGTCGGCTGTACCGAGCAGAACCGGCCGATTATCGAGGACAGCTATCGTTTCGTGCTAGACACGCTCGACCGGCACGGGCGCCAGACTCCTTTCCTGTTCGGCGGTCGTCCCTCGCTGGCCGATTTCGCCTTCTATGGCCAGCTGCGGATTCTGGCGACCGATCCAACGCCGATGGCCGAGATGCGCCGGCGTGCGCCTGACGTGTATTTCTGGGTGATGCGCCTGGACGATGCCTCGGGAGTTGACGGCGCCTGGTTCGATCCCGCGACAGCCTTGCCCGACGGCATCCATGCGCTGCTGCGACATTGCGGCGATACCTATCTACCGTTCCTCGCGGCCAACGCGCGCGCGGTCGAACTTGCGGCCGCCATGGTCGACCTCGAGATACTCGGGCGGCCATACAGCCAAGTGCCGTTCCGCTACCAAGCCAAGTGCTATGACGCCCTGCGCAAGAAATTCGCGGCCTTGCCACCCACGGCGCGCGAACGCATCGAGCCGCTGCTGCGCGACACAGGCTGCCTAGGCCATCTCATTTAGCAACAATCGAAGGCCTGCACCCGATATGCAGCTCGTGGCGACGAAGCCGTTTCAGAGCGGCCGGAATGACGTCAGGAAGCGGTCCTTGCGGGCGGTCGACGCCGGGCTGGGCTGGCAGGTCGCAGTCAGCACATAGAGCTGCGAGCCGCGCATCGCCAGCCGCATGAACTGGGTGGTGCCGTTGGCGTGATCGACCCGCAGGTCGGCGGCAAGGACTTCGCCGGAATTAATTGGCGGATTCACCACGGTTGCGCCGTTACGCCGTGCCGCCTCGACCGTTCCGGCGATGAATTCACTGAAGAAGCGGCCGCGATCGCCGGCGGATGTGATCCGCGATCCGGCATCAGTGACGATGGCCGTGTATATGGCGTGACCGTCGGAGCCGCGCAGGCCTCCGTACCGCACCACCCGATCACCGATCGGAACCGCGCTCGCGATCTCCTCAGCGTCGTCCGGCATGTCGACCTCGAACAGGTCGGCATACGAGAACCGGTCCCAGGCGTCGTCGCGCGCCGCAGTCGGCGGCGGCAAGGTGGTGCTGCAGGCGACATTGGCCTGGCGCACGATCTTCTCGGCCCCGACCAGGGAGAACCGTCGCGACGCGCCGTGGCTCTCGACCGTAACATGGTCATACCGGCCCTCGAGCAGTTGGATCAACACGGCGTTGGCGTCCGGTTCTCCAACCGCGACGCCGCCGCCAGCCATCGGGCTGGCCAAGGTCTCGATTCGACGCCAACGGGCCGCTTCACTCTCGCGCGTGAACGTGAACGTCAGCGCGATCCGTTCGCTGGTGCGCAAAGCGGGCGGCAACCCGGCGTGTCCCCAGATGTCAGCCGAGATGCTGCGGCCACTGCGCGAATCGCAGCGATAGGCCAGGATAGCGCCAGCTACCCCGAGACGGGCGGTGTGTCGGCCTGCCGAACCTGAATCGGCGCTGCAGCCCCACGCCAGCTTGCCGTCGTCGGCCGACGCCACGCGCCCACTGGCGATGAAACCGAGCGTCATTGATACGACGATGGCCGTGTACACTCTGCTCATCGTCGGTCCCCCTCTCGACCTGGTGAACAGGCGTGAAACGTCAGTCGCCGCTCCATCGACCGGACCCGCCGGCGTGCTGGGGTCGAGGCGTACCCTCGTTCAGCGGCGTGCGGCGGGCCGCAAGGTCGGCGCCAGCAGGCGCGACAGCGGCCAGAAAGACCGGATGAATGCGGCGCCCATGACCCGGAAGACGCCGGTCGGAGCAGCTTCGGGCCGCCATGGGCTCGGTCCGTCAGACCACCCCGAGCGCGCGAACAGCGGAATCGATGTGGCAGTTGCCTCCACCAGCCGCAGCTCCGATCCGAAGCACATCGAGGCCTCTGAATGTGAGTATTTGCCTACATTTATATGAGTGTATACTCACTGTCAAGGCTGCTCGCACCGGGTCCTGTGGCGGTCCCGGCCGCGACCTTGCCTGCGCCGGCCAATGGCTGCAGCCCTACGGCAGGTCGAGACTCGCCTTCTTCAGGAAATTCCCATTCAAAATGACCTTGGCATTCGGAGATTTTTCCGAGGCCCAGGGCATCCAATCTAGATCCTTCCAGCGGGCTTTCGCTTCTTCCTGCTGACCCTTTAGCGGCCCGCAGTGAAGATACACGGTGTCCCGCATCCCGGGTTCCATGCACTTCTCGCTGGGTCGAAGCATCCGATGAGCGGACATGTATCCCACAGTCGAGAAGGCAACGATGGCCAAGCGCGTCACAAACTCACCGGGCCGGCATGGCGCGGACGCGCAACCAGACAAAGACCACAGACCGACCGATGGCGGTGTCGGGCACATGTGCGACGGAAGGCTGGTTCGAAGCTGGTCAAGTTGACCCGCAAGATCGGCCATGTTCGCAAATCGAACGCCCAGATCCCAGCCACCCTGCCCGTAGGTTTGGGTGTCAGGGTTTGTTGGATGCGTCGTTGCACCTCCGAGTCGCGCATTGGTGCATGCACGCGTTGAGACATCTTCCGCGCCGGCCCAGACTGCTAGCGACATCGCAACCCCCTCCGCGGCTGACGCTTGCGTCGGTCCGCGTGCAAGAAAATGCTTCGGCGAGTATTCGGCCCGGACAAACGGTGCTGGTTCAACCTCAACACCGTCGCCTCCTATGAGGACGTACACGAAACGAACCCGACAATTCCGCGGCGAGACCAACTATTCTCGCTGCTGCCTCCACTGGTTCAGCGCTGCGACGATGGACACCCGAGAAGCGCCTGTACGCGCACCAATGGCCCATCCCCCGGATCGTCGCGCCGCGGGTCCCCAAGGCACGGGTGTTTCCGCTGACCTGCGGCATCCGGCCGATGCCACCTGAGTCCTGGCGGGCTCAGCAAGAAAGACCATTTGGATTCTTAAGTGAATGAGCGCTCATATGGTTCGCCATTAAGGAAACGCGGGCTGAGCGAGGTGCCGATGTGCGCGATCGGACGCTGGCGTCTGAACGTCTCCGATGCGCGTATGCCACGATGGACAGCTATACTCGCGCTGCCATTCGGTTTGCATGTCTGAGGTCCGCGTCATGGTCTTGGCCCCAGCCCGCGCCCACCACACGACGCCGGCCCGGGCGTTTCATGGTCAAGTGTCGGCGGTCACGTCCGTCAGTGCGCGGCATCCGTATGGATCGATTTGCCGGCTGCTGTCCTCCATCGCAACTGTCGTCGTCCTGGTGTGGCTCGGCGCAGGCGTTGCCGTCGCTGACGCATCGAAACCGCCGCCACATGAGCAAACCGCCGCGCGGGTGCGATTGCTGCTCGACCTCCTCGCCGACGAGCAGGTGCGCGACTGGCTCGAGAAGCAGCGCAACGAGGCAAAGGCCAAGCCAAAGCCTGAGGAACAGGCCGACGCGTCACCGGCCCAAATGGTAGCGGCGCAGGTTGATGCCATACGACTGCGCCTGGTGGCACTGGTGACGGCGGCACCCGGCCTGCCGGACGAGTTGTCGCGCGCCTGGGACCTGCTGAAACTCGAGTTCGAGGAGCGCGGCTTGTTGCGGATCGGGCTGCTGGTCGTGCTGTTCGGCGGCCTGGGGTTCGGTGCCGAGCGCCTCTACTGGTGGGCGACGCGGCACGTCCGGTCACGCATCATCAATGCGCCACTCGACACGGTCGGCGACCGCGGCCGCGCCGTGCTGATGCGGCTGGGCTTCGGCATGTCCTGGATCGCAGCGTTCGCCGCCGGCAGCATCGGCGCCTTCTTGCCTTTCCAATGGCCACCGCTGATCCGCGACATCGTGTTGGCGCTGCTGCTCGCCATCGTGATCAGCCGGCTTGCCTCCGTCGCCGGCCGCTTCATCCTGGCGCCGACCGCCGAGCGCTTCCGCCTGCTGCCGATGACACATGAGGCGGCGCTATTCTGGCACCGACACTTCGTACTGGTCGTCAGCGTGATCGCATTCACCTACGTAACCACGGCCCTGCTCGATACGCTGGGAGTATCGCCCGCCAGCGTTCGCCTCGTCGCCGCCACGGTCGGGTTCGGACTGCTGCTGGTGGGCCTTCAAATGATGCTGCGGCGGCCGCGGGCCGCTGCCTATGGCGTCGATACAAGCCATGAGCATGGCCGAGGGACCACGACGGCGCTCGTCATGCTGCTGTTCGTGGTGCTCTGGGCGCTGCGCTTAACCAGTCAGTGGGTCCTCTTCTGGACTGTCGTGGTGTTGGCCGGGGTGCCGGCAGCCATTGCGTTGACCCGACGCGTGGTCGACCACCTGCTGCGCCCGACCGGCACTGCGGAGCAGTCCGAAGCGGCGGCCGGTGTCACCGCCATCTACAACGTCTGCCTGGAACGCGGCCTGCGGGCGCTGTGGATCGCGATTGGCGGCTTGGTGCTGGCTGGTGCCTGGGGTGTCAACCTGTTCGACGTCGGCGAAGGTGATGGCCTTGGCAGGCGCCTAACGCGCGGCGCCATCAACGTCGTGGTTATCGTGCTGGTCGCGGATTTCGCCTGGAACCTGATCAAGGCGATCATCGACAGCCGCCTGGCACAGGCGCCGGCCGCCACTACCGAGGACCGGGTCGACGCCGAGGAGGCGCGCCACCGCGCCCGCGTCCGCACGCTGCTGCCGATCTTGCGCAACGTCACCTTCATTGTCTTCGTGGTCATTGTCGGCCTGATGGCGCTCGCCTCGCTCGGCGTCGAGATCGGCCCGCTGATCGCCGGCGCCGGCGTGGTTGGCGTCGCGGTCGGCTTCGGCGCGCAAACGCTGGTGCGCGACATCATCAGCGGCATCTTCTACCTGCTCGACGACGCCTTCCGGGTCGGCGAGTACATCCAGAGCGGCAACTTCAAGGGCACCGTCGAATCCTTCAGCCTGCGCTCGATCAAGCTGCGGCACCATCGCGGGCCGCTCTACACCATCCCGTTCGGCACCTTGGGCGCAGTGCAGAACATGAGCCGCGACTGGGTGATCGACAAGCAGGTGATCAGCGTGCCCTACGACACCGATCTGGCGCTGGCCAAGAAACTGATCAAGCAGATCGGCAAGGAACTGGCTGAGATCCCGGAGTTCAAGCCGCACATCCTGCAGACCATCAAGATGCAGGGCGTCGATACGTTCGGCGACTTCGGGATCAGCATTAGGCTCAAGATGATGACACGGCCGGGCGAGCAATTCGTTATCCGCCGCCACGCCTTCGGCATGATCAAGAAGGCCTTCGACGCCAACGGCATTAAGTTCGCATCGCCGGTGGTACAGGTCGCTGGCGGCGATCCGGCTTCCGCGGCCGCGGCGGCGCGTGCGCTCGATGCGGTGCACGAGCCTGCCAAGGCGGCGACCTGACGCGCACTGGCCGCACTGTCTACGGGCGACGCCCTGCCTCGCGTCGAGCCTGGCGCATGGCGGCAGCCTCGCCAACTTGGTGTGATGCTACCGGCGCGCCGAGTTCAGCGCGCAGACCTGAGCATCGGGAAGAGCGGCGGCGATGTTCCAGCCTGGATGGTTCCCAGCACTTCGAAACCATGCCGCCGATAAAGCGGAATGTTGGCGGGATTGCTGGACTCGAGATAGGCGGGCGCGTGGTCGCGGTCGCATAGCAGTAGCGCGTGGCGCAGCAGCGCAGAGCCGTAACCCTTGTCCTGGTGGGCAGGATCGACCCCGATCAGCGGCAGGTACCAGTGGGGAACCTGGGGATGATGTCGGTCCATCTGCTCGAAAATCGCGGCCACCTCTTCCTGCTGCGAGGACATCATGGTGGCCTGCAAGATGGATTCCAGAGCATTGTGGTCAGGCTCAACCCCCGGGCGGCAACCACAGCGCCACCCCGGCGCCCGCGTTCACGCTGTGCGCCGTGCCGTGCACGAAGGAGTGGCCGCCGAAGGCGCGCACGACATCGGGGAAGTGCCGGAGAAACTGATCCGGGCCGGCAAGTGACCAGCGCGCCATCGGGTCACGGCTGAAAGCCAGCACGATGACAGCAACGGCCCTTTCCACGTCGGCCTCGGTTGCGGTCATCACGGCTTGCGCTGTGTTCATTGGTCATCTCCGCGGAGCGCCTCAGGGCTGGACAACCACCATCCACGACACCCCGAAGCGGTCGGCGACCATGCCGAAGCGCGGCGAGGAGAAGGTCTTGCCCAATGGCATCTGCACCTGCCCGCCGTCGGCCAATGCCTCGAACAGCCGGTCGGCCTCGGCTTCGTTGGCCGCGGTGATCGACAGCGAAAATCCCTGGAAATTCGGCTTTCCCCGACACATCCCGTCAGAGGCCATCACCTCCGTGTCGCCAATGCGGAAGGAGGCGTGCAACACCTTGTTTTCCGAGCCGGGCAGCACCATGCCGGGCAGCGGCGGTTCGGGGCTTTCCTTGTAGCGCATCAGCATGTCGACCTGGGCGCCAAGTGCGCCGCGATAGAACTCGACGGCCTCTTCACAGCGACCATCGAAGAACAGGTAGGACTGAACTTGCATGGTTTACTCCTGGATAGATGAATTGCATGACACGAGCGCGACCGGCGCACTCTGCCTCGGGGCTTGCCCTTTTCCCTATGTCGGGAAGCGATCGAGATATGGTTCGGCCTCCTTGATGACACGCGCGAAAGACGGGCGTCGCCTCAGCCGCTCGAGATATGCCGCGGCGCTCGTGTGTCGCTCCGTCAACGGCATCACCAGGTTTAGAACAAGGCTGGCGCGGCGGCGCAATCGGCCATGCTGAAGTCCTCGCCCATCGCCCATGTTCGGGTCGCCATGTCCTGATCAACCATGTCGCACGCCGTGCGCAGCAGCGCCCGTGCCTGCTCCACCCCAAAGGGATCATGTTTCCCCGCCGGCCGCAGCCGGTCGGTGACGATCTTTTGCATCTGCACATTGACATATAGGTCGTAGAACCTGTCGCGCAGTCGGGTCTCGCGGGCGAGCGCCACATCATCCGGCACAAGTCGGGAGCTGCCTGGATAGTGCTGCGCCAGGTATTCGATGATGATGCTCGACTCGGGTATCGTCCGATCCTGCGGCTCGTCGCGCAGAACGGGGAACCTGCCGACCGGCCAAATCTTCTTGAAGGCTGTGGTGTCGGCTTCGTCGCCGAGATCGACGATCCGTGGTTCAAACGGGGTGTCGTTCTCGTACAGCGCGATCAGCACCTTCTGGCAGAACGACGACAGGGGATGGAAGTAAAGCTTGAGCGACATGGGCCGTTACCTGCTTGCGCGGTCGTATCGGATGGATCGGCTGGCTACTTCTCGGCAATGGCCTTCAGGTCGGCGAGACCGGCCTCGAATTCCTTGCCGATCATGCTGTCCATGCTGAAGAAGACACCCATCACCTTCGAGATGTAGGGGCTGGGCCCGTAGATGGCCCAGGTTACCCGCGTCGCCTCGCCGCTCGGCACCAGCGCGAACTCGGCGGTGTTGTGCGCCTCGAATGGACGGATGAAATCCAGCTTGAAGATGACTTTGGACGGCGACGACGATTCCGTGACTTCCATGCGGCCGGCGCCGATGTTCTTGTCACCATCCCATTCGTAGGCGGCACCCTTGCCGCTTTCCGGTCCGAAATAGAGCCGCTTCATCGCCGGATCCTTCTTCTCCCACGGCGACCACGCCGCATGCGCTCGCAGGTTGTTGACCAGCGCGAAGATCTTCTCCGGCGGCGCCTTGATGTTGACCGACCGCTCGACGCGGAACGAGTCCGGCCTGGTCGCGGCAAATATGAGAATCGCTGCAACAGCGACCACAAGGACTGCCGCGATGATGCCAATTGTCTTGAGCATTGCTGACTCCGCTAAGGGCGCGCAAGCGATACTGTCCGGGCCGGCACGGCAACCGGCTGCTAAGACTGCGCGGTCGCCGCTGTCGAGTTTTGCGGCCGTGGCCGGAAGTGGCGGGAGACGATCACAACGACCATCGACTCAACTCCATTTCCAAACCTCGCAACCAACGATCAGCCCAAGGACGCACCCGACGTCGGCAATCCGACACGCGGCAGACCTAGTTTTTCTACCGGAGAGACTGCATGTTCTCTCACCCGGACCTGGTGGCGAGAGTGAGGAGAATCCGGCGTCGTGAGTCCGCAGCGGTCACGGTCAAGCCGACCGTGACCGGCGCCATGCGACAGGTTCAGCGCGTG
>DATFGV010000751.1:0-12463 GCA_035249115.1 Vineibacter sp.
CATGGCTTCCAGCGAGGCGGCGACGCTGTCCCAGTGGTACAGCCGGCGAACCGTGGCGCGCGCCTTGCGCGCCATGTCCTCGGCCAGCGGCCGATCTGCCAGCACGGTCGACAGCGCCAGCGCCAGCTTGTCGCTGTCGCAGCGGGTGACCAGCGCGCCGCCGCCGGCCTGGATCTCGCGCCAGATGTTGACCTGGTCGGAGATCACGACCGGCAAGCCGGCGGCCATCGCCTCGACCACGGCGATGCCGAAATTCTCGCTGTAGGAGGGCAGCGCGAACAACGTGGCGGCGGCGAAGGCCGCCAGCTTGTCCTCGCCGCGCAGCATGCCGGTGAAGGTCACCCGGTCATGGATGCCGTCGCGGCGCGCCCAGGCCTTGCACTGGTCGAGCATGCCGTCGTCGGGCCCGGCGATCACCAGGTGCAGCGACGGATCGTCGCTCGCCAGACGGGCGAAGGCCGGCAGCAGCAGGTCAAGGCCCTTCTTGGGGTGCAGCCGGCTGAGGAACAGCACGATCCGCCGGCCACGGGTCTCGGGAAAGCGCTCGGCGAAGCGCTCCGGCGGCGGCAGGGCGTCAAAGCCGGCGAGGTCGACGCCCAGCGGCACGATCCGGGCCGGTGCGCCATGGTCGAATGGCCGGCTGATCTCGCGCTCGACCTCGCTGGTGTAGTGGACGGCCGCGGCGTGGCGCAGCACCCGGTCCTGAAACAGCAATTCCATCAGGTGCTTGCGGCCGCGGTGGTGGTTGCGGATGTAGGGGTCGAGCATGCCGTGCGGGCGCACGATGTAGGGCACCCCGAAGCGCCGGCAGAGCCGCCCGCCTAACCAGTCATGGAACAGGTAGAGCGAATGCAGGTGCACCACATCGAAGCTGGCCAGCTCGCGTCGCAGCACCCGGGCCATGGCCAGCGACGGCTTCCAGCCGCGCGGCGGCAGGACCGGGAAATAGGTGACGGTGACGCCGTCCTGACGCAACGGCACGCCGGTCGGCACCGGTTCGGCTGCCTTCCCGGGCCAGTTTGTGGTAGAAATGGCGACGTCGTGGCCGCGCGCCGCGACGGCCCGGGCCATCTCAAGGCAGGCTTGGGCCGGACCGCCGCTTTCGCGGGCCAAGGTCGCGATCAGGTGGAGAATGCGCATCCGGGGGCGAGGGGAGCCACGTGATTGTTCGAGGTAGTTAGCATAAGTTGTTAGAGATACTAGTCTTTTTTGAGATTTAGGGGCGGGTTGGACAGTTTGCTTGTAAAGGCACGGCTGGGCCGGGGAGTACGATTTCAGTGTGCGGCATTGCGGGTCTGTTTCATTACGGCGGGAAGGCTCGGGAGGACGACCGCGCGCTGCTCGGCCGCATGTCGGCGGCGATTGCGGCCCGCGGACCGGACAGCGAGGGGACGTGGGCGGCCGATGACGGCCGCGCCCTGTTCGCCCAACGCCGGCTGGCGATCATCGATCCCGGGCCGAGCGGCTGGCAGCCGATGAGCTTCGATGGCGGCCGGCTGGTCGCCAACTACAACGGCGAAATCTACAACTACCGGGCGCTCAAGGCCGAGCTGGAGAGCGCCGGCCGCCGCTTCACGACGCAATCCGACACCGAGGTGCTGCTGCATCTCTATGACGTGCACGGCGCGGCCATGGTCGAGCGGCTGCGCGGCATGTACGCCATCGCGATCTGGGACGAGGCGCGGCGCTGCATGTTCTTCGCCCGCGACCCGTTCGGCATCAAGCCGCTGTACTATGCCGACGATGGGCGCTGCTTGCGCTTCGCCTCGCAGGTCAAGTCGTTGCTGGCCGGAGGCGGCATCGACACGACGCCGGAGCCGGCGGCCGATGTCGGCTTCCTGATGTGGGGCTCGGTGCCCGAGCCGTTCACCCTGTTCAAGGGCATCCGGTCCCTGCCGGCCGGCCACACCATGGTGGTTGCCGAGGGCAAGACTCCGGAGATCCGCCGCTTTCATACGATCGCCGCCGTGCTGGGCGAGGCGGAGCGCGAGCGGTCGGCGCCGACCGGCGCGGCGCGCCTGGAGCTGCTGCGCGCGCGCATTGCCGATACGGTCGAGCACCACATGGTGGCCGACGTGCCGGTCGGCATGTTCCTGTCGGCCGGCTTCGATTCATCGCTGGTGGCGCAGTTCGCCGCGCCGCATGCGGGCGAGAGGCTGCGCAGCGTCACCCTGGGCTTTGACAGCTACCGCGGCACCGCCGACGACGAAACGGTGATCGCGGCCCGGATCGCGGCGTACCACCAGACCGATCACAGTACCGTCTGGATCAGCCGCGCCGAGTTCGCGGCGGCGCGCGATCACCTGATGCACGCGATGGACCAGCCGACCATCGACGGCACCAACGTCTACTTCGTCAGCAAGGCGACGGCCTCGACCGGCCTGAAGGTGGCGCTGTCGGGGATCGGCGGCGACGAGGTGTTCGCCGGTTACCCGAGCTTCCGCCAGGTGCCGGAGATGGTGCGGCTGGTGGGCGGGGTCGGCCGGCTGCAGGCGCTGGGCCGCGGCTTCCGTGTGCTGAGCGAACCGGTGTTGCGCCGCTTCACGTCGCCGAAATACGCCGGCGTGCTGGAGTACGGCGGCAGCTACAGCGGCGCCTACCTGCTGCGCCGTGGCCTGTTCATGCCCTGGGAACTGCCGGCGCTGCTCGACGCCGACTACCTGCGCCGCGGTCTCGCCGATCTCGATGCGGACGCGACCCTGGCCGCCGCCATCGACGGCGTGCGCACCGGCAACGGCCGTGTCGCGGCGCTCGAACTGAGCTTCTACCTGCGCAACCAGCTGCTGCGCGACGCCGACTGGGCCGGGATGGCGCATTCGCTGGAAATTCGCACGCCCTTCGTCGACGTGTCGTTCTTCCGCGACCTCGCGCCGCTGATTGTCGCCGATCCACCCGTCACCAAAGCCGAATTGCCGCCATTGCTGTCGCCGCCGGTGCGCGACGCGCTGGCGGGCCGGCCGAAGACCGGCTTCCAGGTTCCGGTGCGCGACTGGCTGGGCGTCGGCACCGGCGACGCGCGCACCCGCGGCTGGCGCGCCTGGGCGCTGCGGGTGCTGGCCGATTTCCGGCCGGACAGCGATTTCGCGCGACGCGCGGCATAGCGGGAGCCTGAGTAGGCCATGAGGTCGAACGCGGAGCGGTCAACGCTGTCCACCCCGGGTCACGGGCAGCGGACATCCGGCGTTCGCAAGGAAGCGACACCGTGAGGGCGACCTCGACATCATCATTGCCGGCAGCTTGGCGGTCCTCGGCACCCATCGGCTACCGATTCGCGTCTTGGTGGTTCGCCAACGCACCACGTACCGGGATACTCTTGCCCAACCTGATCGGTCGTACGCTATTGAAGAATACGCGGATGACCATTCCGCTGCGGTCTGGAGCGCGGCTGGCCGTCGATACCAGCCAGCTCGATATCTACTGCCGGATCAACCTCGACAAAGGCGTCTGGGACGGTCATGTCCTGGACGTCTGTCTGCGGCTGCTGCGGCCCGGCGACGTCTTCTACGACATTGGCGCCAATGCCGGGGTATTTTCGGTGGAGTGCGCCCGAAAGTTCGGCGACACGCTCGACGTTCAGGCGTTCGAGCCTCAGCCCACACTGGCGGCCCGCATCCGTGACTCGGCGGTCATAAACGGCCTATCGCGCGTGGCGGTACATGAGGTGCTGTTGTCGGACCAGGTCGGCGAGGGAACATTGTACGTGACTCGCCAGGCGGTTCACGCGTCGCTGGTCGCCCGCGAAAGTCGCTCGACGGCGATTCGCCGAGAGATGACGACGTTGGACGGATTCATCGGCGACAGAGGCCTGGCCCCTCCCAGTCTCATCAAGATCGACGTCGAGGGCGCCGAGCTTCAGGTGTTCCGCGGCGCCGCGGCGACGATCGCCAACAGCAAGCCGACGATCGTCTTTGAGGCGGATCAGAACATGGAGCGGTTTGGCTACAACCACGCTGCTTTGGTCGACAGCCTTCGGGAACTCGCGGACTACGAATTCCTGCGAATCGCCGACACCGGCGCCCTGCATCGTGTGACGGCGACGGAAGCGATGAGCGAAGGCAACTACGTTGCGCTGCCGTCGGCGCGGCGGCATTTGATTGAGCGGGAATAGATGGCCCTGGAACTTCGATCGAGCACTCTGCGGCCGGGCGGCCGCCTCAAAACCGCCGGATCGCGTGCGCCGGCCCGGCGCGCAGGGCGCGCGGCGGGTGATCACGACAACGGTGCTGGCGGCGCGATTGGCGCGCGCAGCGGGATCTAGCGACGGGACGCCGCAGATGGAAGTCGTTGTTTTCGGTTTGCCGGTGCTCATCGCCGCCTGGGCGGCGACCCTGTTGAACTGGCGGACGGGCGTCTACCTGCTGATCGCCTTTACGCCCTTCACCGGCTTCATCGTGGCTGCGATGTTCCCGTCGCCCCTGGGCACGCTGGCACGCGACATCCTGGTGGTCTTGCCGCTGTACATCAGCTTCTTCCTGTTGAGCCAGCAGGCGCGCTGGGGCCGGGTGCCGCAGATGCTCTACCCGGCCTACGGCTTGCTGGTCCTGGTGACGTTGTTCGCCGCCGCCAATCCGGCGGTGCCGAATTTGATGGTGGCCGGCATCGGCCTCAAGGTTTGGCTGTTCTACATACCGATGCTGCTGGTCGGCATATCGTTCATTCGACGCGAGGCGGACCTGCGCAACATTATGCGCGCCCTGGTGGTCGCGGCCTGGATTCCATGGACGACCGGCATCGTCATGTATCTGGGCTCGGCGTTGTACGACTACGAAGCCACGATGAAATTCTTCTATGGCGACTATGCCCGCCACGCGACGCAGCAGTTCGCCTCGTTCCACAGCTACGGTGCCGAACTGTTCCGCATTCCCGGCAGTTTCCAGTTCAATTCCCAGTACGGCGTGTTCTGCTTCCTGATGCTGTTTCCGATGTTCATGCTGCTGGAGATCGAGCGAAGCCGCGCCTGGCGCGCGTTCGTCTGGGCCAGCATGATGATGGGCCTGGTCGCCGGTTTCACGTCGGGCGCCCGCGGCAACTTCGTCTTCATGCCGCTGATCGTCGTGATCGTGCAATTCTTCAAGTTCCGCGCCCGCGGCGCGGTGCAGGCCATCGTCGGCCTCGGTGTGGCGCTGTTCGCGGCGCTGTCGATGGCCGGCATCGATGGCGGCAAGATCTATGGCGAGGCTGCCGGCCTGACCGCGCGCTACGGCGAGGATATCGCGGTGATGGGCATCGTCGACGCGCTCGATCGAGGCGGCCTGTTCGGGCTGGGCGTCGGCGCCAACACGGGCGCGGCACGGCACGGCCACGATGCGGCCATGGCCACCCTGATGCACGACAAAGGGTTGTTGATCGAGAACTACTACGGCAAGGCGCTGGTCGAACTTGGCGCGGTCGGCTTCCTGGTGGTGCTCGGATGCCTCGGGCTGTCGTTCCTGTACTGCCTGCAGATGCAGTTGCGTCTGACCCTGCGGCCGTTGAAGGGGGTGGCCGCCTGCGGCACCGCGATGGTCGTCTTCACCATGCTGACGTCGTTCAAGGGCTGGGCGCTCGATACCGACCCGATGAACTATTACTACTTTCTGCTGCTCGGCGTCGTGTACGCCCTCCCGGTTGTGGAACGCCAGATGCTCGCCGCCGCCCGCCAAGCGCCGGCGGCACAGGCTGGCCGCGCGCCGCGCCCCGGTCCGCTGTCGCCCGTGCGGCCACCGCTGATCGGCCGCCCGGCTGTGGCCAGGGCCGGCACGGTGACGGGCACGGCAGGTGGCTTCGACGGCCCAGCGGCGGGCAAGGGTCTGGACGGGGCATTCGAGCTTGGACCTCGACTGCGGCGGCCGCCAGGCGACGGTTAGATCGCCGCGATCGCTTCCGATCGGGTGGAGCCAGGGGCTGGCGGAATCGTGTACCGGACCGGCCGCGGCCTCCTGATACCGTGATCAGTGCATCGAACCGTCCCACTCAAGTTCCTTGCCTGCAAACGCGTCCAGCACAAGCTCAACGACCTCAAACTGGCGGTCGATTCTGTCGCGCGCCGGAAGGACGCCCGTGTTCCGGATCGCGGGGCTCTTCAGCCACCGCAAGCTGGATGATTCAAGTGTCGTTGGCAGGGTCGATCAGGCCGGCTGCCGCAGTCGATCCAGCAAGCCGGCCAGGTTGGCTCGATAGGCGGCGAAGTCGTGCGCTTCGGCGCGCGCCCGCGCCGCGGCGCCCATTTGCTGCCGCAACGCGGCCTGGTCGGCCAACCGTGCCAACCGATCGGCGACGGCACCCGTGTCACGTAGCGGCACGACGAAGCCTTCGACGCCGTCGCGAACGATGGCGCCGGCGTTGGGTGTGACGATACAGGGCAGGCCGCTGGCCAGCGCCTCGTTGACGGCCATCGCCGACCCCTCGTGCAGCGACGGGAAGACGAACACATCGGCGGCACGGAAGATCGCCGGCATCTCGGCGTACGGCACGTTGGCGATGTGGCGGTAGAGGCCGGCGTAAGGGCGCAGCCAGTCGCCGCCGTCGACCAGTCCACCGACCAGCACGACGTCGAGCTCCGGCCGCGCCAGACGCTTGACCGCCTCGAGGATGTACTTGACGCCCTTGCGCATGCCGATCTGGCCGACGAACAGCGCCCGCACCTTGCCGTCGGCGCGCGGTGCGGCCGCCGGCGAAAAGCGCTCGGTGTCGATCGGAAACGGCAGCAGTTCGATGCTCGACGGATCGCGACCGTTCTCGATCAGCGAATCGCGAACGTAGTCCGAGGGGACGACGACGCGGTCCGCCAGCAGCGCCTCGCGCGTGTTGCGATCGACCCAGGCGTCGCTGGTGTCGCCCAGGTCGACGGTGGCGAATTCGGGATGCAGGCGGCGCTCCTCGTCGAGCAAGCGAAGCCCGCTCTTGAGATGGCCGATCGCCTGGTACAGCAGCGACGTGGTGCCGACGGCGGCGCAAGCGCGAAAGGACTGTTCGGCCGAGCCGTCAAAGCCGATGAAGATGTCCGGCCGTTCGCGTTCGATGCGCGCCGCCACGAGGCGGTCGAAGCGCCGATTGCGCCAGCGCAGCAGGGCCGACGTGACGGACGGCGAGGCGACGCGTGCCGCCAGCACGTGCAGCAGTTCCGGCGCCGGATGGGTGATGACGCCGCGCGGATCGATTTCGGGATGGCGCCGCCGGCCCAGCTCGCGCAGCGCCCGGGCTCCCAGTCGGCCCGGCAGCCGGCCGGCGATGCGCTCGAACGCGCCGTCGGGCCGGGCGTAGAACGAGGTCTCGAACCGGACGTCGAGGTCCAGAGTTTGCAGCAGCGACACCAGCGGATAGAGCAGCGAGGTGGCGCCGGGGTGGGCGATCAGCAGACGGCGTCTTGCCATGGCGGATGAGTTATAACAGCTTGCCCTTTGTCCTGATCCACCCAGAATCTCGGCGTCGGCCTTCATCCGGAATTGGGCGCTTCGCGGTCGAGTGCTAGGAAGCGAAAAACGAGGAGGACACCATGTCGGACACGCTGTTCCGCAACGCGCAGGTGATCGACGGCAGCGGCGCGGCGCCCTTCGCGGCGGACGTGCTGGTGTCGGGCAATCGCATCAAGTCGATCGGCCGCCAGCCGGGCGCGCTGCGCCCCTCACCGGAGACGACGGTCGTCGACGCCGCCGGCGCCACCCTGATGCCCGGCATGGTGGAGGCTCACGCCCACCCCAGCTTCGTCAATACGCCGACGATCCCGGCGCTGGGTGAGTTCCCGCCGGAAGAGCATACGCTGCTCACCATGAAGTTCGTGCGCCTGCTGCTTGACCACGGCTTCACCAGCATCAACTCGGCGGCAGCCGCCAAGCCGCGGCTCGACGTGGTGATCCGCAACGCCATCAACGCCGGCGACATTCCCGGTCCGCGCATGCTGGCGGCGTCGCCGGAAATGACCATTACCGGTGGCCTCGGCGACGTGCGCCTGCAACACCTGCATCGCGACACCTTCGCCGTGGTCGCCGACGGCGCCGACCAGTTCCGGCAATGGTCCCGCTTTTTCGTGCGCGAGGGTGTCGACACCCTGAAGATCAACCCGTCCGGCGACGAGGGCGCGCCCGCTTCGCCGGCGCACACGACGGTGATGACCGAGGCCGAAGTCGCCGCCGTTTGCGACGTGGCGCGGGCGCATGGCAAGCGCGTGGCGGCGCACGCGCGAAGCGCCGACTCGGTAAAGATGTCGTTGCGGCACGGCGTGCAGATGATCTTCCACGCCACCTTGGCCGACGAAGAAGCGCTGGACATGCTCGAGGCCGCCAAGGACCGCGTGTTCGTGGCGCCGACCATCGGCATCACCTGGGTGATCCTGAAGGAGAATCCATCGCTGCCCGCCGACACCGCCCGGCGCATCGAACGCGAGCTGGAGCAGGGCAGCGCCAACATGAAGTCGCTGCAGCGTCGCGGCGTGCGGGTGCTGCCTGGTGGTGACTACGGCTTTGCCTTCAATCCGATGCCGCGCAACGCCCGCGACCTGGAGCATTTCGTGAAGCTGTTCGGCTTCAGTCCGATGGACGCCATCGTCGCCGCAACCCGCTACGGCGGCGAGCTGATGATGCAGGGCGACTCGCTCGGCCAGGTGAAGGAGGGCTACCTCGCCGACCTGCTGCTGGTCGACGGCGATCCGCTGGCCGACATCGCCATCCTGCAGGATGCCAGCCGGCTGATCGCGATCATGAAAGACGGGGAACTCCACAAGTCGCCGCGACCGCGCCGCCACGCACGGCCGCTGGCGGCCGAGTGAGCTACCGCTTGCCGACCGTTGCGGTCAGCGCCGCTTTCAGGCCCTCGACATTCTGCTGGAAACTCCAGTTGGCGATCAGCCGCTGGCTTTCGCGGCCCATTTCGGCCAGCCGCGCCGGCTCGGCGACGGCGTCCCGCAGGTGTCGCGCCAGTGCCTCGATATCGCCGAACGGGTAGACGAAACCATTGACGCCGTTGCGCACGAGGTCCTGGGCCGCACCGACCCGGTCGCTGGCGATGATCGCCTTGCCGGCGACCATCGCCTCGTTGACCACCAGGCCCCAGGTCTCGTGCGCCGAGGTCAGCACCGAGACGTCGCACAAATCGTAGAGCGCCGGCATCTTTTGCTGTGGCTGGAAACCCAGCAACCGCACCGGCTCGGCCAGCTGCAGCGACGCGACGGCCGCCTCGACCTCGGCCCGCAAGTCGCCGTCGCCGGCCATCAGCAGGACAGGCCGGCGCTCGGTCGGTACCCCCTCGATGGAGCGGGCGAAGGCGCGCAACAGGTCGAACGGCGCCTTGCGCTCGGTGAGTTTGGCGGCCGACAGCATGATCGGCCGACCCGGCGGCACACCCAGTTCGGCGCGCAGCGCATCGCGAAGCGGCCGGGCTTCGGCAAAGCGCTCGGCGAACCAGTCATTGTCGACGGCGTAGGCGACGCGAAAGAACTTGGCGGAGTCGATTCCCAGGTCGCGGAAATGCGCCTCGTTGGCCGAGCCGATGGTGAGGTAGGCGTCGACCTGGCGGTCAATCAGGCTGAACAGCGTGCGCTTGGCGGCCGACTTCAGGTTGCTGGTTGCGCGCCCGACGCCGCTCGCCTCGTCGCGCAGCAAGATCTTGACGCTGGTGCCGGCGGTGGCCGCCATGGCCCACAAATGCGGCGCGCGGGCATAGCCGTGGATCCACAAGGCGTCGAATCCGCCGGCGACCAGCCGCTTGCGCAGGCCGATATTGAATGGCCGCCAGCGATCGAAATGCCGGTCCTCGGGGAAGTGCATGCCCGGCAGGATGGGCAGGAACTCGTAGTCGTAACCCTCCAGCAGCGGCACGTCCCACTGGAGCATCTGGTTGAACTCGGGATCGAAGAAGTGGCGGGTCGAGAAGTCGGTGCCGAAGAACGCCTTCAGATGGATGTCCGGGTCGGCCGCCACCAGCCGCAGCAGCGGCGTCTGGTACTGGATCGGATGCGTGACCAGGTAGGCGACGCGATACTTCTTCCTGGCGGGGTCCGACACAGAACGGCGTCCTCGCTATTGACCGCTGCCGACCGCAGGGGGCTGTGGTGCCGGGTGAGGGAATTGAACCCCCGACCAACGGTTTACAAAACCGCTGCTCTACCGCTGAGCTAACCCGGCTCGGGCATGGCTTTGTTCAAGCCGGCGAAGCTGTTACCAGCCCGCGCGGTGGCCGCGCAAGGGGCAGCGCATGGCGCCGCACGGATCGTTCGGCCGAGCGCCGCGCCAAGCTGTAACAGCCCTCTAACGCATTGCTGGCGCATCATTCGTGCGTGTATGCTTGCACACTTACTGTGCAAAAAATTTGCGCGCCCGTGTCGCGCGCCGCCACGGCGGCTACTTGCCGGGCGGATTCGGTTCAGGCCAAGCGTTGAATGATGGTGATACGTCTGTGCGCCAGAGCGCCTTGCGATCGCCCGCAAAAGGATGCCGCCAGCCTGCGGCCAGACGATGGGGGAGCCTGGCGATGCGACAGACCAGACGCTGGTTGGTATTGGCAACGGGCCTTGCGCTGTGCGGTTGCAATGCCGTCGGCAACATCGCCGGGCTACCCGCGACACCCGAAAAGCTTTCATCCGATGTGATCGCCAGCGCCAATCTCGAGACTGCCTACATTCAGTCCCTGACGATCCGCGCCGGGTTGACGCAGATACCGGGCACGATCTCGAACGACTGGAGGTTGATCCAGCGTGCCGGCATCCGCGACATCGATGCACGTTGCGACGAGTATCTCGATGCCCTGTTCCGCTTCAACCGCGGCCAGCAGGCGGTGCGGCGGGGCTTGACGGCGACGGCCGCGACGACCGGCACCATCCTGGCCATCGCCAACGCCGGCGCCACCGCCTTCGGCATCGTCACAGCGGCATTCGGCTTGTCCGCCAGCCTGTTCGATGCCGGCGCCAATTCGGTGCTGTTCACCATCGAACCGTCGGCGCTGCGCAATGTCGTGCTCGAGGGACGCAGCAAATACGCCAGCGTCATGGCGGCAAACCCGCCGACGACGCGCCCCGACACGATGATCCAGCTGCAGGGCTATCTGGCGCAGTGCTCGCCGGCAGCGATCGAAGCGAACATCAACAATGCGGCCAATGGTTCGCGCAACGCCGTGACGCATCCGGATCCGGCGTTGTCCTTGAACGCGGCTCGCCTCGCAGGGCCGGCGATCGCGACCGGTACGCCGCGCGAGCGGGCGGCAGGCGAGGTTCGTGGTGCCGTGAACCCGGCCCCCGCGGCGCCGCCGGTTTCCCTGCCGGACACCAAGCTCGAGGGCGAGGCGGCCATCACCTTCACCCATGTCGCACGGGTGCAGGCGGCGCTGGGCCTGCGGGTGACCGGTCTGCTCGGCCCCGAGGGCAGCGAGACGCGGCGCGCCATCCGCGAGTTTGAGGCCGGTATGAGGGCCCGCAATGAACCGGGCTGGGGTGAGCCTTCCGGCAGGCTCACCGGCCGGACGGCCGACACGCTGATCACGCTTGGTCCGATGCCCGCCGGCATGACGTCACCCTTCGAACGTGGCTTCCTAACCAACGCGACGCGGGTCGAGGGCGGGCCATTGCGCCATTCCACCATCGAGGAGGCGCGAATCGCCGAGGTGTGGACCGCACTCGAGTTGCCGGGCCGGCCGCCAGCATCTGCCGCCGAGACCTGGACGCGCGTCCGGCCGGCGATTCGCGCCAAGCGCGACAAGGTCGACGGCGTCGAGAAGGGCGTCGACTCGCTCGACTCGCAGCTTTGGTCGCGCATCCGGCCCTAGCGCCGCGCGCCACGAAGCAGGGTGGCGCGAGAGGAGCATCGCGGACCGACGACAGGCGCCAACCCGGTGAGGGGGACAGCAATGGCGAAATTTGTGGTTGTCGATAGCGAAGGCGCCAAGGTGCGCGCCAAGGCGGAGTTGGGCGCCGACATCGTCGGCCAGCTGAAGAAAGGTGACCCGTTCGACGGTGAGCCGTTCGCCGAGAATCCCGGATTCGTCAAGGTGATCGCGCCGCCGCCGTCGGGCTTCGTGCCGTCGTCGCGCGTCAGGCCCACCGAAGTCACGATGGCGCCGGAGCCGATCGCGCCGGAAGAGCACCAGGCCTTCTGCCTGCTGGTCACGAAGGCGGCGCGCGAACACGGACCGGAGCGAAACTACCTGATGGCGGCCGCCTACTGCGCCAGCAAGAACCTCACCGATGTCGGCACAGCGACGTCAGAGACTGTCGGACCGTTCCGAATCGCCGCGGACGACTGGAAGCGGGGCGTGGCGATGGCCGCCGCCAAGGGCATTACCGACTTGACCGACGAGGACCGGTATCGCGCCAATCGCCAGCATACCGTGGCGGCGCTGTTGGCGGCGGATGCCGGCAACCGGCTGGCGGCGGCGCTGGGCCGCAAACCGACATTCACCGAACTGTTCTTCGCGCAGCAGTTCGGCGACGGCGCCGAACAGATCCTGAAGGGCGACCGGAGCCTGAAGTGCGCGGCGGCCATCGCGCCACTGTCGCCCA
>DATFGV010000752.1:0-24361 GCA_035249115.1 Vineibacter sp.
GCCCGCGACCCGCGCCAAATTGCCCGCTTCGAGCAGCTGACCGGCTTTCGCTACATCCCCGACTCGCACCGCGACCAGCGCCGCGAGGTAACCGAGGCGGGACTGGCCGCCATCATCTACTACAACAAGGGCGTCGAGCTCGGGAAAGCCAAGCGCCACCACGACGCATTGCTGGCTTACTTCCGGGCGATGAGCCTCGATGCGGAGTTCGCCTCGGCCGTCAAGAACGCGCTGGCGACCCTGGCGAACTGGAGCCTCGAGCTGGCCGGCGAGCAGCGCTGGCAGCAAGCGCTCGATGTCGCCGCGGTTGGCCGCACCCTGGCACCCAACGACGCGCTGCTGGCCAACAACCAGATCGCCGTCTGGCAACGCTGGGCGATGACCCTGGCCGATGCCGGCCGGCCGGACGAAGCGGTCACGGTGCTCAAGCGTGCCGCCGACGCGCTGCCGCAGGGCGGCTTCCAGTCGATGCAGGCGTGGGTCTACATCAAGCCCGGCGAGGCGTTGGTCAAGGCGCGCCAGTGGCAGGCGGCTTTCGCGGCGACCGAGGCTGGCATGGCCAAGCTGGATGCCGCGCCGCGCCAGGAACTCGCGAAGTGGCGCGACGATCTCTTCCTGCGCTGGACCAACGCCGAGATCGGCGACGGCCGCTTCGAGGCCGCTGCCGCGGTCCTGACACAGGGACTGGCCGCCCGGCCGGACGACAAGCGGCTACGTCAGACGGTGGGTTACCTGGCGCAGGAATGGGCCAAGAAGGAAGGTGCTAACGGCTTCGACAGGGGCTTGGCGGTGTTTGCCGCACTCGACCGGCAGTTTCCCGGCAACGCCGGCATCGGCGAAGCCCGCCTGTCCTACATCTGGCGCCAGGTGAAGACCTTGGTCGAGGCTGGCGACGTCGAGGCGAGCCTGGCGGCGGTCGACGCGGCGGGCGCGGCGCTGACCGACGCCAAGCAGCGACGCGAGCTGATCGTCTTCGTCTTCGACACCCGAGCCAAGGCGCTGATCAAGCAAGGCGCCTGGAGCGAGGCCGCCGACCTCTACGTGCGCGCTCTGAAGCTGGTCCCCGACGACCCGCACCTAAAGAACAACGTCGCCTACCTGGCGCAGGAGTGGCAGAAGGCGGCCTACGCGAAGGGGGGCGCGACAGAGGTCGCTGCTGTCTCGGCAGAGTTGGCCGCCAAATTTCCCGACCTTCCCAAGGTCGGTGACAGCGGCAGCACGCAGATCCGCCGCACCATCGGCGAGCACGTGCGGGCCGGCCAGTTCGACAAGGCGCTGGAGACCCTGAAGACCGCCGGCACGCAATTGACACCGGCGGACACCCAGGCGAGCCACGAGTTGATCCACGACAACTGGGCCAAGCAGCGCATGGCGGCCAAGGACTGGCCAGGTGCGGCCGACGTCTACGCCGCGGGTATCGCCGCCGCCCCGAACTCCAACCTGTTGCGCAACAACGCCGTCTACCTGGCGCAAGAATGGGCGCGCGCCGAATTCGCCCGTGGCGGCATCGAAGCTGTGATCGAGGTCGCACGCCAGGCGGCGGCCAAGTTCCCCGGCCTGCCGAAAATCGGGGACGGCCCGGCAGGGATTGTAAACAATGCCGTCAACGACAAGGTCCGCACCGCCGACTTCACCGGCGCCATCGCCGTGGTGGAGCGCGCCGCCCCGATCCTGCCAGCCGACCGCCAGCGCCAGCTGTTCGAGCTGAGCTACGATCGCTGGGCCAAGAGCTTCATGGACAAGAAGCAATGGCCGGAAGCGATCGGCATCTATGAGCAGGGCCTGGCACGCCTGCCCGACAGCGGCCTGTTCAAGAACAACCGCGACTTCTGCCGGGCGCAGATGAAGTGAGGGCGAGGCCGGGCGAACCTGGGAGCGCCGTGCGGCACGACATTGACAAGCGCTACCGGCCAGCGACGACCTCCAGACACGTCGGTCCAGCGAGCAGTGACCGAAGACGAGGCACAGACTGGTGCAGACAACCCGTCACGATGGATCGATCGACCACGCCGCGAATACCGGCAGCCGCGCCGGCTCACCTGGCGACTGTTGCTCGTCCGTCATGTCGCGTGCGCCATCCCTGAGCTGACGATCCGCTGGGCGTCAGTTGCCGACCAGCACAACGTGGACGTCGCCGAAACGGCGCGCCGCCAGGTCGGCCGGCTTGATCCAGAACTGCAACACGCCGCAATCCCAGTTCCAGTTGATGCCGTCGTCGTGGGCGATCTGCATCAACATGACGTGGTCCTTGGCGAGCCAGTCCTTCGATCCCAGCCCGCCATGGCCATGGCCCAGCATCTGGTGCCGATCGTAGACGCAGGCGTCGGCGCCATGGCGCGCCAGCTCCCACCAGACGGGCGGCAGCACGCTCGATCCGTCGGGCAGGATTGCGATCAGATGGCGCGCACCCAAGGTCGCCACCCTCTGCGTGAAATACCCCGCGTTGAATCGTTTCGCGTCTTGCCACTCCCGCATCGGCGCGAACCGTGCCTCCACCGAGTCGAGCCACGCGAGGAACGCTCGACGCTCGTCGGATGACAGCTTTTCTTCGGGAGCGTGTTCGAGCGCTCGCAGGAAACGCGCGTCGGCTTCTTGCTCGATCGTCGCCAGCAAGACCTCGAGCGCAGCGGGAAGCACCGGCGGCTGCCTCGCCCACTTCGGATCGGTGAACCCGGGGAGGTGATACCGCGCCGATCTCGCGACCCGCTCGGCGTGGATGACCACGTACAGCCAGGTCCAGGGGTAGCCGGACAGGGCGTCGCCGTCGATGGACGGCGCGTCAGGGATGGCACGGCCCAGCGCGCGCGCCTGCAACCGGCGGCGGATGGTGGACCTCAGCCGATCCAGCTGGTGGCCGCTCTTGGACACCTTTTCGGCATCATGGCCGCGATAGAGTTGTCGCATGATGGACCCGGAAGCTTCAGCGCCGTGCGTACCGACGACCAGCGGCTCGATCTGCCACTGGTCGAACACGCTGCCGACCCGCTCCGGCATGCGCCGCGGGTCGATCCAGTCCTTCTCGCCCGAGACGTCATAGTTAGGGTCGTGGAAGCGCCTTGGATTGTCCGGCAGCGGCGACACCTTGAGGCTGCCGGTGGCGATCGGCGAATAGAGCACTTGGCCCCAGCCGAAGTCGTCGTCGACATGGACATCGATGAAGAAGTACAGCGTGCCCGTGCGAGGTAGCGCCGCGCTGCCGGGAAAGCCGGGGATCTGGGCGCAGTCGATCTGCGCTCCCAGCGGCAGCGCCGTGCCGTCGCACTGCCGCCGCGGCCAGTCGAGATCGGGCGTCAGCCGCGGCAGCCCGCCAAGATAGCTGGTGGCGTCCATCCGACCACGGACCGGCCGCACGCGGTGCCACCAGATCGCCGGCACCGCCGCCGCATCGTAGAGCGCCGCGATGGCGTCGTCGGACAGCGGCGTCTCGACCTCCGGCTCCAGCGCGTCCTGGATCACCCAGCCCGCCTCGTCCTGCGGCGGCATCCTCGCGGCCCGGGCGGTGATGCGGTGGCCGGCTTCGAAATAGCGCCAGGCGGCTTCCCACGTCTCATCGGAGAAGTGGTCTGGCCTCGCCACTTGTCCACGGCGCGGATCGCGAGGCGGCGGCGGTGGGGCTGGCGGCGGCGGAGGGGGTAGCGGCGCCCCTGTCCACCCCGGCTCGAGGACGGCGCGCAACGCCGCCTGTTCCTGCGGGGGGCGTCTGACCTGCGCCGCTCCGGCCAACAATGCGTCATAGGCCTTGGGCGCAGCCAATAGCCGGCCGACGAGGAAGAGCTTGCGCCGTACGCGGGGTGCCACGGTCGTCAGGAACAGATGGCGGCCTTCCTGCAAATGGCCGTCGTCGTGCCGCGCCACCCCAAAGGCCGATCCCATGCCGTCGAGGCGCCGCGCGTAGGCGCGGATCAGTCGAGCCGCCTCTTCATCGCTCAGCGATACACCTGTGCGCATCAGGTGGCGAGCGACACAATCGCAACAGACGTGGAGGACGATGTTCCCGTAGATATTGAGACCCCAGTCCTCCTGGCAAGTAGCCGCCGTGTCGGCCGCCTCGATCAGCAGAGCCGCCTTGGTGCGGCCCGGCATCGCGGCCAAGAAGCGCAGATCCGCGGCACTCAGAAGATCCGACGCTTCCCTGGCGCGCAGACTGCGCACCAAGTTGTCCCTTAGGTTGTCAAGTATCGCGGCGATGACATTCTTGAGCACGGGATGCCGCAGCGACGCGATGATCTGTTGTGTCTTAGGGTGGATTTGCATTGATCGGTGGTTACGGCGGGTTCCAAAGAGCGAGGCACTGCGGCCGGGCAGGCGCTATCAATCGCCGGAGCCGGCCATGACGACGACGACCTTGTCGAAGCGGTGCGCTCCCTGTTCAACTGCCGGTGGTTCTACGCCATGGGTCCGCGCGGTTGAACCGCCCACCGAGAACAGCGTCAGCTGATGGCGGCCGCGGCCGCCCGAATTGTCCGCAGGTACCTGGAATTGCATGACATCGAGCGTGTAGCGAAAACGGTTCATCTCGAACTTTTTGGTCGCCAGTGTGAAACGCGCGCGCAGCTGCTCGCCATAGGGGCCGAGGCCGGTCATGTGCTGGCTCCAGTCGGAATTGTAGAGCTGCCACCGCGGGTCTGGCGAACCAGCACCCGCTCCGCCCGGTCCGGAAAGAGTTCCCGCAGCCATTCGGTGAACGGCGGGCCGATTTCCAGCGGCAGGCGCAGCATGGTGCAGCCGGCCCGTGTCGCGCCAGCCTCGAGGATAGTGCCTGACGCGAGGCCGCCGATTTCGCCTGCGCGTTTGCGATTGTCGAGCGCGCCGCCGCCATTCTGCCGGCCGACCGCCAGCGCCAGCTGTTCGAGCTAGCTACGACCGCTGGGCGAAGAGCTTCATGGACAAGAAGAAATAGCAGGAAGCGATCGGCATTTATGAGCAGGGCCTGGCGCGTCTGCCCGACAGTGGCCTGTTCAAGAACAACCGCGATTACTGCCGGGCGCAGCTCAAGTAGCGCCGCGCCCGGCAGCCCCCTCTACGGCCGCTCGCCCTCGGCGGCGGCCGCACGACCGGTTGACGGCGTCAGGGCACCACGACCCGGCAACGGGAACAGCATGCCCACCTGGCGGCGATAGGCGCGGTAGCGCTCGCCGAAAAGGTCCACCAGGTCGCGCTCCTCAAGCCAGATGCCGATCAGGATGTAGCCGGTGGTGCCGACGGCGTACAGCAGGTGCCCCACGCTCATCGTCGGCGTCGCCCAGAAGGCCAGCAGGAAGCCGAGATAGAGCGGATGCCGCACCCAGCGGTAGAGCAACGGCGTGTGGAACACCGGCGCCGGCAGCTCGCGGCGGCGCAGGCGCGCGACCACCTGGCGTACACCGAACAGTTCAAAATGGCTGATCAGGAAGGTGCTGAGCAGCACGAGGCCCCAGCCGGCCCAGAAAACGGCGGTGAGAAGGCCGGCGCCCAGCGGATCGCGCACCGTCCAGACCGCATCCGGTAGCGGCCGCCACTGCCAGAACAGCAGCGCCAGCGCCGCGCTGGCCAGCAGCACGTAGGTGCTGCGCTCGACCGGTCGCGGCACGAAGCGCGTCCACCAGCGCTTGAACGCTGGCCGCGCCATGACGCTGTGCTGCACGGCGAACAGGCCGAGCAGCAGTGTGTTCACCAGCAGAGCCTCGACCAACCCGCCCTGCGCACCGGAATCGATCGACTTCGGCACCAACACGTTACCGACGAAACCGATGGCGTAGAGGAAGGTCACTAGAAAGAAGGCATAGGCGATGACGCCGTAGATGACGGCCAGAACGCCGGCCATGACGGTCTCCTTGGGCTGCAGTCGACGCCAATGCGCCGCGCCCCTTAGATGACCGCCGGCCATCGCCAACGCCAATCAGACTTGCTGATTGCTGCGATAAGGAAGGCTTTTGGATTACGGCGCGGTCAAGCTCCGCGCCGCGATATCTCTTACGCCCGCAACAGAGCGTCGTTGCCGCGCCAGGGCGAGAGCTGGCCGTCGTAGACCTGCTTGCCTTTGCGGAAGTGGGCCGCCTCCTCGAGCGTCTCGACGAACGGCATATCGGTGGGATAGAGCGCCGGCCCGCGCGGCCGCGGCCCGGACTTCGAGACGTGGCCCCACAGCGTGTGGCCGACCACCTCTTCGGCGATCGCCACCGCCTCGATCAGCTTGTCGAGGTTGTAGCCGGTTTCGATGCCCATCTCGTGGCACAGGTCGACGAAGTCCTCGGTCGGCACATGGCCGGCAGAGCGGCCGTTGCCGCAATAGGGACAGCCACCCATGCCGCCGAGGCAGGTGTCGAACTCCCGCGCGCCCAACTGCAGCGCTTCGTAGTAGCTGGCGAGCGCCGCGCCACGCTGGTTGTGCAGGTGCAGGTGGAAGTCCGTGACCGACGGCCAGCGCTCGCGGATCGCCGTCATCGTCTCGCGCACCAGATGCGGCAGGTTCCACCCCATCGCCTCGACCAGCGCGACCCGGGTGACGGTGATGCCGGCCGCTTGCCACTTGCCGATCATCAGGGCGAGCAGATCCATGCGCTTCTGGTGACTGAACGGGCCCTCGAAGTTCGAGCCGAAGGGATTGCCGATGCCGACGTACGCCCGCTCGGCGCCCTTGGCGCGGGCGGCGGCGATGGCCGCGTCCATGGCGGCGATCTGCTGCGCCTGGGTGCGGTTGTAGTTGCGCCGGGCGAAGGAGTCGCACAGTTCAACGTTGCTGCCCGGCAGCCTGCCTTCACGGCGCACGTTGACCTTGGGGTAGTAGCTGTCGGCCCGGTCGTAGCCCGTCTTGTTGAACACCGCCGCCGTGTAGGTGATGCCCGGCTTGGGCACGAAACGCTGCGCGATCTCGTCGATACAGGCCATCTGCGGCGTCCACTTGGGCGACGCGAACGAGCCGATCGAGATCACCTTGGCGCCGGTCTCGCCCAGCGCGTCGAGCAGCCGCAGCTTGGCCTCGACCGGAATCGAGGCGCTCTCGATCTGCAGCCCTTCACGCATGGTGTCGTCGGTGATGGTGACGGACTTGGGCAGCATGCTCATGGCCTGGATCCCGCGTTGGTGGATTGCCTATTGAACGCCACGGCAAGCGCCGGCGCCAGTGGGCAGTTGCCGGCTCACCGCCAACGCCGCCGATCGCCGATCATCACGCGGGCGGCGTTGTGACCTGGCGCGCCGCTGACGCCGCCGCCGGGATGGGTACCGGCGCCGCAGAGATAGAGGCCGCGCACCGGCGAACGGTAGTCGGCGTAGCCCAGCATGGGGCGGGCGCTGAAAATCTGGTCGAGCGACAGCGCGCCATGAAAAATGTCGCCGCCGACCAGGCCAAACGTGCGTTCCAGGTCGAGCGGGCTGAAGATCTGCCGGCCGACCACGCTGGCGGCAAAGCCGGGGGCGTAGCGGTCGACGGTGGCGATCATCAAATCGGCGACCGCCTCGCGGTGATCGTCCCATGAGCGGCCGTCCGACAGCTGCGGCTGCACGTGCTGGCAGAACAGGCTGGCGACATGCGCGCCGGTGGGCGCCAGGCTGTCGTCCAAGGTCGAGGGGATCAACAGCTCGACGATCGGCTCGCGGCTCCAGCCCTCGCGCCTGGCATCGTCGTAGGCGCGATCCATGTAGGTGAGCGACGGGCCGATGATGATGCCGGCGGTGTGATGGTCGGCGACGACACGGCCTGGCAGGCAGGCGAAACTCGGCAGCTCGCTCAACGCCACGTTGATGCGGAACGTGCCCGAGCCGCAGCGCCAGCGCCGCATGCGCTCGACCACCTCCGCCGGCACCGCGCCGGCCGGCAGCATCCGTTCGTACAGCAGCTTCGGATTGATGTTGGCGGCCACCGCGCGGGCCCGCAGCGCGCGGCCGTCTTCCAGCACCACGCCGGCCGCGCGATCCTGCTCGACGATGATCTCGCGTACCGGCGCATCGGTCTCGATCTCGACGCCGCGCGCCCGCGCCGCGGACGCCATCGCCTGGGTGATGGCGCCCATGCCGCCGATGGCGTGGCCCCAGGCGCCTTTCTTGCCGTTGACCTCGCCGAATACGTGATGCAGCAACACGTAAGCTGTGTTGGGCGTGTAGGGGCTGGCGTAGGTGCCGACGATCGAATCGAAGCCGAACAGCGCCTTGACGCAGTCGGTCTCGAACCAGAAGTCGAGATAATCGCCGGCCGACTTGGTGAACAGGTCCCACAGTGCCTGCCGCCGGCGTGCATCGAGTTGCCGCAGGCGGCTGCCGGTCGACAGCGCCCGCCAGGCTTCGGCGATCGCGCCGCGCCACGTTCCCTCGACCAGGTTGGGCGGTGGTCGCAGCGCCAGATCGCGCAGCACGTCGGCCACCGCCTCGATCTCGCCGGCGTAGGCGGCATAGCGCTCGGCGTCGCGCGCGCTGAAGCGCGCGATCTCGCCTTGGGTCACGCCCTCGCCGGCCTTCAGGAACTGGCCGTCGGGCAGCGGCAGGAAGTTCGCCAGCCGCCGCTCGACGATGCGCAGGCCGTGCTCGTGCAGTTGCAGGTCGCGGATGATCCTGGGGTTGAGCAGGCTGACGGTGTAGGACGCGACCGAGTTGCGGAAGCCGGGGTGGAACTCTTCGGTCACCGCGGCGCCGCCAACGATTTTGCGCCGCTCGACGATCCTGACCTTCAGCCCGGCGGCGGCGAGGTAGCAGGCGCACACCAGCCCGTTATGGCCGCCGCCGACAATGACGACATCGAGCACCTCGCTCATGGAGCGGCGCCGCTGGCGGGTTCAGGGTGGCGTTCGGCCATCAGCCAAAATGCCACGGTCGGCGGCTGGTGAAACGCCTATATTGGTTTGATGCAACGCCACGTCGGCGGTGTCGGTTCGGGTCGCGATCACCCCGTCCTCACCCTGAGGAGCCGGCCGCTTCGCGGCCTCCTCAGGGTGAGGATGCCTGCGATCCGGCCGGCGTACGCGAGTCGTGTGCGTCGCCGACGCACTTTGCCCGGCGTGAGGATCACATGGCCCGTATGGATCGAATCGACGAGAGCCGGCCGTTCAAGCCGGTGAACATCGCCGTCCTGACGATCTCCGACAGCCGCACGCTTGCCGACGACAAGTCTGGCGACACGCTGGTCGAGCGGCTCCAGGGCGCCGGCCATCACTTGGCGGCGCGCGATATCGTGACCGACGATGTCGATAAGATCCGCGCCCGCGTCCGGGCCTGGATCGGCGATCCCGCCGTCGAGGTGGTGATCACGACGGGCGGCACCGGCGTCACCGGCCGCGATGTCACGCCGGAGGCGTTGAAGGGACTGTTCGAGAAGGAGATCGAGGGTTTTGGCGAAACCTTCCGCTGGATCAGCTTCCAGAAGATCGGCACGTCCACCATGCAAAGCCGCGCCGTCGCCGGCGTCGCCGGCGGCACCTATATTTTCGGCCTGCCCGGCTCGCCCGGCGCCTGCCGGGATGGCTGGGACGAGATCCTGAAATACCAGCTCGACATCCGTTACCGCCCCTGCAACTTCGCCGAGCTGTTGCCGCGCCTCAACGAAGGCAAGCCGCCCCGGAGCGGATGAGCGTCAACGACGGCGGGCGGGCCACGCATCCCGCCTGGTGAACGGTTCAACGGAGACGACCATGAAGCTCTACGTCACGTTCACGTCGCCCTACGCGCGGCTGGCGCGCATCATGGTCCTCGAAAAGGGCCTGCAGGACAGCGTCGAGGTCATTGGCGCCCAGACGCGCAAAGCGAACAGCCCCTACTACAAGATCAATCCCTCCGGCCGCGTGCCCTACCTCGTCGACGACGCCGGCGTCGGCATGGAGGACAGCCAGCTGATCTGCGCCTATCTCGACAGCCTCGACGGCACGCCCCGCTTTCACCGTCCGGCATCGGATCGAAACTGGGCCTATGGCCGGCTCGAGGCCCGGGCACGCAGCCTGTGCGACGGCATCGCCGTGTGGGTGCGGGAGATGAGCCGGCCGGAGAACGAACGGTCCCCGACCATCCTTGCCCACGAGGCCGCCCGCGGCCAGCGCCTGGCCAACCTGTTCGAAAGCGAGGTGGCGACGCCCTTGTTGCAGGAGCCGCCGACCATGGGCCATCTGATTCTGGCGGTGGCGCTCGATACCGCCAAGGACCGCGGCTTCGGCGATCTGACCGACGGCCGGCCGCAGCTTGCGACCTGGCTGGCCCGCATGCACGACCGGCCGTCGCTGAAGTCGACCGCGATGCCGCCGTAGCCGCGGCGTCGAGCGGCTATGCGCCGCCGCTCGTCCTGCAGATAAGTCATTCAGAGCCGTAGACCCGCGGCAGCCAGATCAGGCCGGTCCTTTGAGCCTCCAGACCTCGCGGCGCGGCGCGACAGGGTCAGGTGTGGGGTCCTCCAAGGCTTGACTCCCTCTTTGATCAGAGTCACTTTGTTCTTCTTTTGTTCTATATCGAGTGCCGCCATGAAACCCCGTTCGTCGCCCGCGCCGGGCCCCGACATCGAGGGCTTTGACCCAGCGCCGGCCGAGCCCGATGCGCCGCTGGTCGCCCGTGCCCGCAAGGGCCGCGGCGCCATCGGCAATCCGGCCAACCGCTACGACAGCCAGCACACGGTCGCGGTCGACGACGGCTGGGGCTCGGCCGACGATCGCGATCCAGCGCGGGTGAACCCGGATCCCGACGATGACGAACCACCGCGACTGGCGACCACGCTGACGCGCGACGCCAGCCGCACGATCATCGCCCGCAACACCTCGCCCGACATTCCGTTCGACCGCTCGATCAACCCCTATCGAGGTTGCGAACACGGCTGCATCTACTGCTTCGCCCGCCCAAGCCACGCCTATCTCGGGCTGTCACCGGGTCTCGATTTCGAGACCAAGCTGCTGTTCAAGCCCGACGCCGCCGCGCTCTTGCGGCAGGAGCTGTCGCGAAAAACCTACCGCTGCAACGTCATGGCGATGGGCACCAACACCGATCCCTACCAGCCGGTCGAGCGCGAGCTGAAGATCACCCGCTCGATCCTGCAGGTGCTGGCCGAGTTCAATCATCCGGTCGGCATCGTCACCAAGAACCACCTGATTACCCGGGATATCGATATCCTGGCACCCATGGCGAAACGGCAGCTGGCGGAGGTCTTCGTGTCGGTGACGACGCTCGACCGCCACCTTGCCAACATCATGGAGCCGCGCGCTTCGACGCCGGCCCGGCGCATCGCCGCCATCAAGCAGCTGGCCGAGGCCGGCATCCCGACCGGCGTGATGAGCGCGCCCATGATCCCGGCGATCAACGATCACGAGATGGAGGCGATCCTCGAGGCGGCCGCCGAAGCGGGCGCGACGCGGGCCGGCTACACCGTGCTGCGCCTGCCGCTGGAGATCGGGCCGCTGTTCAGCGAGTGGCTGCAGGAGCACTTCCCCGACCGCGCCGAGCGCGTGCTGTCGCTTGTGCGCCAGACGCGTGGCGGCAAGCTCTACGATTCGGACTGGAGCCAGCGGATGTCCGGCACCGGCCCCTACGCCGAGCTGCTGCGCGCACGCTTCGCGCTGGCGAGCAAGAAATTTGCGATGAACCGGTTCCGCTACACCCTGGATGTGACACAGTTCACGGCGCCGCCGGTGTCCGGCAACACGAAGGCTGCCCAGCTGTCGCTGCTGTGAAGGCTAACCACAACGAGCGCCGCGCACATCGCGCGCATCGGGGAGTGTAAATTTTCTTCGCAGCAGGGACTACTCGAAGATCGGCACGAGCCTGGCCAGAACGTCATCCACGACGTGCGTCGGCAATGTTTCGACCTTGCGGCCTCCGCGAGCGCGCAGGTCGAGCGCCCGCGGCTGATCGCAGCGCACGACACCTACTGTTCGGGTTCCCGCGCCGACGAGCGACACCGCAAAACCGGCGGTGCGCGCGAAGCGGCCGCCGGTGGTGATCGGCAGGACCACCGGCACGCCGGTCAGCCGGTTGAAGGGCCCAGGCGATACGACCAGGACCGGGCGCCTGCCCTGCTGTTCGTGCCCGGCTGTCGGGTCGAGTGACACCAGGTAGACGTCGCCGCGATCCATCACAGCAGCTCGCGGCCGATGGAAGCCGCCCGCAGCCAGGCGCGGTCCGCCGCCGACCGGCGCGTCCGCTTGCGGCTTTGCGCCAGCAGTTCGTCCAGGGTGTAGCGCCGACGCGATCGCGGTTCGATCACGAGGCGGCCACGATCGACCGACACCGCCACGTCGCGACCGGCGGCCAGCGAAACCGCGTCGAGCAGGGCCGGCGGTATCGCCAGCATGACCGAACCGCCGACCCGGCGCAGCTTGGCGGTGTGCGGCATGGTGTTCGCCTGCATTTCGAGATCACGGTTATACTCTCGTATAACTTGCCTGGCGGCAGCAAGCAATCGCTCGACGGACGCTTGCACCGAATCAGGCCGTCGGGCCGCGACATTCTCCACAGTGCAACGGCCAGACCCGCTTCCATCGCCAGCCGCGAGCGGCGATGCTGCGACCGATCCGGTGCACTGGGGCCGCCGTACGGACCGGACGTGACGGGCGCGGAGGGTCGCTTCGGGAGCCAAGCGGGACATATGCCGAGCTTCACTTTCGAGTTCCGCCATGCCGGGCCGGTCGCTGGCATCGACGAGGCCGGGCGGGGGCCGCTGGCCGGGCCGGTGGTCGCGGCGGCGGTGATCATCGACCGCGCAACCGCCCGCCGGTCCCTGCTTCGGCTACTCGACGATTCCAAGAAGCTGTCACCCGAGGCGCGCGACGCCGCATGCGCGGCGCTGCTAGCCAGCGGCGCGGCGCAAGTCGGCATCGGCGCCGCCAGCGCCCGCGAGATCGACCGGCACAACATCCTGCAAGCGACCTTGCTCGCGATGCGGCGCGCCGTCGTCGCCCTGCCGGCGCCACCGGCATTGGCGCTGGTCGACGGCAACCGCGCGCCGCTGCTGGCATGCGCCGTCGAGACGATCGTGCGCGGTGATTCGCTGAGCTATTCGATCGCCGCCGCCTCGATTGTCGCCAAGGTGACGCGCGATCGACTGATGCGCCGCCTGGACGGCCGCTATCCCGGTTATGGCTGGGCGGCCAATGCCGGATATCCGGTGGCGGCGCATCTCGCGGCGTTGCGCGCACTGGGGCCCACGCCGCATCACCGCCTGAGTTTCGCTCCGCTCGGTCGGCTGTTGCAGGCCGATAGCACAACATCTTGAGTCGCCTGATTCCTAGTTAACATATAACTTGAAGACTCTCTTTTAATCATATGATTCTAAACAAATATTATTGACCTCGATGTCCTGCTGTGGCAGGCTCGTCGCGTTCTCGGCCACTTGCCCCCTCGGGTGGCCGACATCGGTGGCGTAGAGGACAATTGCGTATGCTGGCGGACGAGACCCTGAGCGATCGAGTCCTGCTCGGCGACAGCACCCACGTCATGGATGCCCTCCCCGGCGGGTCGGTGGACATGGTGTTCGCCGACCCGCCGTACAATTTGCAGCTCGGCGGCGAGCTGCACCGGCCGGACAACAGCCGGGTCGACGCCGTCGACGACGACTGGGACAAGTTCGACGATTTCGCGGCCTACGACGGCTTTACCCGCGGCTGGCTCGAGGCGGCCCGCCGCGTGCTGAAGCCGGAGGGCACGCTCTGGGTGATCGGCTCCTACCACAACATCTTTCGCATCGGCGCCGCGCTGCAGGATCTCGGCTTCTGGCTGCTGAACGACGTTGTCTGGCGCAAACAGAACCCGATGCCGAACTTCCGCGGCAAGCGTTTCACCAACGCGCACGAGACGCTGATCTGGGCGGCGCGCGACAAGCGGCGCAAGAACTACACCTTCAACTACGAGGCGATGAAAGAGCTGAACGACGGATTGCAGATGCGCAGCGACTGGAGCCTGCCGCTGTGCACCGGCGCCGAGCGGCTCAAGAGCGCCGACGGCCGCAAGGCGCATCCGACGCAGAAGCCCGAGGCGCTGCTGTTCCGCTGCATCATGGCCGCCACCAACCCCGGCGACGTGATCCTCGATCCGTTCTTCGGCAGCGGCACCACCGGCGCGGTCGCCCGACGGCTGCGACGGCGCTTCATCGGCATCGAGCGCGACCCGGGCTACGCCGCACTGGCACGCAAGCGCATCGCCGCCGTCACGCCGCTGGCGCTGGAGGACGTGGCGCCCAAGCCGGCGCGGCGCAGCGAGCCGCGCATTCCGTTCGGCGCCCTGGTCGAGACCGGCCTGCTGGCGCCCGGCGCCATGCTGGCCGACCCGTCCGGCCGCATCCACGCCCGGGTGAAGGCTGACGGCACTCTTTCGACCAGCGGCCCGGCCGGCGACTTGCGCGGTTCGATCCACCAGGTCGGCGCCGCCGTTCAAGGCGCGCCGTCCTGCAACGGCTGGACCTACTGGCACACGATTCTCGACGGCAAGCGGCTGCCCATCGACCATCTGCGTCAGCAGATGCGCGCCCGGTTGCAGTAGCCGGGATCGGCTTCGGTCCCGATCGCGCGCGATCGGGGGTCGCTCCAGGGCCGATTCCGTTCGATGGGCAGCCGCCTGCCGTCGGGAATCAATGTCGGTGCATCCTTCCGTTGGCACGCTTTGAACGCTGCGCCTTGTGAGCTTTGCCTACAGAGCACATGGGAGCGCAGCGAATATATCTTGCGCGTCTTCGGCGCGTGAGTTCATCCTTCGGAAATCTCTGTGTGCTCTATAGTTGAATGCTCCGTGCATCCGCCGGACGAAGGGCGCGACACGCTGACAAAGGTCATCGCGTCGCTCGATCCCCTCGGCATACAGCTGTTTGGCGAAGGCCGCGAGCCGTGACAGCGGGCGCGGCGATCGTCTCAAGGCGCCGCCGGCCAAGATGCCCAATTCCTGATCAAAGAAGCTGATCGGAGAGCGTCAAAGACACACATGACGGCAAGAACGCGCCCTCCCACCTTCGCCGAGCTGTTCACACCCAAGCTCGTCACAGTTCTTCGCGAGGGCTATCGGCTGGCGGACTTCAGGGCCGATGCAGTGGCCGGCCTGACGGTCGCGATCGTCGCGCTGCCGCTTTCGATGGCGATCGCCATCGCCTCGGGCGTTACCCCCGACCGCGGCCTCTACACCGCGATCATCGGCGGTTTCCTCGTCTCGGCGCTGGGCGGCAGCCGCTTCCAGATCGGCGGGCCAGCGGGCGCCTTCATCGTGCTGGTCGCGGCGACCGTCGCGCAGCACGGCGTCCACGGCCTGATCCTCGCCACCATGCTGTCGGGTCTGATCCTACTGGCGGTCGCATTGCTGCGTCTCGGGACCTTCATCAGGTACATACCCTATCCCGTAACGGTCGGCTTCACCGCCGGCATCGCGGTCGTCATCTTCGCCTCGCAAGTAAAGGAGTTGCTCGGCCTGTCGCTGGCCGGTCCGGAGCCGGCGCCGCTTCTGCCAAAGCTCCAGGCACTTGCCGCCGCGCTGCCGACCGTCAGTTACCCGGCCGCGGCGGTGGCCGCGCTCGCGGTCGCGACCATCCTGGTCCTGCGGCGCGTCCGCCCGAACTGGCCGGGCTTCCTGATCGCGGTGGCGCTCGCGTCCCTCGTCGCGGCGGTTGCCGGTTTGCCCATCGACACGATTGGTACCCGGTTCGGTGACATCCCTGCCGCGCTGCCGGCGCCGCAACTTCCCGAAATGTCGGTGACAAGCGTCACCGCCGTGCTGCCTGCTGCGATCTCCTTCGCGCTTCTCGGCGGCATCGAGAGTCTGCTTTCGGCCGTGGTCGCCGACGGCATGACGGGGGCGCACCACCGCTCGAACGGTGAACTCGCGGCGCAGGGGTTGGCCAACATCGCCTCGGCTTTCTTCGGCGGCTTCTGCGTCACCGGGACCATCGCCCGCACCGCCACTAACGTGCGCGCCGGTTCGCGCGGGCCGGTGTCGGGTATGTTGCACGCCGGATTCCTGCTGCTGTTCATCCTCGTCGCCGCGCCGCTCGCCAGCTACATCCCGCTCGCGGCGCTCGCCGGCCTGCTAACCGTTGTTGCCTGGAACATGGCCGAGAAGCACGAGTTGGCGACACTCCTGCGCACTTCAAGGGGCGACGCCGCCGTTCTGGTCGTCACGTTCCTCCTCGTCGTGTTCCGGGACCTGACCGAGGGTATCCTGGTCGGCTTTGGGATGGGCGCGCTGCTGTTCATCCACCGAATGAGCCAGGCCGTCGAGGTCGATCGTCCAAGGGGCGAGGTCGTCGTCCCCGCCGCCGGCAACGGCGAGCAAAGCGACAGCTTCGACCCGGCGCTTGCAATCGACCGGGACGTGATCGTTTACCGGATCTCGGGGGCGTTCTTTTTCGGGGCCGCCGCCGCCGTCGGCGCTGCACTCGACCGGCTGGGCGAGCACCCGAAGGCCTACGTCCTTGACGTCTCGGCCGTGTCGGTCCTCGACTCCACGGCGGCAGCCACGATCCAGGGTTTTGCGCGCAAGGCGCAGCGGCGGGGAGCGGCAGTCTACATCGCCGGGGCGCGGCCCGGCATTCGGCGCGCGCTGTTGACCCAAGGGGTGCGGCCGCCGCTGGCCCGTTTCCGATCCGGTCTAGACGAAGCCGTAGTGGCAGCGCGCCGAGGCGGTAGCTCGCGGTCGGAGTCGAAAGAGACGGCGGCGTGAACGAGCGGGCGGTACCGTTTTCATACAGCCTGGAACAAACACCTCACGACGTGCGCCGGTCTTGCGCCAGCCAGCGGAACAATTCGGCCATGCGCGCATCAACCAGGGTCTGCCTGTCGCGCTGCCGCCAGTCGTAGAGACCGGGCCAGTCGCCGGCGCCACGCGGCGCCTTGATCGCGTCGGCGACTTGCGGTGGCGGGTCGCGGTCGACGCACAGATCGGGCTGCAGGAAGCGGGCGAACGCCACCATGGTCTCCAGCCCGCCGATATCGGCCGACTCGATCGGGCCGGTGATGGCGAGTCGGCGGCCGAACGAGGCGCGGACCACGGCGTCGATCACCTCAGGCCGCGCCACGCCCTGGGACCACAGCGACCAGGCCTCGCGCAGCAACGCGAACTGCAGGCGGTTGCCGATGAAGCCCTTGACCTCCTTGTCGATCACCACCGGCTGCTTGCCGGTGCGGCGGATCAGGTCGACGGTGCGCGCGACCACGGCAGGATCGCAATACGGCCCGCCGCAGATTTCGACCAGCGGCAGCAGTTGCGGCGGATACCAGAAATGCGCCGCGATCACCCGCTCGCGCCGCTGGACCTTGGGCACCAGCGCGCTGGCCGGCTGGCCGCTCGACGAGGCGAGGATGGTCGCGGGCCGACAGAGCGCATCGAGGCGGCCGAAGATGTCGACTTTCAGCGCCAGGTCCTCGGTCACGGCTTCCAGCACGAAATCCGCCATCGCGGCATCGGCGAGGTTGACCGAGGTGGCGATGCGCGCCGGTACATCGGTGGCCACCTGCTCGTCCAGCAGTCCGTGCGCCACGAAATCCTTGAGGCTGGCGCCGATACGCTCCAGCGCCCGCGCCATGCTGGCCGGGTTACGACCGATCATCGTGACGTCATGACCCGCCATGGCGAACACCTGTGCGGTGCCGTGGCCGATGATGCCGTTGCCGATGATCGCGATTCGCTCGTTCGCCATGGCCGCCCCCTCGTCGTCGCGCCGTCCGGCCGCGCCGTACCGGGAAGTGTGTCGCCGGCCGGCGGCGCCAGCAAGGCTGCACTGCCGGCGCGCCTTTGCCCTTGCATTCCCGCCGGGCGACTTCATGGTGCCGGCGACCCGCGCGGCCGACGGCCGCGCCCCGCGACGGACATGCCATGACCGACACAAGCGCCGCGCTCACCATCCGCCGCGCCACCATCGAGGACGCCGAAATCCTGGTCGAGCTGACGCGCGGGCTGAACGAGCACCAGGGCGATCCTGTCGGCAACTTCGACGTGACCACGGCGCGACGCGACGGCTTCGGGGCGCGGCCATGTTGGACGGCGTTGATCGCCGAGCGCGCCGGCCGCGCTGTCGGCTACGCGATGTTCCACGCTTCGTACGACGCGCCGCACGCCGCCCGCGGCCTCTACCTGCAGGACCTCTACGTACGGGCCGACGAGCGGCGCGGCGGCGTCGGGCGCGCGCTCATGGCCGCCGTAGCGCGGGAGGCACGCGATTCCGATTGCGTCTTCTTCTGGTGGACGGCCAAGGCGTGGAACAACGAGGCGCTGGCGTTCTATCGCGGGTTGGGCGCCAACGCCGAATCTGTGGTGGCGCACGCCCTGTTCGGCGAGGCGTTCGATCGGCTGATCGTCGACGCGCCGCCGCTCAGTCCTCGTCCAGCTCGGCGTGAAAGCGGTGCAGGAAACGGTGCGCGAACGGTGCCACCAGCACGCCGCACACGCCGACGAACACCAGCCCGCTGAGCAGCGCGTAGGCCGACGCGAACACCTTGCCGGTGGCGCTGCGGATCGGGTCGATCGGCCCCATGCCGCCGAGGATCATTGAGGCGTTGAGCAGAGCGTCGAGCCACGGCAGGTCGACCATGTAGTGATAGCCCAGCACGCCGGCACCGAGCATGACGGCCAGCGCCACGCTCGCCAGGGCCAGCGCGTTCAGCATGCGCCGCCGCCATTCGGCTTCGACCATCTGCGGCGTATGTCGACGTCTGCTCATCGGCTCGCTCCGAGGACTACAGGCTGCCCCCGGTTGCCCTCGCTCGCCCGGCAACCGGCGAACCGTTCAGGCGATTGCCGGGCGGCGGTGAGCAGCGCCAGCATGCAAGCCATAGCGCACAGAGATGGACGCTGACTACAACCTCGCGCCGCGAACCGCGCCACATGCCGCGCCTGCATCGCTACGTCTTCTGGAGCGCCGGCGGCCTCATGCTCTGGATGGTGATCGCTGCCTGGGACTTCAGCGCGACCTGGAGCGCCGATCCCCACGAGTCGTACACCAGCCTCGCGCTGGCGAGCTGGCTGTGCGCGACTTCCGTGGTGCTGGCCTACGCAATGGGTCGGGTCACGAGCCGCAGCCCCGACCCGGCGCGACGCGACGCGACGACCAGCCCAGCGCGGCATCGTTCCGGGAATGGACATCTCGCGCCATCGATGTCGGCGACGGCCGCTTGCGCGGGGCGCATGCCGCCATCCAGACACTCTTGGCACCCGGGCCGTGGCGATCGGCCTGACGGCGCTTGCCATCGTCTGGCATCTGGCACCGGCCTGAGACGGTTTTTGCCGACTCCCATCGGACCGCTCGCCGCGACGGCTGCCGTGTTCACACATTTCGATCGGGGTGCAGTAACGCCAGCGGCATGGCACTCGGCTGCTGTCGCGTCGGCCCATAGCCTCGAATATGAGTACCTAAATGAAGACCACGATCAACATCACCGACGACCTGTTGTTGAGGGCGAAACGGCTTGCGCGCCGCCGCGGCAAAACATTGCGCGCTCTCGTCGAGGACGGCCTGCGCGAGATGCTGAAACGCGAGGGCCGCTCGGTGCCTCGGCGCGTCCGGCCTGTGGTGTTCGGCAAGGGCGGACTGACCGCTGAGTTCCGCGACACGCCCTGGCCAATCATCCGCGACACGATCTATCGCGACCGCGGTTGACAACCATCTCCGGCTACGCCCAGCGCCGCGACGGCCCGGTACGCCGAGTGGCGCCTCGGCTGTTCACCGGTCGCGTGTGCGCTATGCCTGAAGAATGAAATCCCGGATCACCGCCATGCCGCGTTCTGGTGCGTCCGGGATGATGCCATGGCCGCAGTCGGCGAACCGCTCGAACCGCACGTACCGGGCAGGTAGCGCCGCAGCGATGTCGGCCTGACACTCGATCGGTATCATCGGATCGTCTTCGCCGCCCAGCACCAGGGTCGGGCACGCGATCCGCGACAGCGCCGGCAGGAAATTGAAGGTGTGGCCCTCGCCCCCCGGTCGGTTGAACCAACGGATGACCTCAGGGCGGAAGACCGCGCGTTGTCCCACCGACGGATCGCGCGGACGGTGTGTGTAGTGCGGCAGCGCCAACCTAATCCACGCGTCCAGCGTGGCGGCATCGGTCTGGCCGTCGAGGAAGCGCCGCCTCGCCAGCGCGCCGACCTCCGGTCCACCGAAGCGCTCGAACAGCTGCACCCGGCGCTCGCGGTGCGACCCGCCGGCCGCCTCGGTGCTGCCCAGGATCAGCTTGGCGGGATGGGCCGGATGGCGGGTCGCGTAGGCCATCGCGACCACGCCGCCGAAAGAGATGCCGAGCACGATCGGCTTGGCGATACCCAACACGTCGCAAAAAGAGCGTACGTCGTCGCCCCATTGCGCCAAGGTCCACATCTCGGGCTCGCCCGCTTCGCTGCGGCCATTGCCGCGATGATCCAGGAACACGACCTGCGCGATGTCGGCCAAGGCCGAGTACGCCGGCTTGTAGATCGAATGATCGAAGCCGGGTCCGCCGTGCAGCAGCAGCACAGTCGGCTTTTCGCGCATGCGGGCGCCATCGGGTACCAGTTGCGCGCCCTCGACATCGAAGTAGAGCCTGACGCCATTGACGAGCACATGCATGTGTTGAGTTCCGGCCGCGATGTGGGTTGCGGCGTCAGATAGCGTCCGTCGGCGCCGATCGCCAAACCAGCGCCGCGCCTACGCCGAGGCCGACCGCAGCATCTCGGCCTCCGCGGCGACCGCCCTGAGCCCATGCGCCAGCACCTTCTTCATGACGGTGGGCAGGGCCATTTCGTCCAGCCGGTCGAGGTCGCACCATTGCGCGTCGGCGACGCCATCGGCCATGCGCGCGGTCGGCGCGTGCGCCGCGGCGACCTCCAGGTGCAACTCGAAATGCGTGAAAACGTGCCGCACCGTGCCGGGCAACACCCGCCACTTCGCGGTGACCGGCGCCGCCGCCAGGCAAGCGTCGCGGTCAAGTTCGCCCTCACGCCAGGGGCTGGACGGCACCTCGATCATGCCGCCCAGCAGGCCTTTGGCCGGACGACGGCGCAGCAGGACGGCGCCATCGCGGCGCAGCAACAGAAAGGCCATGCCCCGTCGCAGCGGCCGCTCTTTCTTCGGCCGCCGGCGCGGCAGGTCCTCGGCGATACCCCGGCGCCGGGCAGCACAGAGATCAACAACCGGGCACAGCACGCAGCGGGGCGTGCGCGGCGTGCAGACGGTGGCGCCCAAATCCATCATCGCCTGGGCGTAGTCGCCGGGGCGCTGGCGCGGCACCAGCCGTTCGGCCTTTGCACGGATGTCCGGTTTGGCGTCGGGCAGCGGCGCCTCAATGGCATACAGGCGGGCAATGACCCGCTCGACATTGCCGTCGACGGCGCTGGCCGGCAGGTCGAAGGCAATGGCCGCGACCGCCGCCGCGGTATAGGGCCCGATGCCGGGCAAGGCGCCGAGATCCTGCAGTGATTCGGGGAATCGGCCGCCGTGGCGCTCGACCACGGCGCGGGCGCCGGCGTGCAAGTTGCGGGCGCGGGCGTAGTAGCCCAGCCCCTGCCAGGCGTGCAGCACGTCGTCCAGCGGCGCCGCCGCCAGCGCCCGGACGTCGGGCCAGCGCCGCAGGAAGGCGTCGAAATAGCCGCCCACGGTCACCACCGTGGTCTGCTGCAGCATGATCTCGCTGAGCCAGACCTTATAGGGGTCGGCCCGCACCCCCGGCGGCGCCCGCCAGGGCAGGTCACGGCGAAAGCGGTCGTACCAGTCCAGCAATCGCGCGGCGTGTACCGCCGGATCGGGAGCTGTCTCCCCGGCCGGCGTGGCGCCTGGGGATTCGAGGGGCGAATCGAGCATTGCGAGCGGTCGCGTCACCTGTCGCGATTGTAGGCCGCGTCATCGGAAAGCGACGCCGCGAACTTCCTGTCGAACTGTGGGTTGTTTGCCGGGCCGGCGGACGCCAGGAACGGATGCCGGACGGCCGCGATGGGCGTAGATTGGCGGCATGGACGAGCGGGAACCGGAGATCCAGCTGGACCGGCGCGGTGGCTTGAAGTCGGTGGGGGTGCACGTCGCCCGCCTGACCCTGCCGCTGGCGCAGCGGCGCGGCACCGCCACTGCCCGCCTGGCGCTGGAATGGCCCCGCATCGTCGGTCCGGAGATTGCCGGCCACAGCCTGCCCGAACGGCTGATCGGCGCGCCGCAGGGCGATAAATCCAACCGGCGCCCGCCGCGGCGGGAAGGCGGCACCCTGCGGCTGCGGGTTGACGGGCCCTTGGCGCTGGAGCTGCAGCACCTGGCGCCGCAGCTGATCGAGCGGATCAACAGCTATTTCGGCTACGCCGCCGTCGCCCGGTTGCAGATCGTCCAGGGCCCGTTGCCGCGGCGCCCGGTCCCCACCCGACCGGTACGACCGCCACTGGATGCCGCCCAGGCTCGTGCCCTGCAGGCGCGGCTGCAACCGGTTGGCGACGCGGGCCTGCGCAGCGCCCTGGAGCGCCTCGGTCGTGCGGTCCTCGCCCGCCGCTGACCGGCTTGGCTCGCGCGCGCGGTGTTTTGACCAAGCGGTGCAGGCCTGCTACGCGGGCGCCACAATCGGTTGCTTATTGTGGACAACCGGATAGCCGGTTTCGTTGACTCGCCATGGCGGTAGCTCCCAAGATGTGGGGCTAAAGGGGGCTGGATGCATAAGATGTTGAGGCTCACGGCCGGCGTTCTGGCCCTCGGACTGGCTGCCGGTGGCCTGCCGGGATGGCCCGGAACCGCATCAGCGGCGCCGGAAAGGCAGCCGGTGGTTCAGCTGGCCCAGGCGACGGTGCCGCCTGAGTTGCAGGTCATGGCCGGCGACCACACCATGGGCAAGGCCGACGCGCCGGTGACCTTGGTGGAATATGCCTCGATGACCTGCGGTCACTGCGCCCAGTTCCACAACGCCATCCTGCCGGAGCTGAAAAAGAAGCATGTCGATACCGGCAAGGTGCGTTTCGTCTACCGTGACTTCCCGCTCGACTCGCTCGCCTTGCAGGCGGCACAGATCGCGGAGTGTGCCGGCAACGAGCGCTATTTCGGGGTCGTCGACCTGATCTTCCAGACCCAGGCCCAGTGGCTCGCCGCCAAGGAACCGATCGCCGAGCTCGGCAAGTCGCTGCGGATCGCCGGCATGGGCGAGGCCGACATCAAGGCCTGCCTCGCCAACGAGAAGGTCGCCACCGACATCGTCGCCGAGCGCAAGATCGCCGAGGACAAGCTCAAGGTCAGCTCGACGCCGACCCTGTTCATCAACGGCCAGCGTTGGACCGGTGCCCGCACGCTCGAGGCGCTGGACGAGGCCCTGACCAAGGCGATGCAGTAGAATCGAGTCGGCGCCGCCGCTGCCCCCGCGGCGCGCGCCGGATAAGCGTTCTCCAGTCAGCGAGTAGTTGTCGTGCAGTTCAGCAAAATCCGCCTGTCCGGTTTCAAGTCTTTCGTCGATCCGACCGAGCTTGCCATCGAGCCCGGCCTGACCGGCATTGTCGGGCCCAATGGTTGCGGCAAGTCGAACCTGGTCGAAGCGCTCAAATGGGTGATGGGCGAAACCTCGGCCAAGCAGATGCGCGGCTCGGAGATGGAGGACGTGATCTTCGGCGGCTCCGGCCAGCGGCCGGCGCGCAACATCGCCGAAGTGACCCTGAAGCTCGACAACCGCGGCCGCAAGGCGCCGGCGATGTTCAACGACAGCGACGAGCTGGACGTCATCAGGCGCATCGAGCGCGGCCACGGCTCGCTGTACAAGATCAACGGTCGCGAGGCGCGGGCCCGCGACGTGCAGGTGATGTTCGCCGACGCCGCCTCCGGCGCGCGCTCGACCGCGATGGTCAGCCAGGGCCGTATCGGCGCCATCATCAACGCCAAGCCCGCCGACCGGCGGGGCATCATCGACGAGGCGGCCGGCATCACCGGTCTTTACTCGCGCCGCCACGAGGCCGAGCTGCGGCTGAAGGCGGCCGAGGCCAACCTTCTGCGGGTGCAGGACGTTCTGGCGGCGCTGGAGGAGCAGCATCGCCAGCTCAAGCGCCAGGCCCGCCAGGCCAGCCGCTACCGCAATTTGTCGGACCATATCCGGCGCGCCGAGGCCACCGTGCTGGCGCTGCGCCTGGCGCAGGCCGAGCGCGACATGGCGGCGGCCGGCGAGCGCCTTGTGGAGGCGACGGCTGCGGTCACCGACCTCACCCGGCTGGCCGGCATGGCGGCCGCAGCGCAGGCCGAGGCGGCGAGCGCCATGGAACCGCTGCGGCAGAACGAAGCCGCGGCCGCCGCCAAGTTGCAGCGCCTGCGGGTGGCGCACGAAACCCTGGCGGATGAGATCAAGCGGGTCGAGGCGGCACGCGAGGAAGGCCGTGTACGGCTGACGCAGATCGAGAGCGACGGCACGCGCGAAGCCGATCGGCGGCGCGATGCCGAGGCAGCGCTGGCGGAACTCGGTCGCGAGGCGTCGGCGCTTGAGACCGAGCGGGTCGGCGAGGACGAACGGCGCCTGGCGGCGCAGAACGCGCGCGA
>DATFGV010000753.1:0-10739 GCA_035249115.1 Vineibacter sp.
AGGATGTCGGCGCCGGCGCGCGCCATGGTCGAGACGATGACGTTGAACGGGTGGTTGGGGTTGTCGGCATAGCGGCCGGGATGACCCTTGGGAAAATCCCAACTCGGGTGGTACATCCCCCAGCTGTTGGAGATGACCAACGAGGTGAAAGGACGTTGCGACGCCGGACGCTGCATCGTCGCCAGCAGCACGCCATAGGCCTGCAACGCGTCGCTGAGGAAGCCGTCCATGTCGCTGCCGCCCTTCGTCTGCGACAACAGGATGGGAAAATCGAGTAGCGTCGCTTGCGGCGCCGCGATCAACGCATCGAAGGCGCACATAGTGCCGTGATCGGTAGGAAACTTGCCCGGCTTACCGCTGCCCGGCGACCAGGTGAGCGACGAGTCGAGAGTCGGCTTCAGGCCTCTGGCGCGCAAGTGCGCCAGGTTGATGCCGCTGTCCATGATGGCGACCGCGACGCCCGCGCCGTCGACTTTCTTGGCGGCCATGGTGGCGACACCAATCGCCTTGGCGACATCCGCCGCGTTGCCCACCGGGCCGCCGGCGCAGCCCGGCGCCGCGGGGAAGGTGCTGATCTTCGGGTCAGCGAAGATCCTGACTTCGCCGCCGGCCCGGACAGCCTTCGTCGCTTTGTCGAAGGCGTCCTTGGCCATGGTGGCGCGCAGCACGAACTGCCGCGACTTGGCCGCCGACGCCAAGGCGAGCATCGGCGTCGATCCGATCCGTGCCAGCGGCACGGCGGAGTACTTCCGATCGATCACGACGCCGGCCGGCAGATTCCGCGGCGAGCGGGCCGGACCGGCGGACCTTCCGGCCACCAGAGCCATCGCCGAATCGCGCACGACTTCCTCGGCGTCGACGACCACCAACACGCGAACGTTTGTCATTTTTGTCTCCCTGTTGAATGTCTTGCAACCGAACCAACGCCAAACGCCCATGCCGCGTCGCGGCGGGGCGGGCCGAGTTCGGCGCCGGCTCGTTCGCGACCAACGCAAACGCCATCACGGCATGTCGCTCAATGCCGGCAGATCGACCGACTTGGCAGGCGGGCACGCCAAAGCGGCGTCAACGTCAACGGCTATTGGCAAAGACACTACTATTCTCGGTTGCAGCCCACAACAAGCGACCACCGGACGTCAGGTCTGGATCAGGGGAAGCCGACGGCGGCGGCCTCCACGCCCGCTCGGCGCGGCGGCTATGCCCGCCCTGTCGGATGCCGCCTTCGCACGCCTACTTCACCGGCGTCACGAGGAAGTGCAGCTGCGCCGCCCCGACCGGCCTGCTGCGGTCGTCCTGCCAGGCTTCGACCGCGACGCTGGCCACCCGGCGGCCGAGCTTGGTGAAGCTGGCGCGCGCCAGTGTGTCCCTCGGCCGGCCGGAACGCAGGTAGTCGACGGTGATGTTGATGATGCGCGGCAGGGCGGCGTTCTCCATCTCCCACACCAGGTGGAAAATGGCGGCCGTCTCCAACAGGGCGCCGATCGTGCCGCCATGCAGCGCCGGCAGGTGCCGGTTGCCGATCAGCTGCGGTGCGTAGCGCATGCGCGTCAGCAACTCGCCTGTCGTGTTCTCGGGCGCGATGCCCATCCAGCGCGCATAGGGAATGGCCTCGCCCAGCCGCGACAGGTCGTTGGCCTTGCGTGCCTCGGCCAGACGCTCGAGCAGCGTCATTTGCGCTTGCCTTTTGGCACGGTCGCGGCGACGTCAGCGGCGGGCGCGCCCATCGGCGGTTGGCCCTTGGTGGCCATCAGGAAGGTGCCGGCCGACGAGGCGATGGGATCGGCCGGATCGCCGTGATGCGCCACAGCGCGGGTGAAGGCGACGTTGGCTGTGATCCGCACGCACTCGGCGTCGGCCAGCACCGGCTTGCCCGGCACCGCCGGATGCACGTAGTCGATGCGCAGGTCCAGGGTCGCGAAAGGCTGCGGCTTGCTGAGCATGGTCGCCACCGCCATGCCGCTGCAGGCGTCGAGCATGGCGGTGATGGCGCCGCCATGCAGCACGCCGGTCTCGGGATTGCCGACCAGGTGCCGTTGCCAGTCCAGCCGCATCGAAGCGCCGCCCTGGCGAACGGCGGTGACCACGGTGCCCAGCGCCTTGTTGTGCGGGATGGTGTCGTTGAAGAACTTCTGGAACAGCTCGAGCTTGTCGCCCGGTATCGATTCGAGAAAGGTTTTCGGCTTGGCGTCGTCACCCATGCGCTACAGCCCCATCTGCCGGGCGGCAAGGTCGCGCATGATCTCCTGCGAACCGCCGCCGATCGACATCACCTTGGTCTCGCGGTAGATGCGCTCGACCTTCGAGCCGCGCAGATAGCCGGCGCCGCCCAGGATCTGCATCGCTTCGTTGGCGACCCACTCGAGCGTCGTGGTGGCGAGGTTCTTGAGCATGCAGATCTCCGCCACCGGCCGCTCGCCCTGCTGCACCCGCCAGGCCAGGCTCTCGGTGGTGGCCTTCACGGCGTTCACCCGCATCGCCATGTCGACGATCTTGTGGCGGATCACCTGGTTGGCGATCAGCGGCTTGCCGAAAGTGTGCCGCTCGCGGGCGTAGGCGATCGCCTCGTCGAGGCAGACCCTGGCGAAGCCATAGGCGCCGGCCGACATGCCCAGCCGCTCCTGGTTGAAGTTCATCATGATGCCGATGAAGCCCTTGTTCTCGGTGCCGATCAGGTTCTCGACCGGCACCTTGACGTCATCGAAGAACAGCTGGGCGGTGTCGGATGCCCACCAGCCCATTTTGCGCAGCTTGACCCGCGAGAAGCCCGGCCGGTCGCGCTCGATCAGCAGCAGCGACACGCCGCCGGCGCCCGGCCCGCCGGTGCGCACCGCTACGGTGTAGTAGTCGGCCCGCACGCCCGACGTGATGAACATCTTCTGGCCGTTGACCACGTAGTGATCGCCCTCGCGGCGCGCCGTCGTCTTGAGGTTGGCGACGTCGGAGCCGCCGGTCGGCTCGGTGATGGCCAGCGCGCTGATCTTCTCGCCCGACAATATCTCGGGCAGCAACTTGCGCTTCATCCATTCGGGCCCGAGCGCCGCGATCGGCGGCGCGCCGATTGTGTGGCTCATCAGCGACGCGTTGACGCCGCCGCTGCCGGCCCGCGTCAGCTCTTCGCTCTTGACGATGCCGAAGAAGATGTCGGTGGCCACGCCGCCGTATTCCTCGGGAAAGCCCAGCTGTAGCAGGCCGACCTGCGACGCCTTGCGATAGAGCTCGCGCGGGAACTCGCCGGCCTCGTCCCATTCATCGACGTAGGGCGCGATCTCCTTGTCGACGAAGCGTCGCACCTGGTGGCGGAACGCCTCATGCTCCTCGGTGTAGTACGGACTGGCGGGCCGCGCTTCGGGCACGGGCCGCGCCGGGGCGCTCGACGCCATGGACAGGCTCCAACGATCGGTCGGGCCCCACTATATCGCCCAGGGCGCGCCACTCCAGTGGCGCGTCATGTGCAACGATGCCGAAAGCGCGCCACGGGAGTGGTGCGTCCCCGGCGAATACGGGTTGACGGCCGCCGGCCTTCTTGGTTTATGAACGCGCGTTTATTGCGCCCAACGCGGCATAGACCGCGCGACAGCGAACGGGGACGGAAACTGGATATTTTTCTCCAACTGACACTCAACGGGCTGGCGGTCGGCTGCATCTACGGCCTGGTCGCGCTCGGCTTCGTGCTAATCTACAAGGCCACCGAACTGGTGAACTTTGCCCAGGGCGACCTGCTGATGCTGGGCGCCTTCGTGTCGTTCATGGCCGTAACCTGGTGGGGCCTCGACTACTGGACGGCGTTCCTGATCTCGGCCGTGGTGATCGCCGGATTCGGTGCGCTGCTCGACGCCACCGTGTTGCGCCGCGTGATCGGCCAGCCGCAGTTCGCGGTGGTGATGCTGACGATCGGCCTGGGTGCCATGTTCCGCACCTTCGCCAGCGTCACCTGGGGGTCGGAGATCTACACCCTGCCGACGCCGTTCTCCGGCGTCACCCAATTGGCCGGCGTCACCCTGAGCCACCAGTACCTGTCCATCGTCGCCGGCACGCTGATCCTGTGCGGCGTGCTGTATTTCTTCTTCACCCACACCCGTATCGGCATCGCCATGCAGGCGACGTCGCAGAACCAGCTGGCCGCCTACTACATGGGCATCCCGGTCAAGCTGATCTTCTCGATGATCTGGGCGATCTCGGCGGCGACGGCGGCGGCGGCCGGCATCCTGCTGGCGCCGGTCACCCTGATCGACATCAACATGGGCCTGGCGGTGGCGCTTAAGGCGTTCGCGGCGGCGGTGCTGGGCGGCTTCGGCTCGATCCCCGGCGCGCTGGTCGGCGGCATCATCATCGGCCTGATCGAGCTCTACGCCGGCGCCACCTTGCCCGAGGGCTTCAAGGACACGGCGCCCTACATCGTGCTGCTGGTCATGCTGGTGGTGCGGCCGCAGGGCCTGTTCGGCTCGCTGGCCCGCAAGAAGGTATAGGGCCACCGCCGATGCGCTTTCTGTTCAAGACGTCCTACGACCAGGACATCAAGATATTCCGCGATGGGGTCGACACCTTCTGGTACGGCCTGCTGGCGGTCATGGTGCTGGCGCTGCCGGCGCTGATGTCCAACTACTACATCGGCGAGTCGACCTGGGTCTTTATCTACGCCATCTGCGGCGTGTCGTTGATGGTGCTGGTCGGCTACACTGGGCTGGTGTCGCTGGGCCACGCCGCGTTCCTCGGGATCGGCGCCTACGCCCACGCCTACTTCCTGCAGCGCGGCCTGCCCTGGGTCGGCGCGGCGGCGCTGGCCGTGCTGATCACCACGGCGTGCGGCCTGATCGTCGGCCTGCCGGCCCTGCGGATGACCGGCATCTACCTCGCAATCGCGACCTTGGCCTTCTCGGTCATCATCCAGGAAGTCTTCAACCGCTGGGAGCACGTGACCAAGGGGCTGGCCGGCATGGCGGTGGCCAAGCCGGTGATCTTCGGCGTCTCGTTCGCCGACGACCGCTCCTTCTACTATCTTTGTCTGTTCTTCCTAGTGATCGTGCTGTGGCTGACCCGCAACCTGCTGCGCGCGCCGACCGGTCGCGCCTGGGTCGCGATCCGCGACAGCGAGATCGCCGCCCAGTCGATGGGCGTCAACCTCGCGATCTACAAGTCGATCGCCTTCGCCTACTCGGCAGCGGTGATGGGGCTGGCCGGCGTGCTGTTCGCCCACAAGATCGCCTTCCTTGCGCCGGATATCTTCACCATCCTGCTGTCGATCCAGTTCCTGCTGCTGGTGATCGTCGGCGGGCTGGGCTCGCTGCACGGCGCCATCTTCGGCGCCATCTTCGTCGCCCTGCTGCCGCCGATCATCGCCATCCTGCGTGACGCCATCCCGGCCAGCATGGCCGACGTCGCCGCCGCCACCGGCCTGTCGCTGATCGGCGCGCTGGGCAACGGCATCGGCGGCTTCCTGCGCAAGCCCGGCGTCGAGGCCGGCATCTTCGGCCTGATCCTGGTGCTGGTGATCCTGCTCGAGCCGCTCGGCATGTACGGCCGCTGGATGAAGATCAAGATCTACTTCTCGACCTTCCCGATGTACAAGCGCGCCACCTTCAAGCGCCAGAAGACCTACATGAAGTCGGAGCGCCTGCGGTGAGCTTCTTCAAGGCCGACAACCTTTGCATCAACTTCGGCGGCATCAAGGCGGTCGACGGCGTCAGCTTCGACGTCGAGAAGGGCAGGATCTTTACCATCATCGGCCCGAACGGCGCCGGCAAGACGACGATCTTCAACCTGATCAGCCGCATTTACGATCCGTCGGAAGGCACGCTGACCTTCGACGGCCAGGACATCACCCGCGTGCCGCCGCACCAGATCGCGGCGCTGGGCATCGCCCGCACCTTCCAAAACATCGAGTTGTTCGAGCACGCCTCATTGCTGCAGAACCTGCTGCTGGCACGACACGCCCACAAGAAGTCGGGCTTCTTCTCGGAGCTGTTGTTCCTGCCCAAGGTCCGCGGCATGGAGGTCGAGCACAGGGAGGCGGTCGAGAAGGTGATCGAGTTCCTCGATTTGCAGCAGTACCGCGACAGCCTGATCGTCAATCTGCCCTACGGCGTGCGCAAGGTGACGGAGCTGGCGCGCGCGCTGTGCACCGATCCCAAGCTGCTGCTGCTCGACGAGCCCTCCTCGGGACTCAACGTCGAGGAAACCGACGACATGGCGTTCTGGATACAGGACATCAAGAACCTGCTGGACATCACGGTGGTCATGGTCGAACACGACATGAAGCTGGTCTCGGCCGTCTCCGACGAAGTGCTGGCGCTGAACTACGGCAGGCCGCTGGCGATGGGCGCGCCGAAGGACGTGCAGAGCCATCCCGAGGTCGTGCGCGCCTATCTCGGAGGCTGACCGTGGCCGAGTCGATCCTCAAGGTCAGCAACATCGAGACCTACTACGGGCCGATCATGGCCATCCGCGGCGTCTCGTTCGAGGTGCCGAAGGGCTCCATCGTCACCATCCTTGGCGCCAACGGCGCCGGCAAGTCGACAGTGCTGAAGACGATCAGCGGCGTGATGGATCCGCAGAAAGGCGCCGTCCTGTTCGAGGGCCGCGAGATCCAACGCATGGACCCCGACAAGGTGATGCGGCTGGGCATCAGCCACGTGCCGGAGGGGCGCGAGGTGTTCCCGTTCCTGAGCGTGCGCGAAAACTTGCGCATGGGCGCCTACACGCGCCGCGATGCCGACGGCGTCGCCAAGGACCTGGAGGCCGTCTTTGGCTACTTCCCGGTGCTCAAGGAGCGCGCCGACCAGCGCGCCGGTTCGTTGTCGGGCGGCGAGCAGCAGATGCTGGCGATCAGCCGGGCCCTTATGTCGCAGCCGCGCCTGATGCTGCTCGACGAACCGTCTCTGGGACTGTCGCCCAAGCTGGTTGGCGAGATTTTCGAAATCGTCACGCGCATCAACCGCGAGCGCGGCGTCACGATTCTGCTGGTCGAGCAGAACGCCAACAAGGCGCTGCATGTCGCCGACTTCGGCTACGTGCTCGAGGTCGGCCGCATCGTCATGGCCGACACCTGCGCCCGATTGCTGGAGAAGGAAGACATCAAGGAATTCTACCTCGGCATCAAGGACGAAGGGGCCCGCGGCCAGCGGCGCTGGAAGAAGCGCAAGACCTGGCGGTAGGCCTCATCCATACCTTCCCCCGCTTGCGGGGGAAGGTGCCCGAAGGACGGATGGGGGCTGCTTCCCGCACACGCCGCCTGTTGAGGCGCCCCCATCCGGCGCTTCGCGCCACCTTCCCCCGCAAGCGGGAGAAGGTACAATGAGTACGGAGACCGCTCGGCATGGACATGAATGTCAAAGAGGCTGGCTCGGCCGAACGCATCGCGGTCGAGGGCTGCGACACTATTCCGGCGCTGTTCTGGCACCAGGTCAAGGCGCGCGACGGCAAGACGGTGTTCCGAGAGAAGAAGCTCGGCATCTGGCGCTCGACCTCGTGGCGCGACTATGGCCAACGCGCCCGCTGGGTCGGCATGGGCCTAGTCAAGCTTGGTCTGGAGCGCGGCGAGGTGGTTTCGATCCTGGCCGAGACCGTGCCGCAGTGGCTCTACGCCGACATGGGCATCATGGGCGCCGGCGGCGTCTCCAACGGAATCTATCCCACCGACTCGGCGAAGCAGGTCGAGTACATCCTCAATGACAGCCGCTCGCGCCTCCTGTTCGTCGAGAACGAGGAGCAGCTCGACAAGTTCCTCGAAGTGCGCGAGCGCTGTCCGCAGCTGCGCAAGGTTATCATTTTCGACCTCGAGGGCCTGACGGAATTCCGCGATCCGCAGGTGATGTCGTTCGACGAGTTGCTGGCGCTTGGTCGCGAGCACGACGCAGCGCATCCCGACGTTTGGGAGCGCCTGGTCGGCGGCGCCAAGGCCGACGAGCTCGCCCTGCTGGTCTACACCTCGGGCACCACCGGCCCGCCCAAGGGCGCGATGATCTCGCATCGCAACGTGATCTTCCAGCTGAGCAATGCCGACGCCTTCATCCCGATCGAACGCGACGGCGAGCAGCTGGCGTTCCTGCCGTTGTGCCACATCGCCGAGCGCACCTTCACGGTGTTCCTGCCGCTGCGCTCCGGCGCGATCGCCAATTTCGCCGAGAGCATCGAGACGGTGCCCGACAATGTGCGCGAGGTGGCGCCGACCACGTTCTTCGCGGTGCCGCGCATCTGGGAACGCTTCTACTCCGGCATCGCCATTCGCATGCGGGAGGCGACCTGGTTGGGCCGCAAGGCCTATCAGTTGGCGATCGGCGTCGGCATGAAGGTGGCCGAGCAGGAGCTCGAGGGCCGTCCCCCGTCGGCGATTTCGCGGCTGATGTACCGCGTCGCCGACTACGCCGTGCTCGACAACATCAAGCGCGCGATCGGCATGCACCGCGTACGTTTCGCCGGCACCGGCGCCGCGCCAATCGCGCCCGACCTGATCAAATGGTACCGCGGACTGGGCATCGACATGCGCGAGGTCTACGGCCAGACCGAGAATAGCGGGCTCGCCACCGGCATGCCCGACCGCATCAAGCTCGGCACCGTCGGCGTCGCGGCGCCGGGCACCGAGGCCAAGATCTCGCCCGAAGGCGAGATCCTGCTGCGCGGCCCGCACGTCTTCATGGGCTACCTGAACCAGCCGGAGAAGACCGCTGAGACGCTGCGCGACGGCTGGCTGCACACCGGCGACGTCGGCGCGCTCGACAACGAGGGGTACCTCAAGATCACCGACCGGATGAAGGACATCATCATCACGGCCGGGGGCAAGAACATCACGCCCTCGGAATTCGAGAACCAGCTCAAGTTCTCGCCTTACGTCTCGGACGCCGTCGTGGTCGGCGACCGGCGCCGGTTCCTCACCTGCTTGGTGATGATCGATTACGACAACGTCGCCAAGCACGCCCAGGACCAGAACGTGCCGTTCACCGACTTCACCTCGCTGTGCCGCGCGCGCGAGGTGCAGGACCTGATCTGGGCCGAAATCGAGAAGGTCAACCAGAACTTTGCGCGGGTCGAGACGATCAAGAAGTTCCGCCTGATCGAGCGCCAGATCACCGCGGAGGACGACGAGGTCACCCCGACCATGAAGCTCAAGCGCAAGTTCGTGAACGAGAAATACAAGGCATTGATCGACGAGATGTACGCCGAAGCGGCGTAGGCGGGAATGCGGCGGGGTCTTGGCGGCCCAATTTTGGCCGCCGCTCGTGCCACGGTCGGGGCGACCTATTCTGGCGCCCTGCCCCTCGTGCCGACCAAGCTCCGAAGTGTCGCTTTGGGCGACAGTTTTCAAACACCACCGACGTGTGAAGCCAGCACGGGGTCTCACGACTTCGTCGCGTTTTGCATGGCGCTGTTCGTGGCGATGGAGGTGTTGCGTTTGCGGTGCCACTCCGCCACGGGTAATCCGCGATCGTCCGCAATCGGACAGTTCTGGAAGAAAGGAAATGACCATGGGTGAAAGGTTGGTTGGGGTGTTGGCAAGCGTCGCGTTGTTCGTCCTGCCGGCGGCGGCGCAGGCGCAGGGCGTGACCAAGACCGAGGTGGGCCTCGGCATGCATACTGATCTGTCGGGCGTGGCGGCGACCTATGGCGTCTCTTCGTCCAACGCCGTGCGCATGCGGTTCGACGAGATCAACGACGGTGGCGGCATCCACGGCCGCAAGCTCAAGCTCACGGTCGAAGACCAGGCCTATCAGGTGCCCAAGGCGGTGCAGGCCTGCAACAAGCTGATCAACCGCGACAAGGTGTTTGCCTTCGTGGCGCCGCTCGGTACGCCGATGAACAACGCCTGCTTCAAGGACCAGTTCGCGGCCAACGTGCCGAACCTCTTCCCGCTGTCGGCGGCGCGCTCGATGTACGAGCCTTACGAGCGGCTGAAGTTCTACGGTGCGGCGTCCTACGTCGACCAGATCCGCTCGGGCATGAATCACTTCGTCAAGGACAAGGGCCGCAAGTCGGTCTGCGTCATGTACCAGGACACCGACTTCGGCAAGGAGATCCTCGAGGGCGCCCAGCTCCAGGCCCAGAAGCTCAACATCAAGCTGGTCGAGACGGTCGGCCACAAGCCGACCGACCAGGACTTCACGGCGCCGATTACCAAGCTGCGCCAGGCCGGCTGCGACCTGATCCTGATGGGCACCATCGTGCGCGATTCCATCATCCCGTATGTGACGGCGCGCAAGATGGGTTGGACCGAGGTCGACTTCGTCGGCTCGGCGGCGGCCTATGACCTCGTGGTCGGCGCCGCTCCCGGCATGGACGGCTTCCACGCCATGGGCCTGACCGAGATGCCCTACGCCGACAGCAGCGTGCCGGCGGTCGCCAAGTTCGTCGCCGACTACAAGAAGAAGTTCAACATCGACCCGAACATCGGCGCCGTCTACGGCTACGTCGCCGCCGACCTCACCGTGGTCGGGCTGAAAAATGCCGGCGCCGACCTGACCTTGGACAGCTTCGTCAAGGGCATGGAAGCGATCAAAGGCTACAAGGATATCTTCAATGGCCCGGAGGTCACCTTCGGTCCGCAAATCCGACAGGGCGCCAGCTCCTCGTTCCTGGCCGAGGCCAAGGGCGGTCGCTGGGCGCGTGTCACCCAGCCGCTCGGCTTCTAGCCAGCAACGGCATGCCGCGAAAAACGGCCCGGGCGGGCGACCGCCCGGGCTTTTTTCTCGCCGGCCGCGGGAGGGCGGCCGGCTGGCGTTCCGCAGCAAGGAATGGCGAGACGGTGGGCC
>DATFGV010000754.1:0-11529 GCA_035249115.1 Vineibacter sp.
AGCGTCCAAACCACAAGTCCAATGCAGGACTTCATAAAGGATTCGTTATCTCTTATCCGGCGTTACGATCCGAGGTGCGGCAGTGTTGTCGTTGAGGGACGCACAGGGCCGCTCGAGGCATCTCGAGGCGATGAACTGGCAAGGCAACGGGCCGAGCAGGTGCGCAACGCGTTGCTTCACGAGGGCGTCCGCGATCGACAAATCTACATCAGGACAAGGTCAACAACTACCGGTTCGGAGCAGCATGCGAAAAGTGAAGCTTGGCTTCAGAGTGTACTCGTGTACTTAGTCAGCCCACCCGAACGGACTATGAGGTGTTTCCCGGCGGGGAACTGCGGTATCGTTTGTGAGGCTATTCTGGAAGACGGTACGCGGTGCCCGGTGTTCTAGCCCATGTAGCTTGATGGCTCTCGTGTACCGCGTTGCGAGGGACCACCAATCAAGAGTGCGGCGACCGCGCCTAGCTCAGCTCCAGATGCAGCCGGCGGCCAACGGCCTGTGCGGCCCGAACGAGCGTGTCGAGGGTGACAGAATCATTCTCTGGATCGAGCAGGTGATCCAGCTGTGACCGACTGGTCTGCATCCTGCCGGCCAGAGCCGCCTTGCTGAGACCCTGCTCCTTCATCAAGCGATCGAGCGAACGGGCGATGACGCGCTTGATGGCGCGCGCCGTCGCGATCTCGTGGATGCCTTCTTCCTTGAGGAAATCGTCGAAGGAAGAGCAGATCTGTCGATTTCGCGGCGACTTGATCGATCGCGCCTTTGTGCTCCTCTCCGTCGGGTCGACCACGCCGCTAAGCCTCAGTCTGTACGGCAAAGACGATGAACTCATTACCTCCGATGTCCAAGTACTTCCGCCAGACTTTCTTTCGGTTAGGTACTTCGGCGAAGTCACCATAGTACGCCTTTTGGTACAGCTCACTTCTGAGGGAGGCTGTAAGTCCGGGCAAGGCATTCGGTGGCACTTCGCACGTCCAACTTGAAACAAATCCCTTGAAGTTGCTGAATCGTCCCTGTGCGACGTAACTCGCCCCCTTGTAAGTGATGATGTAGGTGTAAAGCGGCATTGCTTTGTCCTGGTCAGATTCCGTAGCGCCTTGTCGCGGTGACCAAGCAGTTAGCCGCCTGGCTTCTTCGCCCCCTCCAGCGCCTTCACCACCGCCGGCGCCAGCTGCTTGACGATTGCCTCGACGCCCTTGGCATTCGGATGAATGCCGTCGGGCTGGTTCAGCTCCGGCGTCATCGCGACGCCCTCGAGCAGGAACGGCATCAGCGCCACGCCGTGCTTCGCCGCCAGCCGTTCATAGAGCCCATCGAACTTGGTGACGTACTCAGGCCCGTAGTTGCGCGGCGCCTTCATGCCGCACAGCAGGACCGCGGCGCCGGCCGCCTTGGTGCGCGCGATCATCGCATCCAGGTTCTTCTCGGTCTCGTCGGGGTCGAGGCCACGCAGCGCGTCGTTGGCCCCCAGCGCCACGATCACCAGCGTCGGCTTGTCGCCCAGGGTCCAGTCCAGTCGCGCCAGGCCGCCGGCCGAGGTGTCGCCGGAGACGCCGTGGTTGGCGACCGACACGTCGCGGCCAGCCGCCTTCAGCGCAGCCTCCAGCTTGGCCGGCAGCGCCTGGTCGGGCGACAGGCCGAAACCGGCCGTCAGGCTGTCGCCCAGCATGGCGATGCGCAGGGTCTGGGCCGCGGCGGGCGCCGCGACCAGGAAACAAAAAGCCAACAGGATCACAACTGCTTGAGCCAGGCCGGGGCCGATGCCGATGCGGCGCCGCGAATCGTCGGGTCCGCGATTGACCGGGCCGGCGCAATCGCCATATCCCTCGCTTATGGCCCCCGCCGCCAAAGCGCCCGAATTTCCCGCGAGCCTGTTGCGCATGTCTTTGCCACCGAAAGCCGCCGCATGATCCGCCTGCGCGACGTACATCTAGACATGGCGAGCGCTGCCGGCACGGTCAACATCCTGCGGGGTATCGATCTGGACGTCCCGACCGGCGGCAGCACCGCTTTGGTGGGTCCCTCGGGCGCCGGCAAGTCGAGCCTGATGATGGTGGTCGGCGGCCTGGAGCGCGCCACCACGGGCTCGGTCGAGGTCGCCGACACGGCGCTGCACGCACTGGGCGACGACGCGCTGGCGCGCTTCCGGCGCGATCACCTCGGCATCGTCTTCCAGGGCTTCCACCTGATCCCGACCATGACCGCGACCGAGAACGTGGCGCTGCCGCTGGAGTTCGCCGGCGTGCCCGACGCCTTCGACCGCGCCGAGGCGGCATTGGGCGAGGTCGGGCTGGGCCATCGCCTGACGCATTATCCGGCGCAACTGTCGGGCGGTGAGCAGCAGCGGGTGGCAGTGGCACGCGCCTTCGCGACCCGGCCGAAGCTGCTGCTGGCTGACGAGCCGACCGGCAATCTCGACGGCGCCACCGGCCGGCAGGTGATGGCCTTGCTGTTCGACCTGACGCGCGGCGCCGGCGCCACCCTGCTGCTGATCACCCACGACACCAGCATCGCCGAGCAGTGCGATCGCGTCGTGCACATCGCCGACGGCCGCATCGCCGCCGACACCGCCGCGGCGGCATAGGGTGAAGATGATCGCCGGAAGCGTTGGTCAACCCCTTCCCCGCTTGCGGGGAAGGTGGCCGAGGGCCGGATGGGGAGCCGACGTGGTCTCTCGCATCCGACACCACGTCGGCTCCCCTCCGCCCTTCGGGCACCTCCCCAACTTCGTTGGGGAGGCTTCATGACTCCTCCCGCGCTCGTCCTGCCACGCGCCAACGCGGCGCGCCGCATCGGGTCCGGCGGCGGCGGGTCGTGGGCGCTGGCGGCACGCATCGCGTTGCGCGAGCTGCGCACCGGGCTGGCGGGTTTCCGTTTGTTCCTTGCCTGCCTGGCGCTGGGTGTGGCGGCGATCGCCGCCATCCTGTCGATGTCGCGCGCCGTCGAGGAGGGGCTGCGCGCCGACGCGCGCCTGCTGCTGGGCGGCGACGTGGCGGTGACCCAGTCGTACCGGCCGGCGACACCGGAACAGCGGGCCGCGTTCGGCGAACGTGCCGCCAAGGTGGCGGACTGGATCGAGATGCGCGGCATGGCGCGCGCCGAGACGCCGGGCGCACGGCCGGCGCTGGTGCAGATCAAGGCGGTCGACGCCGCCTATCCGCTGGCCGGCAAGCTGGAACTGGCGGGCGGCGGCGAGCTGCAGGCACTGCTGCGGCCGCGCGACGGTTTGCCCGGCGCAGTGGTCGAGGAGATCGGCCTGCGGCGGCTGGGCGCGTCGATCGGCGATCGGATCCGGGTGGGCGATGCCACGTTCGAGGTGCGGGCGACCATCGCGCGCGAGCCCGACCGTGGGCTCGGCATCTTCGGCATCGGCCCGCGCCTGATGATCGCGCGTGACGCCTTGCCGGCCACCGGCCTGGTGCAGCCCGGCAGCCTGATGACCTACGAATACCGCGTGCTGCTGCCCGAGGGCACCTCCTACCGGACCTGGATCGGCGAGCTGCGGCGGCGCTTCCCGGAAGCTGGCTGGCGACTGCGCGGCCTGAACGAGGCCGGCAGCGGCGTGCGCACCTGGGTCAACCGCCTGACCCAGTATCTCGCGCTGATCGGCCTGGCAGCGCTGCTGGTGGGCGGCGTCGGCGTCGGCAACGCGGTCGACAGCTTCCTGCGCGCCCGCGCCCGCACGATCGCGATCCTTAAGTGCCTCGGCGCGCCGGCCGCGCTGATCACCCGCACCTACTTCCTGCAGCTGGCGATCCTGGCCCTGGCCGGCGTCGCGCTGGGCCTGGTGGTCGGCGCGCTGCTGCCATTCGTGGCGCAGCTGGCGCTGGGCGACCTGCTGCCGGTGCGGGCGCGGGTGGCGCTGTACGCGCAACCGCTGGCGAGCGCGGCGCTGTTCGGCCTGTTGGTGGCGCTGTTGTTTGCCCTGTGGCCGCTGGCGCGGGCGCGCCAGGTGCCGGCCTCGACCCTGATGCGCGGCGCCGTTGCGACCGACGAGCCGCCGCTGCGACTGCGCGACGCCGCCCTGATCCTGCTGGTCGTCGTGCTGCTGGCTGGGCTCACCGTCCTGCTGGCGCCCGACCGCCGCGTCGCCGGCTGGTTCGTCGCCGGCGCGATCGGTGCCTTTATCGCCTTCCCGCTGCTGGCGCGCCTGGTGATGTGGCTGGCGCGGCTCGCCGGCCGGCCGCGCTCGGCGGTGCTGCGCCTGGCGCTGGCCAATATCCATCGCCCCGGCTCGCCGACGCCGACGGTCATGCTGTCGCTGGGACTGGGGCTGACAGTGCTGGTGGCGACGGCGCTGATCGAGGGCAATCTGCAGAACCAGATCGGCCAGCGCCTGCCCAAGGATGCGCCAGCGTTCTTCGTCGTCGACTTGCAGCCCGACCAGGTCGAGCCGTTCCGCGCCCTGCTGCGCCAGCGCGACGTGCCGCGCGTCGAGCAGGTGCCGATGCTGCGTGGCCGCATTTCCAAGATCGCCGGCACGCCGGTGCGCGAGCTGGCGATCCCGCCGCACGCGCGCTGGTCGGTGGAGAGCGATCGCGGCCTGACCTACGCCGCGACCTTGCCGGAAGGCAGCCAGGTCGTGGCCGGGAAGTGGTGGCCGGCCAACTACCAGGGAAAGGCGCTGATCAGCTTCGACGTCGAGCTGGCACGCGCCTTCGGCGTCGGCGTCGGCGACACCATCACCGTCAACATCCTGGGCCGTGACGTCGACGCCGAGATCGCCAACCTGCGCAAGATCGACTGGGGCACCTTGGGGATCAACTTCACCTTCATCTTCGCGCCCGGCACGTTGGAAAAGGCACCGCAGACCTTCCTGGCGACGGTCTACGCCAAGGGCGCGGCCGAGGAAGCAGCCTACCGGGCGATCACCGACGCCTTCCCCAACATCACCGTCGTGCGGGTCAAGGACGCGCTGGAAACCGCCGCCCAGATCCTCGGCAATATCGGCCTGGCGGCCCGCGTCGTCGGCGTCGTCGGCATCGTCGCGGGACTGCTGGTGCTGGCCGGCGCCATGCTGGCGACGCAGCGGCGGCGGGTGCACGACACCGTGGTCATGAAAGTGCTGGGCGCCACGCGCGGTCGCGTGCTGAGCGTCTACGCCTACGAGTTCGCCGCCCTGGGGCTGGTGACGGCGTTGGCTGCCACCGCCGTCGGCAGCGTCGCGGCCTGGCTGGTGGTGCGCAACGTCATGAACCTCGACTGGACGTTCCAGCCCGACGTCGCCGTCATCACCGCCTTCGGCGCCATGGCGCTGACCCTGGCGTTCGGCCTGGCCGGCGCCATCGTCGCCCTGCGCCAACGGCCGCTGGGGCTGCTGCGCAACGAGTGATCGTGCTGCCTGCCCACAAAGTGGGGAGATGCCCCGAAGGGGCGGAGGGGAGCCAACGGGGTCTCAGTTGCCAAGGCCACGTCGGCTCCCCATCCGGCCTTCGGCCACCTTCCCCACGCTGTGCGTGGGGAAGGAAAGACTCAGTTCACCACCTCGCCCGGGTACACGCCCCAGGCCTTGTTGCGCTCGATCCAGCCGACATGCGGCCCGACCTGCACGCGGCACCAGTCGCCGCTGCAGGACCTCACGCCGCAGATCACCTCGGTCTGCAGCTTGGCGACCGGCGCGGCGGTGCCGGCCGGCGTCTTGTGCAGCGTCGCTTCCTTGGCGGTGATGGTCACCGAGCGCTTGCCGGTCAACAGGCTCTGGTGCACCCAGCCGCCGGCGCCTTGCCAGTCGCGGATCTTCCGCCAGTTCTCGTACTCGGCGACAATCTCGACCGGCATCGCCTTGCGCTTGAAGACCCAGTCGATCGGATAGCGGCTGCCCGGGCCGGCGCGCACGTTGGTCTCGTCCGATCGCAAGGTGGCGAAGCGCGGCAGCGGCAGGCCGGTACCCTTGCGCAACGGCGGCGGCGCCTCACCGGCACGGCTGCTGATCTGCTGCGCGGGCGCCGGCGACAGGATGGCGACGGCGAGCGAACCCAGGGCCACGACCACCGCAACGCCGGTCGTTCTGATGACGGCCTGGCGCGCGGCCACAACGAAACGCAACATCCGCTGCTTATACCCGATCCGAGCCGCGACCTCCATCGCGCCGCGCGGCGCAAACCGCCGGAATCGCTGGCAAAACCCCGTCCGCGGCGGTTGGTCCGGCAGGCTGGACTCGTGGCACGCCCCTTGCTATTGCCCGGCCGTCGACCGGAGGCCGCGCCACGCCGGCCCCCGCCGACGAGGGGATCGAGCCAGCACGGCCGCGTCCCGTCGCCTGTCGGAGCCGTCATGCCGTTTGCGCAGAAAAAGCCCGTCGTGATCGTGACCCGCAAGCTGCCGGACGCGATCGAGACGCGCATGATGGAGCTGTTCGACACAAGGTTGAACCTCGACGACAAGCCGATGACGGCGGCGCAGCTGGTCGAGGCGGTCAAGTCGGCCGACGTGCTGGTGCCGACCGTCACCGACCGGATCGACGGCAAGGTGCTGGCGCAGGCGGCGCCGCGGCTGCGATTGATCGCCAGCTTCGGCACCGGCGTCGACCACATCGACCTCGACAGCGCCCGCCAGCGCGGCATCACCGTCACCAACACGCCGGGCGTCCTGACCGAGGACACCGCCGACATGACCATGGCGCTGATCCTGACGGTGGCCCGCCGGGTCGGCGAGGGCGAGCGGCTGGTACGGGCCGGCAAATGGGCGGGCTGGGCGCCGACCGCCATGCTGGGCGCCCGCATCTGGGGCAAGCGGCTAGGCATCATCGGCATGGGCCGCATCGGCCAGGCGCTGGCGCGCCGCGCCCGCGGCTTCGGCATGACCATCCACTATCACAACCGCCGACGGGTGCACGGCGACGTCGAGTCGACGCTGGAGGCGACCTACTGGGAGAGCCTCGACCAGATGCTGGCGCGCATGGACATCGTGTCGATCAACTGTCCGCACACGCCGGCCACCTACCACCTGCTCTCCGCCCGGCGGCTCAAGCTGCTGCGGCCGACCTCGATCGTGGTCAACACCGCGCGCGGCGAGGTGATCGACGAGAATGCCTTGATCCGCATGCTGCGCGCCGGCGAGCTGGCCGGCGCCGGGATGGACGTGTACGAACACGAGCCGGCGGTCAGCCCCAAGCTGCTGGAATTGGACAGCGTCGTGCTGCTGCCGCACATGGGCTCGGCCACGCTCGAAGGCCGCATCGAGATGGGCGAGAAGGTGCTGATCAACATCAAGACCTTCGCCGACGGCCACAAGCCGCCCGATCGGGTGTTTGCCGCGATGCTCTGACGCCGCCGGCGGTGACGGCGGGCATCGCCTCGCCCAACTGACTCAAGACGGTTCATTTCCAACCCCGTGCGGGTGCGGCGGTCATCGTCGCGCAATCCGCGTGGCGCGCCTCTAAGTGCTTGGCGCAACGGGAAAAATAGACGGGCGGCGTCAGCCTCTTCCGCGTCATCCGAAACAACGAACTTGCTTTGAAGTGACTGCTCACTTATAGTGAGTTGCGCTGCCATTATCTGGGCAGGGAGGTTTCCCAATCATGCCGGCCGGCTTCGGTTTCTGGATCACCATTGATGGAAGCCTCAACGAGGCTGTCGCGCATGCACCGGCCAGCGCCGCGAAAAAGACCCGCAAGCTGCCGGTGCCCTGGAGCCCGCAGCGCTACGAAGAAGTCATTCTGGGCCTGCTGCGCACCTTGCACGGCTCGGCCGTGGGCCGGGCCGTCATGGCGCAACTCTCCCGGCCGCTGATGATCCGCCCCTATATCTGGACGCCCGCGAACGCCATCGCGGTCAGCCAGGCGGGACAGGACGCGACGGAAAAGGGCGCACCCATCTTTTGCAAGGATGGCGACCCGTACATCGAGGGTACGGGGAAGGGCTCGCCAGTCACGATCTGGATCACACCGGCCAACCGGTTGATCCCGGACGCCTCACTGCTGCACGAGATGGTTCACGCGATCCGTATGATGCAAGGCGCGCGGACCTGCTACGAGTACGGCGGCGATTTCGACCGCGAAGAGGAATACATCGCCATCCTGCTGACCAACATCTTCATGTCCGAACTGGGCCGCAAGATGATCCGGCTGGATCACTCGTCGCAGTCGTGGGTGCCGGCGACGTCGCCCTGGGACCAGTTCCGGATCGATCCGTTCCTGATCACCACCTTCAGCATGCGACATTCGAGCCTCGCCATGGACCTCGGCCGTGCCAAGGACGCGACCTTCAACCCGTTCAATCCGAAATACGCCGAACATTTGCGCGTGGGTCCGAACTGATCCGGTTCGCGGCGGCGCGGCCGGCGATGTTCGGTCCCGAGGGTCCTGCGGACGAATATCAGTAGACCGTTACGGCGATCGCCATGGGCCGCGTCAATCGACGCAGCGCAGCTGCCAGGGGCTGGCGACGCCGTCGTTGAACTTGCCGTCCTTGACCAGGACCTCGCCGGTGGTGCGGCGCGAGGACTGCACCTGGATGCGCCGGTCGACCCGCAACACCTCGATTTCCAGGCGGCGCTGGTCGCGCTGATTCTCCTGCAGATAGAAGACGCGGCCCGGGCCACGCAGCTCGGCGCTCAGGATGGTGTAGACCGTCGACTGCGAGGTCGGGCCGTTGTCGTAGGTCAGGCTGACGCTGCCATCCAGATGGTTGGCGTAGATCGAATAGGTGTTGCCGCCTTGTGGCGGCGAGGCGCAGTTCAAAGCCCAGGTGCCGAGCACGCCAGCCTGCTTGAAGACGTCGGCCACGATCTGCGCGCCGGCCGCGCCCGAAAAGCCGAGCAGCATCACGAATGAGAGAAAGAGCGTTCGCCGCATGGCGGTCCCTCGCGTGGCGTTGTCCGGCCCATCATAGGCGCGGCATTCGGCCGAGGAAACCGCGGCGGCACCCGCCGGGCAATAGCGGCGGATCATGAACTCGATGCGAGGCCGGCATTTCCGCTGGCGCCGCCCACCCGGCATGGTCGGCCCATCGCGGCACTACCCACGCGCCGCCCGGCAGCCGAGAGGAACCGACATGTCCCCACGCATCTCGCGGCGCATGAGTGCCGCCGCCCTGTTGACCACCGGCCTCGTGGCGGCCACGGCGTTGCCGTCGCGCGCCGCCGGCGAAGGCGATGGCGTCGTCAGGCTCAGAAGCATCTACCCGATGGCCGAGACCATCGATCGCCTGAAAAAGGATGTCGCTGCCAAGGGCATCATGTTCTTCAGCGAGATCGACCAGGCCAAGCTGGCGGCCGACGCCAACATCCGGCTGCCGCCCTCGACCCTGCTGATCTTCGGCAATCCGCCGCTGGGCACCCAGTTCATCACCGCCAAGCCGCAAGCCGGACTCGACTGGCCGGTGCGCCTGCTGGTGTTCCAGGACGCCGCCGGTGCGGTGTGGATGGCCTACACCGACTTCGCCTGGATCGCCCATCGCCACGGCATCAAGAACCGCGAGCCGCAGTTCAAGATGGCGTCGGAGGTCATCGCCTCGATCACCAGCGCCGCCACGAAGTGACAGCGCTCATCCCTCGCTTTTGGTCGCTTCCAACTCCGCGCGGCGCGCCGCCAGCGCGTCGCGGGTGGCGCGGCCGACCTGGCCGGCGACCAGCACGATGATCGCCGAGTAGTAGACCCAGACCATGACGGCGGCGAGCGCGCCGGCGGCGCCGAAGGCGCTGGCCAGCACGCTGTGCGCAAAATACCAGGCGATCGCCCAGTTGCCGACCTGGAACAGGAGCGCCACCACCGCGCCGCTGATCAGCGCGAAGCGCCAGGGAATGCGCGCGTCGGGCAGGAACTTGTAGATCAGCCCGAAGAAGCCTGCGGTGAGCCCCAGCGACCAGGCCTCCGACAGGGCCGGGCCGAGGTATGCGCCGAGCAGCGGCAGCCGGCGCAGCATGCCGTCATAGGCGGCCACGGTCGCGCTGGCGGTGAAGACAGCGATGAACAACACGCCGATCACCGCCATCAGGCCGAGCGCCAGCAGCCGCGAGCGGATCTCGGCCAGCACCGGGTGGCGCCGCCAGTCGCGCGCGTCGTGCCAGATGACGTCGAAGGCCGAGTCGAGCTCGACGAAGATCGCGGTGCCGGAGTAGAGGATCACCCCGACGCTGATCGCCGTTGTCCAGACCGAGCCGCCCTGGAACAAGCCCTGCTGCACGGCGCGGCGGATGACTTCGAGGTTCTCGACCCCCAGCGCCTCCGACAGCTGCGCGATGATCGCCTCCTCGGCGGCCATGTGGCCGAGGATCGGGTCGGCGATGGTGATGGCCACCAGCAGGATCGGACCGACGGAGAACAGCGCATAAAACGCGATCGCCGCCGCCATCGAGGACAGCCGGTTGTCGAAGTAGCCGTTCCAGGTGGCAACGACGATCGTCTTCAGCGTGTGCAGCATACCGTGAAAGGTAACACGAGCGTGGCGATCGGAGTGTGGCGCCGTGTCATTGCCGATTTCATTCGGCGGACAGCAGCCTCTCCCAACGGGACGGGGCGAACGTTTCAGCCGGCGCGTGTTCCGGGCCTTTCAGGAAGATGCCAAGGAGCGCGCCCAGGCTGGGATCGGCAGCACAGGCCGCGAACAACCGATCCGTGCGCCGTCTGGCCCGATCGTCGAACTCATATCTTGTTCGTGCCAACACGCGTCCCGCGAAGCGCAGCCGCGACAGTCGCTCGCTGCGCTCGCCGACATAGCCAGCAACATCGATCGGCGTATCGCCGCGGTTTGCCAGCAACAGGTCCACTACGATTCGAACATCGCGCAGGGCAAGAGCGAGCCCCTGCCCCAGGCTTGGGTCGTTGTGACCCGCGGCATCGCCGATCAGCACTACGCCCGGCAGCGACGGTTGCTCGATCCAGCAGTCGTGGTTGGGATAGGCCTGCAGCGGCCCGGCCTGGTGCGCCGCCGCGATCGCGTCGCCATTCGGGAGAGCGCCGTGGCGAAACGCGTCAAGAAACCGTTCGACCGCGCCGCCGCCGGACCACGCGCGTCGCGCGTCGTATCCGGTCGCGGCGTAGAGCCGTGCCTTGCCGCTCCCCTGCGGGAAAATGTACAGGACCCGATCGCCGAAGATGCCGATCGTCTGATCGTCCTGCGGCCAGTCTTCGGCGCCCTGTACCAGCAACCCGCCGAGCAAGTGATGCGGCGCATCGGATTCGATCCGAAAGCCGAGTCGCTTTGCCGTCGGACTGCCGCGGCCATCCGCACCAACCACAAGGTGCGGCCGGAAGACCCGCACCTGGCCCTGATATTCGACGCCGATTGTGGGAGGATCGCCTGGCACCAGCTCGGTGACGCGAGCGCCGCGCAGCACCTTTGCCCCGGCCTCGATGGCCGCCTCCAGGAAGGCGTCGCAGATCGCCGGGTGGCCCAGGCAGAGGGCTCCCGAAACGTCGGGTACCGCCTGCCCAAGATCTCGCGCCAATCGACGCGCGGCGTCGGGCGCAACGCTGTCGCCGTAGGGAATCTGACGCCGGGTCCAATGGGCGCCGGCGCGCAGCAACACGTCCAGCAACCCGAGCCGCTGCAGCTCGGCCACGCCCCACGGGACGAGATATTCACCGCG
>DATFGV010000755.1:0-3610 GCA_035249115.1 Vineibacter sp.
TCTTCCTGGCGGCCGGCGTGGTCTTTCTCGGCGACTACGAGGACACCCTGATCGAGGCCGAGCTGGCGTCGCTGACGGTGCACGGCGAGATCGTCGCCACCGGCCTGGGCGAGGGCGCCGTGCGCGGCGGCGAGACCACCATCAACCGCCTCGACCGCGACCAGGCCAACCAGCTGATGGTGCGGCTGATCGCGCCGATCGGCATCCGCGGCCGGCTGTTCGCCGAGACCGGCGAGATGCTGGGCGACACGCGCCTGCTGCAGGACCGCGCCGGTCGCGTGCGCTCGCTGCCGCTGCCGCCGCCCGACTCGCAGCTGCCACAGCGCGATCTGCTGACCCGGGTCAGTGACTGGATCGACGCGCGCCTGCGGGTGGCGCGCTCCGACGGCGAGTACATCGAGCTGCCCGACCCGGTGGCGCGCGACTACCCGTGGGTCGAGCAGGCGCTGCGCGGTATCAACACGCGCACGGCGCGGCGCACGCCGGACGGCCGGCTGATGCTGTCGTCGGCGGTGCCGGTGCAGCGCTACAAGCAGGTGCTGGGCGCCATGATGCTGACCCAGGACGACGCCGCCATCTCCGCCCGCATCCGGCTGCTGCGGGTCGACATGCTGCGCATCGCCGCCGTGGCGCTGGCCGCCACCGTGCTGCTGTCGCTGTTCCTGGCCGGCACGATCGCGCGGCCGATCCAGCGCCTGGCGCGCGCCGCCGACCAGATCCGCTTCGCCCGCGAGGGCTCGCCGCGGATGCCCGACATCGGCAAGCGCAATGACGAGATCGGCGACCTCGCCGAATCGCTGCGCGCGATGACCGACGCGCTGTGGCAGCGCATCGACGCGATCGACACCTTTGCCGCCGACGTGGCGCACGAGCTCAAGAATCCGCTGACCTCGCTGCGCTCGGCCGTCGAGCTGGCGGCGCGGATCGACGACAAGGACAAGCGCGCCCAACTGATGCAGATCGTGCTCGACGACGTGAAGCGGCTCGACCGGCTGATCAGCGATATCGCCGACTCCTCGCGGCTCGACGCCGAGCTGTTGCGCACCGACCCGCACGTGGTCGACGTCGGCCGCATGCTGGCGGCGATGGCCGAGGCCTACAACGCCACCGCCGCCGCCCAGGCCGGCGTGCGGGTCGAGCTGCACCCGCTCGACGCCGGCCCCTACGCCGCGCTCGGCCACGAGGGGCGCTACGGCCAGGTGGTCCGCAACATCATCGACAACGCGCTCTCGTTCAGCCCCCGGGGCGGCGCCATCGCGATCGGCGTCATGCACGAGCGCGAGCAGCTGGTGGTCACGATCGACGACCAGGGACCGGGCATCCCCGACGCCAACCTCGAGGCGATCTTCCGCCGCTTCTACTCCGAGCGGCCCAACGCCGAGCAGTTCGGCAAGCACTCCGGGCTCGGCCTGTCGATCTGCCGGCAGATCGTCGAGGCCTATGGCGGCAGCATCGCCGCCGGCAACCAGCGCGCACCCGACGGCAACATCACCGGCGCCCGCTTCACCCTGCGACTGCCGGTGGCGGGGTGAGGGTGGTTCGGCACAAGCCACGCATTTCCCTTCCCCATGCGCGGCATGGGGAAGGTGCCCGAAGGGCGGATGGGGAGCCGACGTGGTCTCAGTAACATAGACCCCGTTGGCTCCCCTCCTCCCCTTCGGGGCACCTCCCCACTGGCGTGGGGAGGATCAATTACCGAACACCTCGTCCGTGTGCTCGCCCAGGCGCGGGGCGCGGTGGCGGATCGGCGGGCGTTGGCCGTCGAACTGCACCGGCAACGCGATCAGCTTCACGTCGCGCGCCAGGTCGGGCACCTTCTGCAGGATGCCGATCGCCTCGACCTGCGGCTCGGCCAGCGTTTCCGGCAGCGAGTTGATCGGCGTGCAGGGAATGCCGGCGGTGGTCAGCACCTTCAGCCAGTGGGCGCGCGGCCTGGTCTTCAGCACACGCTGCGTCGCCTCGATCAGCTCGTCGCGCCGCTCGGCCCGCTGGCGGTTGCTCGCCAGCCCGGGATCATCCAGCCATTCCGGCTTGCCCAGCACCGGGCAAAGCTTGCGGAACAGGCCGTCGTTGCCGGCCGCCACAATGATCGGCCGGTCGGCGGTCTCGAAGCCCTCGAAGATCACGACGTTGCGGCTGCCGGTCGGGTGCCGCTCCGGCACCTCGCCAGTGGTGGCGTAGCCGGCGTAGGGATTGGTCCACCAGCCGATCGCGGTCTCCAACAGCGAGGTGTCGACCCGCTTGCCGCGGCCGGTGCGCTGCCGTTCGGCGAGCGCCGCCAGCACGCCGATCGCCGCCCACATGGCGCTGCCGTGGTCGAGCACCTGGGTGCCCATGCGCACCGGCGGACCGCCGGGGAAGCCCGACATCATCATCATGCCGGAGAAGGCCTGCACGATCGGCTCGTAGCCCGGCTCCATCTTCTTCGGCCCGACGGTGCCGTAGGCGTTGACCGAGCAGTAGATCAGGCGCGGGTTGCGCGCCATCAGCGCCTCGGCGCCCAGCCCGACCGGCTCCAGGGTGCCGGGCCGCATGTTCTGCACCAGCACGTCGGCGCTCTCGACCAGGCGGCAGACCTTCTCCACGTCTTCCGGATTCTTCAAATCCGCGATGACCGACTTCTTGTCGAGGTTGATGGCATTGAACGAGGCGCCGGCGCCGTCCGACAGCACCTTGCCCCAGCCGCGCGCGTCGTCGCCGCCATTCGGCTTCTCGATCTTGATCACCTCGGCGCCGAGATGGCCCAGGATCTGGGCACAGAATGGCCCGGCAAGATTCTGGGCGAGTTCGACGACCTTGACGCCTTCGAGCGGCAACATGCGGTTCCTCCGTTGACGGCGCGCACGATGGCGTGATTCACCCGCTGACGCCACGGCCGGGGTGCAAGGCTGGGTTTCGACCGGGCAGACAAGTGGGAGAGGCACGTCGCGTGGACCGCGTCACGCCGTCATCGCCTGTTGGCCGGATCGTGCGGCGGTTGACGTCCTGGCGCGGATCGAAAGCCCACGGCCCGACCAATCTTGACGACGGTCGTTCGCGCCAGCTCAAGCAGCGCCGTCAGACTGATCTCCGGATCGCGCGGGAACGCCGGTACGGCGGCGTCGACGCCATGCCACGGTTGCGCCGAGCTCATCCAGATGTTGGCCTGGACGCGGAACCGGGACGGGTCGTCGAGGCTGCCCACCTTGACCGGAAGGTACTCGGGCCGCTTCTCGCTCTTCGCGAACAGCGGCGTTCCGCAGGTCTCGCAGAACATGCGCGCGATCCGGTTGCCCTTCGCTGACGTCGTCCAATACGCTTTCGCGACGCCTTTGGTGATCGTGACGTCGGCCGCGAGCAGGATCAACGCGTGCGCCGGCGCGCCGCCGGAGATTTATTGACATTCGCGGCAGTGGCAAGACACGGCGAGTTTCGCGCGGCCGTTGACTTGGTAGCGAACGGCTCCGCACAGGCATCCGCCTGTCCATCCAGTCATGGCCTTCCCTTCCACTCGTTCCATTCTACAAGCCCAGGGCAACGGCGTGCGCAAGTGGTTCGCGACTTCGCCGCGGCGCGCCGACGCATTTCTGCCGCCCTACGGCAGCACGAACAGCAGCAGCGCCGGCAAGGT
>DATFGV010000756.1:0-2079 GCA_035249115.1 Vineibacter sp.
ACCATGCGCACGCGCCGCCTGACGCAGGCCAACCTGCTGGGCCCGGCCGGCTATGTCGCCGTCGACGACAGCGAGATCGTGGCCCAGGTGCAGCCGACCGTCGACCTTGCACCCGACTCGGTCCAGGTCATCGAGATGGGCGGCCGCGACACCGACGCGCAGCCGACCATGGTCACCGAGACCCTGTTGCGCGCCTTCTACGGCCACTACCGGCAAGAGATGGGGCTGTGACGGCCGTGGGCGCCACACCGTCGGTGCGGTTCCCACCCTTCGAGACGGCCACTTCGCGGCCTCCTCAGTCCACATGTCCGGTTGAGGCGACCGGTCCCACGGCATGCAAGAACGAGGGTTGCGCCGGGCGGGCCGGCGCCGAGCCTCAAGCATGGGGGACCGGTCATGAGCAAGGGTACGCTGTACGTAGGTCTGGATACAGACAAGAAGCACATCGACGTGGCGGTGGCGGAGCCGTTGCCGGGAGGCGAGGTGCGCTACTGGGGCAAGATCGCCAACACGTCGGCGTCGGTCGAGGCGCTGATCAAGAAGCTGGGCAAGGGCGGTCGCAGCCTGGTGGTGTGCTACGAGGCCGGGCCGTGCGGCTATGGGCTGTACCGCCAGCTGTCGGCCAAGCCCGGGGTGACGTGCGAGGTAGTGGCGCCGTCGCTGATCCCGCGGCGTTCGGGCGATCGTGTGAAGACCAACCGACGCGACGCGGTGGCGCTGGCGCGGCTGCGGCGGGCGGAGGAGCTGACGGCGATCTGGGTGCCGGACGAAGCACACGAGGCGATGCGCGACCTGGTGCGGGCGCGGGCCACGGCGGTAACGGAGGTGACGCGTTGCCAGCAACACATCGGCAGCTTCCTGCTGCGACAGGGTATCGCCTACGGTGCCGGCGCGCCGTGGAGCAAGAAGCACCGGCAGTGGCTGGGGACGCTGAAGCTCGAGCATCCGGCGCACCGGCTGATGCTCGCCGAGATGCTGCTGGCACTGGACCAGGCGCTGGCGCGCCGACGTCGGCTGAGCGAGCACATCGAGGAGCTGTTGCCGAACTGGTCGCTGGCGTGGCTGGTCGAGGCGCTGCAGGCGCTGCGCGGCTACCGGCTGGTCAACGCCGCGACGCTGGTCAGCGAGATCGGCGACCCGCGCCGCTTCGAGAGCCCGCGCAAGCTGATGGGCTTCCTGGGGCTGAACATCTGCGAGCGTTCGACCGGCGAGAAGCAGCGCCGCACCCGGCTGACCAAGACCGGCAGCAAGCGCGGCCGCAAGGCGCTGATCGAGGCGGCCTGGACCTACAAGACGCCGCCCACCAGAGCCAAGGCCGTGGCGCCGGGCGTGCCGGCCGCCGTGCGCGAGATCGCCGACAAGGCCAGCCATCGCCTGAGCCGGCGCTACCGGCACCTGCTCAGGCACGGCAAGCTCAAGCAGGTGGCGGTCGCCGCCGTGGCCCGCGAGTCGCTGGGCTTCATCTGGGCCATCGCCCACGCCGCCGCGCCGGCGGCAGCGCCACACTGAACCGCCAGCCGCGCCCATGGCCCGGCGAAGGGGAAGTCCACAGGAGGGGCCCGGCCGCGGCGCTGCGCGATGCGACGAGGTCGCTCCGCACCGCGCCCGGGCCCCTCCTGTGGACTTCCCCTCTGTCATCGCAACTGGCACCGCCATCGCTCAACGGCACACGGAGATCCGCCGCCAAACATCGACGATGCATCGGCCTGGGAGCAGGCCGCAGGTCAGGGGAATCCTCGCCCTCACCCGGAGTGGCTTCGGCCCATACTCGACCTCAGTGCGAAGGCAGCCCCTGTGACGAACCTTGGTCATGTGTGAACCCACGTATCAGAGAACGATCAACCGTCGCAGCTTCTGTTTGCTCCCAGACCCATGCACCGCCTTCGTCCCTACCCGCGCCCGCCGCAGCTCGCGGCGCGGCACAAAAAAACGCGCCGCAGGGCTTGCAAAAACGGACATCAGAGGGTGAGGAGGAGGGCGAGTGACGGCCGCATCAGGCCTGCAGGTCAGCGGCCTGCGCAAGCGCTTCGGCGGCGTCACGGCGCTCGACGATGCCAGCCTTGCCGTCGCGGCCGGCGA
>DATFGV010000757.1:0-6835 GCA_035249115.1 Vineibacter sp.
TCGGCCGTCATCGTCGGGCTCGGCGGCGGGCCGCTGACGGCGGCCAGCTCGCAGGTGCTGGCGCGCGTGACGCCGCCGCGGCTGTCGAACGTCACCTTCTCCATCAAGCAGAGCGGCGTGCCGCTGGGCTTCGCGCTGACCGGCGCGCTGGTGCCGATCAGCGTCGAGCGGCACGGCTGGCAGGCGGTCGCGGTTGTCGTCGCCGTGATCTGCCTGGCGACGGCGCTGGCGTTGCAGCCGCTGCGACCGCTGTACGACGGCGATCGCCGGCGCGGCGGCCGCCTGCTGCCCAGCGTCGGCCAGATCATGGAGCCGCTGAAACTGGCCTGGGCCGATCCGATGCTGCGCCGGCTGTGCCTGGCGTCGATGTTTTTCGGTTCCATGCAAGTCACGATCGTCAACTTCACGGTCCTCTATGGCGTGAACAGCCTGCGCCTGGACTACATTGCTGCCGGCATCCTGCTGTCCTTCGCTACTGCGGCGGGCATGTTCGGCCGCGTGATGTGGGGCGCGCTGGCCGATGTTACCCGCCGGCCGCTGGCGATGCTGGCGCTGCTGGGCACCGTGATGGCGGCCGGCGCACTGGCCCTGGCGGCGGCGCAGCCGGGCTGGCCTCTGTGGCTGCTCTATGGCGTCGCCGTCGTGCTGGGCGGCACGGCGATCGGCTGGAACGGCGTGTTCATCGCCGAGATCGCTCGGCGCGCGCCGCCGGGCCGCGCCGGCGAGTTCGTCGGCGCCACCTCGTTTTTCGTCTTCGTCGGGCCGGTGCTGTGGCCGCTGCTGTTCCGCGGCATCCTCTATGTCACCCACTCCTACGAGGTCGGCTTCATCGTCATGGCGGCCGCCGCCGGCGTGAGCGCTCTGGCCATCGCCCGCCTGCTGCGCCACGGCGCGCGGTAGCGTCATGACCGCACCGTCGAGCGCCACGGCTTCGGTCACGCGTGCCTTCGGGTGGGCGGTGGCCTCGATGCTCGCCGTCCAGATCGTGAGCTCGATCGCCGTGCAGTCGATCCCGGTGCTGGCGCCGGTGGCGGCGCCGGCGTTCGGCGTGTCGCGCGACGATATCGGCTACTTCATGGCCCTGGTCTACGGCGCCGCCATCCTGTCGTCCTCGGCCGGCGGCCTGATGGCGGCGCGTTTTGGCGCGGTGCGCGTCTGCCAGGGCGCGCTGTTGCTGTCGGGGCTGGCCACCGCCCTGTTCGGCGCTGGCTCGGTGTGGCTGCTGATCCCGGCGGCGTTGATCATGGGCTTCGGCATGGGGCCGCCGACGCCGTCGAGTTCGCAGGTGCTGGCGCGGCTGACGCCGGCGCACCTCGCCAGCGTCACGTTCTCGCTCAAGCAGACCGGCGTGCAGCTGGGCAACATGATGGCCGGGCTGACGGTGCCGGCGCTGATCGCGCTCGCCGGTTGGCAGGGCGCGACCTGGGCCATCGCCGCGCTGTGCCTGGCGCTGGCACTGGCGATCGAACCGTTGCGCCCGCTGCTCGACGTCGAACAAGGCGGCAGCGCGCGCGGCGCGCTAACGGCGCTGCGCCGGATCTTCGCGCCGGTGCGGCGCGTCTGGGGCCGACGCGACTGGCGGGTGTTGGCGCTGGCGTCGTTCGTGTTCACCGCCATGCAGGTGACGTTCGGCACCTTCCTGGTCGTCTATCTCGTGCATCGGCTCGACCGCGACCTGGCAACGGCCGGCCTGATCCTGTCGATCGGCCAGTTTGCCGGTGCCGCGGCGCGCATCCTCTGGGGCGCGGTCGCCGACCGCAGCGGCCGGCCGACGCTGACTCTGGCCGGCCTGGCCGCCGGCATGGCGCTGGGCGCGGCCGGTCTCGCCCTGCTCGATGGCGGCTGGCCGTTCGTCGCGATGGCGGCGGCGTCGGTGCTGTACGGCGTGACGGCGATCGGCTGGGGCGGCGTCTTCTTCGCCGAGTTGGCGCGGCGGGCGCCGGCCGGCGAGGTCGCGACCCTGACCGGCGGCGCACAGTTCTTCACCTTCTCCGGCGCGCTGGTCGTGCCGCCAATCTTCAGCCTGATGCTGGCGCTATTCGGGTCCTATGCGCTGAATTTCGCGCTGCTCGCCGGCGCCTGCGGCCTGTGCGGCCTGGCGCTGCTGCCACTGGCCCGCGGCGAGCGGCGCTGGTCGTAAGCCGGCGCGCCAGCTAGTTCGCCGCGCCCAGCCGGCCGTAGAGCATGCGGTAGTCGCCGCCCAGCAGGCTGAACAGCAGGTGGTCGTGCCATTTGCCGTTGATCTTCAGGTATTGCCGCGCGACGCCTTCCTCGCGGAACCCGACCTTGCGCAGCACGGCGCGGCTCGGCGCATTGGCCGGCAGGCAGGCGGCTTCCAGCCGGTTCAGTCGCACCTCGTCGAAAATGAACGGCAACAGGGCGCGCAGCGACTCGGTCATCAGGCCCTGGCTGGCGAAGGCCTGGCCCATCCAGTAGCCGACGCTGGCGCTCTGCGCCACGCCGCGGCGGACATTGGACACCGAAATGCCGCCGACCAGCTGCCGCGGCTGGCTCAGGAAAACGAAGAACGTGTAGCCGTCGCCGGCCCGCCACTCCTGCATGTAGTGCCGCAGCCGTCGGCGGTAGGCGTCGCGGGTCAGCGCGTCCTCGCCCCAGGTCGGCTCCCATGGCGTCAGGAACGCCCGGCTGGCGGCGCGCAACTCGGCCCATTCGCGCCAGTCGTCGGCCGCCGGTGCGCGCAGATAGACCCGCTGCCCCTGCAGGCGCGGCGTCGACATCAGGGCCAGCGGCACATCCGAGAAGCGGAACATTGATCGGCGGGCTCCGGCGGGAACGACGCCGCAGCATACACGTGTCAGCGATTAGATTACAGAGATCAGCTATCGAGAATGGCTCGCCGACCGTCTATTCGAGATCGTCAACTCTCGTCGTTGGTACTCGATACTTGACCGCCGCCTTCAGTGCTTCAACCGCCCCGCGATCGAGTCGTAGGCTTCGAGCTTCTCGACCGGCCCCAACGCGCAGACGGCGGGGCGTGAGGCCAGCAGCCGCCGCGCCACGCGGCGCACGGCCGTCTCGTCGACCGCCTCGATGCGGGCGACGGTCTCGGTGTAGGGGATGATGCGGCCGTAGATCAGCAGCTGGCGCGCCGCCTGCTCGCAGCGCGAGTGGCTCGATTCCAGCGCCATCAGGGTGCCGGCCTTGAGCTGGGCGCGGGCGCGGGCGATCTCCGGCTCGTCGACATCGTCGGCGACCTTGCCGAACTCCTCGCAGACCATCGGCACCAGCTCCGGCAGGCTGTCGCCGGCGGTGCCGGCGTAAATCCCGAACAGGCCGGAATCGCGATAGGCGGCGTTGAAGGAATAGATCGAGTAGACCAGCCCCCGGTCCTCGCGGATGCGCTGGAACAGGCGCGAGGACATGCCGCCGCCGAACAGGGTCGAGAACACCGCGAGCGCGTGGTGGTCGGGATCGAGATAGCCGAACGCCTCGCCACCGATCACCAGGTGCGCCTGCTCGAGATCGTCGACGTCGCGCCGGTCGCCACCGGCGAATTGCGGTGCCGTCCACGTCGGTTCGGCCGACGAGCGCGGCAGGCGGCCGAAGGCCTTGGCCGCAAGCTCGACGAAGCGCTCATGCTCGATCGCGCCAGCCGCCGACAGCACCATGCGCTCGGCGACATAGCCGCCACGCAGCCAGTCGAACAGGTCGTCGCGGGCGATGGCGTTGACCGTCTGCTCGGTGCCGAGCACCGGCCGGCCGAGCGCGTGCGCCGGGAAAGACAGCGCCTGGAAGCGGTCGAAGATCACGTCGTCGGGCGTGTCGTTGGACTGGCCGATCTCCTGCAGGATGACGCCGCGTTCGCGCTGAAGCTCCTCCTCGACGAAGGTCGAGTCGAGCAGGATGTCGGCCACCAGGTCGACGGCCAGCGCCACGTCGTCCTTCAACACGGCGGCGTGGTAGGCGGTCAGCTCGCGCCCGGTGAAGGCGTTGATGCTGCCGCCGACGTTCTCGATCTCCTCGGCGATGCCCCGCGCCGTGCGCCGCTTGGTCCCCTTGAAGGCCATGTGCTCCATCAGGTGGGCGATGCCATTGCGCGGCGCCGGCTCATGCCGCGCGCCGGCCGCAACCCACATCCCCAGCGCCACCGTTTCGACGTGCGCCATTTCGTCGGTGACGATCCGCAGGCCGTTGTCGAGGGTGGTGATGCGCAGGCTCATGCCGGCTCCATGACAGTATCCATCAGGCGCTTCAGTGCGCCGATGTCGTTGGGCAACGATTCGCAACGCTCCGGCAGCGACGCCAGCGCCGCCAGCCGCGCCGGCACCGGCGGCGACTCGCCGGTCGCCAGCCTGACCGCATCGGGGAATTTCGCGGGATGCGCCGTCGACAGGACGACCATCGGCACGGTCCGATCGCCGCGCTTCTGGCGCGCCACCGCGTAGGCGACGGCGGTGTGCGGGTCGAACAGTTCGCCGGCCTCGCGCTCGGCCTCGGCGATGGTGCGCAAGGTGCCGGCGTCGTCGATCCGGCCGGCGTCGAACGTGCGGCGGGCGCGCGCCAGCTGCGCGGCGCTGACCGACATGGCGCCGGTGGCGCGGAAATCCGCCATGGCGGCAGCCAGCGCCTTGCCGTCACGGTCGAACAGGTCGAACAGGAAGCGCTCGAAATTGCTCGACACCTGGATGTCCATGCTCGGCGAGTAGGTCGGCATCACGCCGGCCAACCGCTGCTCGCCGCTATCGATGAAGCGGGCCAGGATGTCGTTGCTGTTGGAGGCGATCAGGAGACGGTCGACCGGCAGGCCCATCGCCTTCGCCGCATAGCCGGCATAGATGTTGCCGAAGTTGCCGGTCGGCACGCAGAACGATACGGCACGATCGGGCGCACCCAGTTTCAGCGCGGCGTGGAAGTAGTAGACGATCTGCGCCATCACCCGCGCGAAGTTGATCGAATTCACCGCCGTCAGCTTGTGGCGGTCGCGGAAGGCGAGGTCGTTGAAGCAGGCCTTGGCGAGATCCTGGCAGTCGTCGAAGGTCCCTTGGATCGCAACGTTGTGCACGTTGCGCGCCGCCACGGTGGTCATCTGGCGGCGCTGCACCTCGCTGATCCGGCCCTTGGGATGGAGCATGAAAATGTCGATGGCGGCCCGGTCGCGCACCGCCTCGATCGCCGCCGAGCCGGTGTCGCCCGAGGTGGCGCCGATGATCCGCGCCCGCCGGCCCGAGCGCGCCAGCAAGGCGTCTAGCACGCGTCCCAGGAACTGCAGCGCCACGTCCTTGAACGCCAGGGTCGGGCCGTGGAACAGCTCCAGCAGGTGCAGGTTGTCGACCGGCAGGGCTTTCAGCGGCGCAACGTCAGGACTGTCGAACCCGCCGTAGGCATCGCGCACCAGGCGCGCGAAGGTCGCACGATCGAAGGTGTCGCCGACGAACGGCGCCATGATGCGGACCGCCAGTTCGGCATAGGGCAGGCCTCGCAGCGCCGCGATGTCGGCGGCCGTGAAGTGCGGCCATTGTTCGGGTACGAACAAGCCGCCGTCACGCGCCAGTCCGGCCAGCACCACCTGTTCAAAAGTGAGCCGTTCGACGGGCGCGCGCAAACCGTGGCGGGTGCTGATATAGCGAAGGTCGGACATCGGGTCTCGGCAGGGGGCGGACCATAGCGACGCCGATCCGGCCGCGCAACGGCCGGCTTTTATTAAGTTTTTTCAATAACTTAGCGTCTTCCGTGGGGCCGGATTACTCCGCCGCCTGGATGCACGGTGCATGCGCTTTGTTGACCCGCTTGGTCGACGGCGGGAATTTGGCAAGCAGCCGTTCTGGCCGGGTCGGGCGGCGCACCAGGTCACCGCCGCAGTTCGGACAGCGGCCGGCGAAATGCGTCGAAGCGCAAGCCGCGCAAAAAGTGCATTCGAAGGTGCAGATCAACGCGTCCGACGCGCCGTTGGGCAGGTCCTTGTCGCAGCATTCACAGTTGGGGCGCAGCTCCAACATGGCGTAATCCCTTCGTGTCCGGTCGATTTCGGGCCGGGGCGCCTAACCGACGGCGACTTTCTGCGGCGGCTTGACGACCGGCTCGCTGGCCGCCGGCGGCGGTTCGGCCGCGGATGTCACCGCACGATCGACCGGCCTGTCGCCATCGACTCCATCGGTCGGCGGTGCCGTCGTGGTGGACGCGTCAGCGACCTCGGCCGCGGGAATCGCCGTCGACTCGATGGCAGCGACCGCCGGTACGTCGGCATCTGCTGGCGCCGGCGCCATCGGATCGCCGCCGACGGCCAGCTCGGCCGGCGCCGGCAAGGCTTCGGTCGTCGTCGAGTCGATCGCCGCCTTGGCCTGGTCGATCTCCTGCTGCGCCTCCTTGGTACCGTCCTCGATCGCCGCCTTGATCTCGCGCGTCGGATCGAGCGCCTGAAGATCAAGCACCGCGTCCTTGGCGCCCTCCTCCACCTGCTTCTTCAGCTCGTCCAGCTCGGCCTGCCGCATCATGTCGTCGACATGGCCGCGGAATTCGCCGGCCATATTGCGTGCCGTCGCCATCCATTTGCCGACCGACCGCAGCATGCCCGGCAGTTCCTTGGGGCCAATGAAGATCAGCGCCACAAGGGCGATGATCAACAGCTCCGGAGCGTCGATGCCGAACATGGGCGGGCGATGCCGGCAGCCCGGTCAGGTCTTGACCTGCTCCTTGGGCGCCGCTGTGGCGCCAGCGGCCGCCGGCGCCGGATCGCCGGTCGCCCCCTGGCCTATGGTCTTGGCGTCGTCGCCCGGCGTCGCGGTCTTGGCCGCCTGGTCGGCGTTGGCGTTTGCGTTGTCGCCCGACACGCCCTTCTTGAAGGCGCTCAGGCCTTTGCCGAAATCGCCCATCAGCT
>DATFGV010000758.1:0-4411 GCA_035249115.1 Vineibacter sp.
CCGCCGCGTCAAGCGCCTCGAAAGCGGTAATGCCGCAATCGACCGTGACCACGACCGCGGCGCCCTCGTCTTTCAGTCGCCGCAGCGCCGGGGCATTGGGGCCGTAGCCTTCCGCTAGCCGGTCCGGGATGTAGGCATTGATGTCGCCACCGACAGCGCGAAAAAAGCGCAACAGCAGTGCCGCCGAGGTCGCGCCATCGACGTCGTAGTCGCCGAACACGATGATCTTCTCGCCGTTGCGCAAGGCGCAGACCAGCCGATCGACCGCGGCATCCATGTCCTTGAGATGCGACGGATCAGGCAGGAATCGCCGCAAGGTCGGCTCGAGGAATTCCGGCACGTCATCCGGTGCCACGCCACGCGCCGCCAGCAACCGCGCGATGGCGTCGGGCAGGTCATGGCGCTGGGCGATGGCCGCGGCCACACCGTCGCACCCGGCGCGCGCGATCCAGCGACGGCCCAGCAGTGAGCGCTCCACGCCAAGGAACGTCGCTTCGGTGGCCGGCGCTACTGGCACAAGGTCGGACGTCATGGCACCACCCTGGGCACGAGGTCCTCGGCCGCCCGTCGCCGGCGCGATGCACCGGCGTCGCCGGTGTGTGCGCGTCGTGGCACCTAGGCCCAGCTCGGCAGGCCGCTCTTGACGTCGAAGTGGTGCTTGGCCTCGATGTAGCGCACGGTGCCGGTCTTGGACCGCATGACCAGCGAGTGCGTCTCCGCACCGCGCGCGAAACGGCGCACGCCCTTGAGCATCGAGCCGTTGGTCACGCCGGTTGCGGCGAACATCACGTCTCCCTTGGCCATGTCGAGCATGCCGTATTTGCGGTTGAGGTCCTTGATGCCCCATCGTTGGGCGCGCGACTTCTCGTCGTCGTTGCGGAACAGCAGGCGGCCCTGCATCTGGCCGCCGATGCAGCGCAATGCCGCCGCCGCCAGGACGCCCTCCGGCGCACCGCCCGAGCCGAGGTAGATGTCGACGCCCGAATCCGGTTGCGAGGTGGCGATCACACCCGACACGTCGCCGTCGCCGATCAGCATGATGCGTGCGCCGGCTTCGCGCACCTTGGCGATCAACTCGGCGTGGCGCGGACGGTCGAGGATGCAGGCGACCAGGTCCGACACTTCGGCATTCTTCGCCTTGGCGAGGTTCTTCAGGTTCTCGGTGGGCGTCGCGTCGATATCGACGACTCCGTCCGGCAAGCCGCCGCCGACCGCGATCTTCTCCATGTAAACGTCGGGCGCGTTCAGGAAGTTGCCATGGTCGGCCATGGCGATCACGGCCAGCGCGTTGGGTCCACCCTTGGCGGTGATGGTGGTGCCCTCCAGCGGATCGAGCGCGATGTCGATCTTCGGGCCATTGCTGGTGCCGACCTTCTCGCCGATGTAGAGCATCGGCGCCTCGTCGCGCTCGCCCTCGCCAATCACCACCGTGCCCTCGATGTTTAGGGCGTTGAGCGCCTGGCGCATCGCGTCTACCGCCGCCTGGTCGGCCGCCTTCTCGTTGCCGCGGCCCATCAGCTTCGACGCCGCCAGCGCCGCCGCCTCGGTGACACGCACCGCCTCCAGCGCCAGGTTGCGGTCCATCTTCGATTGTGGTTCGGCCATGGTGGTTTCCTCCCTAGCTTCGCCGGAACGACGCCACTTGTGCGCCAATCCCGCGTCCGCCGCCGCTACAGATCCTCGATGCGGATCAAGGTCGGCGGCTCGCGCATCGCCGCCAGGCCGGCAATCCGCCGCAGCGCCCGGCGCATCGCAGCTTCTTCCGTTTCGTGCGTCGTCAGCACCACCGGCACGGTGTCGTCCGGTCCGCGCGCCCGGCCATGCTGCAGCATCGACTCCAGCGACACGTTCTCGTCGCGCAGCGAGGCCGTGACATCGGCGATCACGCCCGGCCGGTCCAGCACCATCAGGCGCAAATAGTAGGCGCCGCGATGCCGCTCCATGGCCGACACCGGCTTGGCCGCCAGACGGGCTGCCGGCACCACGAAGGCCGGCAGGCCATGGCCGCGCGCCACGTCAACCAGGTCGGCGACTACGGCGCTAGCAGTCGGCCCGGCGCCGGCGCCGCGTCCCTCGAACATCGCCCGGCCGACATGGTCGCCATCGACCGCTACGGCGTTGAACACACCGTCGACCGACGCGATCGGCGCTGTCTTGGGCACAAGGCAGGGGTGGACGCGCTGCTCGATCCCGTGCTCGGTCTCGCGCGCCAGGCCCAGCAGCTTGATGCGGCAATCGAGCTCCTCGGCGAAGCGGATGTCGAGCGCGCCAACCGAGCGGATGCCCTCGACATGGACACCGGCGAAGTTGACCGGGCAGCTGTAGGCGACAGCGGCCAGCAGCGCCAGCTTATGGGCGGCATCGATGCCGTCGATATCGAAGCTGGGATCGGCTTCGGCGTAGCCGAGCTTCTGCGCGTCCGCGAGCACGTCGGCGAAGTCGCGGCCGCTCTCGCGCATGGTGGTGAGGATGTAGTTGCAGGTGCCGTTGAGGATGCCATAGAGCCGCTTGATACGGTTGCCGACCAGGCCCTCGCGCAGCGCCTTGATGATCGGAATACCGCCGGCGACGGCCGCTTCGAATCCGAGGCTCACGCCCTTGTCTTCGGCTGCCCGGGCGATCGCCGTGCCGTGCAGCGCCAGCAACGCCTTGTTCGCGGTCACGACATGCTTGCCGTTGGCAATCGCGGTCTCGATCACCTGCCTGGCGATGCCGTCGCTGCCGCCGATCACCTCGACCACGACGTCGACGTCGGCGGCGCGCGCCAGCGCCAGCGGATCGGACTCAAGCCGGACGCGGGACAGGCCGATGCCGCGGTCCTTGCCGAGATCACGAGCGCTGGCCGCGACGACCTGCAGCGCGCGACCGCCACGCAGCGCCAGCCGCTCACCGTGCTCGTGCAGCAGTTTCACGGTGCCGGCGCCAACCGTGCCAAGCCCGGCGATACCGATACGAAGAGGCTCGGCCATCGGCGTCGGCCTCTCGATCAGGCCCGCGCCTTCAAGCGGGTCACGTTGTCACCGACTCCGCGGCGGTAGAGGTCGTGAGCCGCGTCCGGATCTGCGAGCACCGTCCGGATGTTGCGGATCGCCTGGCGGATGCGATGCTTGTTCTCGACCATGGCAATGCGCACGTGGTGATCACCGTACTCGCCGAAACCAACGCCAGGCGATACCGCGACGTTGGCCTGAGTGAGCAACAGCTTGGAGAACGCCAGCGAGCCCATGTCGGCGAAGGCTGCCGGCAGCGGTGCCCAGGCGAACATGCTGGCCGGCGGCGATGGAATATCCCAGCCGGCCGCCTTGAGGCCCTCGATCAGGATCTCGCGCCGTTCCTTGTACGTGGCGCGCGCCTCAGCGACGCAGTCCTGCGGGCCGTCGATAGCCGCGACCGCCGCCACCTGGATTGGCGTGAAGGCGCCGTAGTCCAGGTACGACTTGATGCGGGTCAGTGCCTGGATCAGGCGCCTGTTGCCGGCGGCGAAACCGATACGCCAACCCGCCATCGAATAGGTCTTGCTCATCGACGTGAACTCGACCGCGACGTCGCGCGCCCCCGGCAGCTGCAGGATCGACGGCGGCGGCTTGTCGTCGAAGTAGATCTCGGCGTAGGCGAGGTCCGACAGGATCCAGATGCCGGCCTTGCGGCAGTAGTCGACCACCGGACGGTAGAATTCCAGATCGACTACCTGCGCCGTCGGATTCGAGGGATAGTTCAGCACCAGTGCCAGCGGCTTGGGCACGCTGTGTCGCACCGCGCGGTCGAGCGCCGGCATGAACGCGTCGATCGAAATCTGGCCCGGCACCGGAATGTGACGGATCGAGCCGCCGGCGATAATGAAGCCGTAGGGATGGATCGGATAGCTCGGGTTCGGCACCAGGATGATGTCACCCGGCGAGGTGATGGCCTGGGCGAGATTGGCCAGGCCTTCCTTCGATCCGATGGTGACGACGATCTCGCTTTCGGGGTCCAGCTCGACGCCGAAGCGGCGCGCGTAGTAGCGCGCCTGTGCCTTGCGCAGCCCGGGGATGCCACGCGAGTTGGAGTAACCGTGAGTGTTGGGGTTGCCCGCGACCTCGGCCAGCTTGGCGACGATGTGCGGTGGCGTCGGCAGGTCGGGATTGCCCATGCCGAGGTCGATCACGTCCTGGCCGGCAGCGCGCGCCTTGGCCTTCATCGCGTTCACCTCGGCAAACACGTAGGGCGGCAGGCGTTTGATGCGGTGGAACTCGATGTCGTCCATGGCGGGTCGCTTTGCTTGATGGCCGCGCAGGGCGGCGGAGGGGTCGTTCGGACGCTCGGTTGTGCCGGCCGGATTCGCCAATGTCGAGCGCCGACTGGCCAGCGCTCAGATGGCGCGAAGGCGGCGTCGCAATCAGCCCGGGGCTGGCGCGCCGGACAGGGTACGCCG
>DATFGV010000759.1:0-5979 GCA_035249115.1 Vineibacter sp.
GCGATCCGCGACGGCGGCGGCGGTTCGATCGTGAACGTGTCCTCCCTGGCCGCGATGCTGGGGACGCCGGAGCTGTCGGCTTACGGCGCCAGCAAGGGAGCGGTGCGGCAATTCACCAAGTCGGTGGCGATGGAGTGCGCACGCAAGGGCTACAAGGTGCGCTGCAATTCGGTTCACCCCGGCATCATCATGACATCGATGGGCGAGTCGCTGTTCAAGACCGAGCAGATCCGCGAACGCGCCCGCCAGCGTGTGCCGCTGCGCGAACTCGGTCGGCCGGAAGACATCGGCTACGGCATCGTGTTCCTGATCTCCGACGAGTCCCGCTATATGACCGGCGCCGAGTTGGTGATCGACGCCGGACTGTCGGCAATCTGAACTGAGGGCGGATCAAGGAGGAAGATATCGGCAAGGGCGCCGTCGTCTCGCAGTTTGGCGCCTATGGCTCCGCACCATCGGAGCGTCAGCGGCCGTAGCGGATCTCGACCTTGCGCTCGGTCATGGTTTCCTTCTGGCCGGTCACGCGCTTGGGGTCGGTGATGCGGTGGATGACAATGTTCTCGCGCGGATAGCCGTGCGCGGCGAGTTCATAGGCGACGGCGTCGGCGCGGGCGCGCGCCAGGGCGTGATCGCGCTCCTTGCCGAGGAAGGCGTCCGCGAAAGCGTCGAGACAGAGCCGGTTGGCCTTCTGGGCGATCGCCCGGCGCGCGACGCTCGCCAGCTCCCGCTGCGCCTGGGCATTGAGCACCGCCTGGCCGCGATCAAACAGCACGATGATGACGCCGCCGGGCGTCTGGCCGCCGGTGCAGCGGTCGTCTTGCGCCCGGACGCCGGCCAGCGGCGGCGCCGCCAGAAGCAACGCGCCGGCCAGCGGCGCGACGATCCCCTTCACCATGTGAGCTCCCCCAACAACGACGGGCGGCCGACACTCGGCGCCCGATCGTGACGTGGCCGTCCGACGCGCGCCATCGCAATTCGCAGGGCCCGCGGTCGGGGAGTGGCTCGACCGCAAGAAGGACGCCCAGACTTTGGCCGGCGGGCAGGGGGTTCTCACTTCACAACGAGCGCACCCTCCGTTCGGACTGAGGCAGGGCGCCGCTGCCGACCCGCACGGCGAACCGGGCCCATCGCGCGCTGGAGCCAAGGACCAAAGCTGTGCACCAAGCGCGGGATTTGATGGACGAACCGGAATGCACAACGCGGTAGCCACCTAACATCAACGGACCTTGCCGCTGACCGCTTCATGGTGAGCTTGTCGAACCATGAAGCTATTCACGGCCGTTGTTGCGAGAGCCCTCATGGTTCGACGAGGCTCACCTGAAGGCTTGCGGCAACGAGTCATGAGTTGCGTCAGTTGGCATAAGTGGACGTCCGCATCGCGACGGAGAGCCGCTGCTTCTCGCGCCGTTCAGGCCTTGGTGCCCTTCCACATTCGTCTTGCCGCCCAGGCGTAGCTGTCGGCGTTGAGTATCCAGCGTGACGCCGCGATTGGAGCGTTGTTCCTGTCCAATCCGGAAAACGGCGCGATGGATCTTCCGCCCAACGTTTGGGCGAGTTTCGCTCCCCTGGCTAGATCGGGGTCCACCAGCACGTTGAAGTGAAGATCCGCCTTGGTGGGCGGGTTTGCAGCCGACTGCTGGCCATCCTTGTAGAGGTTGAACGGCGTTTCGTGCTTGTACAAGACATCATTGGTGCGGGCGAACTTGTGCGATGCCTCGTGCACGATGACGCGGGCAAGATCGTCGGATCCTACGGTGTCCCTCACCAAGTAGTTGATGTTGATGTGGATCCGCCCCATGTCCTCCACTTTTTCCCACGGGATGTGACTGGCGTCGAGGCCGGCGGGCTGGACTCCGCCGCGCCACTGGGGCGATACGAAGCCGCTCCGCGAGTCGATCCGCAGTCCCGCTCCCGAAGGATTCCCCTCCAGCATCAGAAAGACAACGATCTCGTAATTCTCCGCCAGACCGCTATTTATCTTGGAATAATTTCGACAGATGCTGTCTACGTCCGACCAATACTGATGGCGACGCATTGGTTCAACATTGGAGGTTCCCGGCGCGTCGAAGGCGCTGCGAGGGTCGAGATCGAAGTACTTGAGCAACGTCGTCGCGGTCTTGTGCAGTCCGGGGTCGCGCTGGGCGATGCCATTGAAGTCGCCGATCGAGTTCACCCCGACTGTCTTGTAGGCCAGAAGCGCGGCCACCGCCTCCTTCGCCATCGCCCCGGCGATACGGATCGCATCGGCTATCTTGCCCGAAAGAGGCGCCAGCTCGCTTTCCTCGATGGACCGTCGGATCGCCGTGGTCCTTTTCTGCGGCATCACCGTCACGTGTCCAATTCGCATATGCCAGCGTCTGCCGTCGTGCTGCCTCACCAGTTCAAGAGCGCGCGCGTGGCTCGAATGGTCGAGCTTGGAGGTCCAGTTGGGGTCGGGCATGTCTGCTCCTTGATCTCGGTTCCGCGGAAACGGCGGCGGAGCCCGGTGATGGCTTCCGCGATCTCTTCCGTCGTGTCGCCAACCGCCGGCGCAGACCGCGTGCGTCAGCGGCTTCTTGCGGGCGCGACGGTCGCGGTGCTCGGACGGCGGCTCGGCTCGCCGTGTGGACCGGACCGCATCTGCGAACGCCGATCGCCCCTGCCGCGCACTGTGCCGGGCGTCGACGCGGACCGCAGTTAAAGAATTCTAAAAATATCTGCGGGCGGTGACGGTCACTGTCACAGCGCCTTGACCGCCGCGCGGGAAGCCGCGCGCGAGGTCGATGAACGCCTGTGGGCGCGCCCTTGCCGGGCGCCGACCGCGGCGCAGGCGGCAAGCGGCGGAGCGCGATCCGGCCGTTCGGTCCGTAGCGATCCCGCGACCGGCCCAAAAAATCCTCGGACGCCGCCGGCCGGTCGGCGTGTCGCCGTCAGCCTTGCGGCGGGCGGGTCGGTCACCGCCGCGCGACGTGGACTTTCCATGCGCCGGTCAAGCCGCGGGACACATGGCCAGCGGCTTCACAGGCGCGTCGGGCGCGGAACACCGTGGCGGGCGGCGGCGCGGCCCGCGACGCGTCGCCGGCCAGATCGCTCTCGAGCGCCGCGCTCAGAACAGCGTATAGCCGCCGTCGACGACGATCGACTGGCCGGTCGTGTACTTGGTGGCGTCGCTCGCCAGGTAGACCGCGATCGGGCCGAAGTCTTCCTCGACGCCCCAGCGGCGCACGGGAATGCGCGGCTTGACGTTGCCGGCGAATTTCTCGTTGTTGAACGCGTTGCTGGTCATCGCCGTCTCGATCCAGCCGGGCAGGATCGAATTGGCGGTGATCTTGTAACGCGCCAGTTCGACCGCCAGCGCCTTCACCATCGAGATCACGCCGCCCTTGCTGGCGGCGTAGTGCTCGTTACGGGCCGCGCCTTCGATGGCGGCGGTGCTGGCCATCACCACCAGGGAACCGCCCTGGCCGCGCTCCACCATGTGCCGCGCCGCGGCGCGGAACGTGAAGAACACGCCATCCAGGTTGACCGACAACACGCGCCGCCATTCGGAGGTCGTCAATTCCATGAACGATTTGCTACCGCGACCGGAGACACCGGAGTTGGCGACGCAGTTGTCGACCTTGCCCATCACCTTCAAGGTTTCGGCGAAGCCCGCTTCGACCGCCGCCTCGTCGGCCACGTCGACGATCTGCGCGTGCACCTTGCCGCCGTGACGCTGCAGCTTCTTCACGGCCGCCTCGTTCTTGGCGGCGTTGGTGCCCCAAATGCAGACGCCGGCGCCGGCCTCCGCCAGCGCGTCGGCCATGCCGAAGCCGATGCCGCCATTGCCACCGGTGACGAGCGACACTTTGCCGGTCAGGTCGAAGCCCTTGTAAGCCATGATCTTTCCTCCGTTCGCGAGCGCGGGGCAGCAAATCCGACCGGCAATGCGGCGTCAATTGTACCCTGCCTGCCGGGCCCGTTCGTCGCACCGCCAAGCGAACCACCAACTGGCCCCGGCCCCGCGGTGTCTCGTGGCGTCGGTGATGCGATCGATCGTGCGCCGGCGCGGCGGCCGCGGCGTCGTCCTATCGGTTGTCGGGCTGGCGACCCATGCCGCCGGTTTCGACCAGCACGACCTCGCTGTTCACGTTGGCGGTGAGCGTGATTTCCGCCTCGTTGTCGATCGCGACCCCATCGCGCGTCTCGACGGTGACACCGTTGACGCTGAGCGCGCCGCGCGCCGGCACGAGGTAGGCCGACCTTCCATCAAGCCGCAGGGCGGTCGTCTGGCCGGCAGCCAGGGTCGCGGCGTACAGCGCGCCGTCGGCATGAAGCGGCAAGGCGTCCGCGTGTTCCGGCCGTCCCGACGCCAGCGGTAGCAATCGGCCAACCCTGTCGCCGGCCGGAAACATCACCGTCTCCCAGCGCGGCTTCACCCGCAGCTGGTTGGGAATCAGCCAGATCTGGAACAGCTCGGTCTCCTCGGACTCGTGATTGTACTCGGCATGCACGATGCCGGTGCCGGCGCTCATGACCTGGATCTGGCCGGCGGCGGTGCGTCCGCGATTGCCGAGATGGTCCTCGTGGCTGATGGCGCCGCGCATCACATAGGTGATGATCTCCATATCGCGGTGCGGGTGCGGCGAAAATCCGGCACCGGCCGCGATGCGATCGTTGTTCCAGACCCGCACGGCGCCCCAACCCATCCGGCGTTGGTCGTGGTAGTCGGCGAAGCTGAAATGAAAGCGCGCCTTGAGCCAGCCGTGGTCGGCGGTGCCCAGGTCGGCGAACGGACGTCTCTCGATCATGGCGGTGCGGCGAGTTGAGGAACGATAGGGCTTGCTCTATGCGCGCCGGGCATCGCTCCGGTCAATCGCCGTGACCTGACGTCGATGGGCAGCGCCGGCCAATGCAGTTGCTGTTGCCCTGCTCGGTTGTAACTGGGCCGTGCTCCGTTCACGAACGGAGCGCCGCGCACAGAACGTAACCGCACTCGCGCCGGCGATGGCGTCCAGGCGGCGGATTCAGTCCGGAGTGGTTACAATTCAACGCAGAATAGCGGGCCCTGGCGTCATTTCGCGCGCTCCAGCTGCGGATTTCACGGAGAACGCACGGCGGCCGGTAAGGGTACTGCAATAACATCAAACCACTCCAAAGGCCCGCACGCTCGCGTCCTAGTTGTCCAGTGATGAATCCACGTTTGCTGATTGCCGTTGTGTGCGTGGCCCAAACGCTTTCGATGTTGGGGGCCAACGGCTACTCCACGCTCTTGCCGATGTTCCGCGAGGAGTGGCACCTCACCAACGCCGAGGCGGGCTGGATCGCGGGCAGCCAGTATTTCGGCTTCATGCTGGCGGTTCCGGTGCTCTCGGCGTTGACCGACCGGTTCGATCCCCGGCGGGTCGTCATGGTCGGCTCCGGCCTCGTGGTTTTGACCTGCTACACCTTCGCCTATTGGGTCGATGATTTCGCCAGCGCGTTGCTGGTTCGCGGCTTTTACGGCGCCGGGTTCGCCGCCACCTACATGCCCGGGCTTCGGGCGTTGGTCGAGGCGATCGATGATCCCAAACTGAAAGCGCGGGCAACGACGTTCTATCTGGTGTCGTTCAGCACCGGCGTTGCCTTGTCGATCCTGATCGCCGGCCAGGTCGAGCCGATCTTCGGCTGGCGAGTCGCGTTCGGGTTCGTGGCGGCGATGGCGGCGTTGGCGTTTGCCTTAAACTACCTTTTCATGCCGACACGCCGCGTGACGCCGGCGGTGATGCCGGCGTTGCGCGACCTGTTCGACTATCGCCCGGTGCTGCGCCACAAGCCGGCGATGGCCTACATTATCGGCCAGTGCGGTCACACCTGGGAGGCGCTGGCGTTGGTCTCGTGGACCGTGGCCTATCTGGCGTTTGTCGCCGAGATGGCCGGTACCACGCAGATCATCCTCGGTCCCACCGACGTCGCGACGCTGGCGGCATTTGCCGCCATTCCGGCGTCGCTGCTCGGCGGCGAGCTGGCGGTGCGCATGGG
>DATFGV010000760.1:0-3594 GCA_035249115.1 Vineibacter sp.
CGAGATATTCCTCGCAGGCGCGGTAGCAGAGCGAGCGGACCAGCTCGATCTCGGTGCGCAGCTCGGCGAGCTTGAAATGGATGATCTGGTTGTCGAGCAACGGGCGCCCGAACACCTTGCGTTCGCGCGTGTACTCGGCGGTTTCGTCGATCAGCCGTTCCATGCCGACCACGTCCGAGATCGCGCCCCACAACCGTTCCTCCTGGAACTGTTGCATCTGGTAGACGAAGCCCATGCCTTCCTGGCCGATCAGGTTGCGCACTGGCACCTTCACCTCGTCGAAGAAGATCTGCGCGGTGTCGGACGAGCGCATGCCCAGTTTGTCGAGCTTCTTCACGACCTGCACGCCCGTGGTCTTCATCGGCAAGCAGATCAGCGACTTGTTCTTGTGGACCGGTCCTTCGCCGGTGTTGGCGAGAAGGCACATCCAGTCGGCTTGCGTGCCGTTGGTGGTCCACATCTTGCCGCCGTTGATGACATAGTCGCCGCCAACCCGCCGCGCCGTCGTCTTGATGCTGGCGACGTCCGAGCCGGCGCCGACTTCCGAGACGCCGAGGCAGGCGACGTAGTCGCCGCTGATCGACGGTGCCAGGAACTCCTTGCGCAGCGCATCGCTGCCGAAGCGCGCGAGCGCCGGTGTCGCCATGTCGGTCTGCACCCCGATCGCCATCGGCACCGAGCCGCAATTGATGTGACCCAGCTCCTCGGCCATCACCAGGGCGTAGGAGTAGTCGAGCCCGGCGCCGCCGTACTCGACCGGCTTGTGGATGCCCAACAGGCCGGCGTCGCCCAGCTTCTTGAACACCTCGTGCGCCGGGAAGATGCCCGCCTGCTCCCACGCGTCGACATGCGGATTGATGTCGCGGTCGATGATGCTGCGCAAGGTGCGGCGGATCTGCTCGTGTTCGGCGGTGAACTGCATGGCGAGATTCCTGAGTGCTGGCGGCTAGCGCGCGGCAACGATGGCGAACTCCACTGTCATCCCGAGCGCAGCGAGGGATCTTTCCTAGACTGTGCTCGATGTTCACATGACGAAAGGCCCCTCGCGGTGCTCGGGATGACAGTCGGGCGGGACGCGACGACGGTGCGTCATCTCATTTCCCCTCCGGCTTGGGCAGCGTGCCCATGGTCTTGGCGATGATCTGCAGCATGATCTCGTCGGCGCCGCCGCCGATCGAGCCGAGCCGGCCGTCACGAAACGATCGCGCCACCGGGCTATCCCAGAGGTAGCCGGCGCCACCCCAGTATTGCAGGCAGGCGTCCGACACCTCGCGGCGCAGACGACCGGCTTTCAGCTTGGCCATCGAGGCCAGCAGGGTGACATCGTTGCCGGCCAGGTACTCTTCGCAGGCGCGGTAGACCAGCGACCGCAGGCCTTCGACCTCGCTCTTCAGCTCGGCCAGCCGAAAGTGAATCACCTGGTTGTCGAGCAGTGGCCGGCCGAACACCTTGCGCTCGCGGGTGTACTCGATCGTGGCGTTGATGATGCGGTCGCAGCCCTGCAACGTGCCGGCGCCGGCCCACAGCCGCTCTTCCTGGAACTGCTTCATCTGGTAGACGAAGCCCATGCCCTCCTGGCCGATACAGTTGCTGACCGGCACCTTCACGTCGTCGAAGAAGATCTGCGCCGTATCGGAGGCGCGCATGCCGAGCTTGTCGAGCTTCTTCACCACCTGCACGCCCTTGGTCTTCATCGGCACGCAGATCAGCGACTTGTTGCGATGCGTCTCGCCGTCGCCGGTATTGGCCAGCAGGCAGATCCAGTCGGCCTGCGTACCGTTGGTGGTCCACATCTTGCCGCCGTTGATGACGTAGTCGCCGCCGACCCGGCGCGCTGTTGTCTTGATGCTGGCGACGTCCGAGCCGGCGCCGACCTCCGACACGCCGAGGCAGGCGACGTAATCGCCGCTGATCGACGGCGCCAGGAACTCCTTGCGCAGCTCGTCGCTGCCGAAGCGGGCCAGCGCCGGCGTCGCCATCGAGATCTGCACGCCCACCGCCATGGGGATCGAGCCGCCATTCACGTGTCCCAGCGACTCCGAGCAGATCATGGCATAGGAGAAGTCGAGCCCGGCGCCGCCGAACGCCACCGGCTTGTCGACGCCCAGCAGGCCGGCGTCGCCCAGCTTTTTGAACACCTCGTGTGCCGGGAAGATGCCGGCCTCTTCCCATTCGTCGACATGCGGGTTGATCTCGCGATCGATGATGGTGCGCCAGGTACGGCGCAGTTCCTCGTGCTCGGCGGTGAATTGCATCTGTTCCACCTTTACCCAGTGCTCATCCGTCGTCCCGAGCGGAGCCGCGCGTCGCGCGGCGTAGTCGAGGGACCTTCTCTCCGCACCAACGTCATCCGTGCCGAGCGAAGGTCCCTCGACTGCGCGCCTTCGGCGCTTCGCTCGGGACGACGGATAGACGCAGCTTCGTCATCCCATCACATCCGCGCCACGCCGAAGGTGTTGGAGCGCAGCTTGCGGACCATCGACTCGCGCGCCACCGACAAGGTGAAGGCCAGCACACGGCGGGTGTCGCGCGGGTCGATCAGGCCGTCATCCCACAGGTGTGCCGTGCCGTAGAGCGCCGTCGACTCGCGGTCGAACTGGTCGACGATGCCCTTGTACATTTTCTCGACCATGCCGGCCGGCGGCTCGGCACCGTCGCGGGCGTACTTCTGTTCGGTGACGATCTTCATCACAGTCGCCGCCTGCTCGCCGCCCATGACCGCGATGCGGCTGTTCGGCCAGGCGAAGATGAAGCGCGGATCGTAGGCGCGGCCGCACATGCCGTAGTTGCCGGCACCGAAGCTGCCGCCAATGATGATGGTGATCTGCGGCACGGTGGCGTTGGCGACCGCCTGGATCATCTTGGCGCCGTGCTTGACGATGCCGCCTTTCTCGGCCTCGGTGCCGACCATGTAGCCGGTGGTGTTCTGCAGGTAGACGATCGGCGTGCCGGACTGGCAGCACAGCTGGATGAATTGCGCCGCCTTGACCGAACCCTTTGTGGTAATGGGGCCGTTGTTGCCGATGAATGCTACCGGCTGGGCCTCGATCTCGGCCCAGCCGCAAATCGTCTGCTGGTCGTACAGCGCCTTGAACTCCAGGAAGTCCGATCCGTCGACCACGCGCGCGATCACCTCGCGCACGTCGTAGGGCTGGCGGTAGTCCGGCGGCACGACGCCGCATAGCTCATCGATGTCGTAAAGCGGCTCGCTGTAAGGGCGCTGTGGCGGCGGCGGCGCGTGGTCGTTCCAGCGCCACTTGCGCACCACCTCGCGCGCCAGCCGGATGCCGTCGGCATCGTTTTCGGCGAGCCACTCCGACACGCCCGACACCACGCTATGCATTTCGGCGCCACCGAGGTCTTCGTCGGTCGCGACCTCGCCGGTGGCGGCCTTCAGGAGCGGTGGGCCGGCCAGGAACACCTTGGCCTGGTTGCGCACCATGATGACGTAGTCCGACAGCCCCGGCAGGTAGGCGCCGCCGGCGGTCGAGGAGCCATGCACCACCGTGACCTGCGGGATGCCCATCGCCGACATGCGCGCCTGGTTGGCGAAGCCGCGGCCGCCGGGCACGAAAATCTCGGCCTGGTACAACA
>DATFGV010000761.1:0-3875 GCA_035249115.1 Vineibacter sp.
CCAGGGCGGCTGGGCGCAGGGCGTGCTGCTCAACGCCGGCTTCAAGCTCGACGATTTCATCATCGCGCCCGGGCCGTCGGACAACGGCAAGCCGGTGTTCCTGCTCAATGCCGACGCCTTCATCTTCTGGCAGCGCAAGGAGCCGGACCTGCAGGCCGGCCAGAAGCTGATGGCCCAGCTGGTGATGGATCCCGCGATCCAGACCATGTACTCGCAGATCACCGGCTCGATCCCGGTGCGCACCGACATCGACCTCTCCGGCGCCGGCTGGTCCGACGGCCAGCGCCGTGCCCAAGCCGCGCTCAAGGAGGCCGTCGCCGCCGGCCAGGCCGTGCTCAGCCTGGCGCATAACATGGCGCAGGAGAACGGCATGACGGCCGCCATGATCGACGTCATCACCGAGTACGTGAAGAACAAGACCATTACGCCGGACCAAGCTGTGGCCCGTCTCAGCGATGCCGTGGAGGGGGCGCGTTGAGCGAAGCCGTCACGACGGCATCGCATCGATCAAGGCCGGCGGCGCATGGCGCCTGGCGTCGCCTGCCGGAGATTCTGACGATCTGGGTGCCGCTGCTGCTTTCCGCCGCGCACCTGATCGGCTTCGCGCTGTGGACGATCTGGGTGTCCTTCACGCCCTCGACCCTGGTGCCGGTCACGGGCTGGGTCGGCCTGCGCAACTACACCGCGATCATGGCGACGCGGAACTGGAATATCGCTTTCGACAACCTGCTGCTGTTCGGCAGCGCCTTCGTGCTGCTGAGCCTGCTGTTCGGACTGGGACTGGCGCTGCTGCTCGACCAGCGCATTCGCGGCGAGAACGTGCTGCGCTCGATCTTCCTCTATCCCCTGGCGCTGTCATTCGTCGTGACCGGCACGGCGTGGAGCTGGGTGCTCAATCCCGGCATCGGCATCCAGAAGCTGGTCAACAATCTCGGCTGGACCGCGTTCCGCTTCGACTGGCTGATCGACCGCGACATGGCGATCTGGACCATCGTCATCGCCGCGGTCTGGCAATCCTCAGGCTTCGCCATGGCGCTGTTCCTCGCCGGCCTGCGCTCGGTCGACGCCGACCTGATCAAGGCGGCGCAGATCGACGGCGCCGGCCCGCTGCGCATCTACTGGCGCGTCGTTCTGCCTGTGCTGTGGCCGATCACCATCACCGTGGTCGTGATCCAGCTGCAATTCGCCATCACCACCTTCGATCTCGTGCGCGCGCTGACCGGCGGCGGCCCGGGCATCGCCACGCAGCTGCCGGCGCTGGTCGTCTACGACTTCCTGTTCCAGCGCAGCCATCTCGGGCGTGGTGCCTCGGCGGCGGTGCTGATGCTGCTGACCCTGCTGGCCGTGCTGCTGCCCTATGCGGCCTGGCGCTACATCCAGCACAGGCGGGCGGCTCGTGCGTGAGGCCGCCTTCACGCCGGGCCGGGTGTTCATCTACGCCGCCGTCTGGCTGGTCGCGGCCGCCTATCTGGTGCCGTTCGCGGTCGTCGTGCTGAACTCGCTGCGCACCGCGGAAGAGATTGCGCAGACCTCGATGATTGGCTGGCCGGAGAAATGGGCGTGGGGCAACTACGTCATCGCGTGGGGCGATTTCTGCGTCGCCCAGACTTGCGCCGGCATCCGGCCCTACATGCTGAACTCCGCGCTGGTCACGATCCCGGCGACCATCATCTCGACCGTGCTGGGCGCGGTCGCGGGCTATGCCGTCTCGCTCTGGCGTTTCCCCGGCGACCGCTGGATCTACGGCATTGTCACTCTCGGCATCTTTCTTCCGCAGCAGATGCGGCTCCTGCCCTGGACGATCGTGCTGCGCGACATCGGCCTTACCAACACCCTGACCGGCCTGGTGATGATCCACACCATCCAGGGGCTCTCGTTCACCGCCCTGTTCTGCCGTAACTACTACGTCGCCATTCCGCAGGAACTGATGAGGGCGGCGCGCATCGACGGCGCCGGCTTCTTCCGCATCTTCTGGCGCATCGTGCTGCCGCTGTCGCCGCCCATCCTGATCGTCACGGTGATCTGGCAGTTCACCCATATCTGGAACGAGTTCCTCTACGGTGTGACCTTCACCACCGGCCAGCAGCAGCCGGTCACGGCCGCCCTTATTTCGCTCACCGCGGCGGTCGCCGACCTGCCGCAGCACGGTGTGCAAAGCGCGGCGGTGATGATCGCCGCCCTGCCTACTTTGCTGGTTTATCTGTTCGGCGGCAGGTATTTCGTGCGTGGCCTGACCGCCGGCGCGGTGAAATAGGAGACCGGCATGTCGGCCCTCTCGATCCGCGACGTGAACAAGAAATTCGGCTCGACCGAAGTGCTGAAAGGAATCAGTCTCGAGCTGGGCTCCGGCGAATTCACCGTCCTTGTTGGGCCGTCCGGCTGCGGCAAATCGACGTTGCTTAACATCATCGCCGGCCTCGAGCGCCAGAGCTCCGGCAGCGTCAGGATCGCGGACCGCATCGTCGACGATGTCCCGCCCAAGGATCGCGACATCGCCATGGTCTTCCAGTCCTATGCGCTCTACCCATCCATGACGGTGCGCCAGAACATCACGTTCGGCATGGAATGCCGCAAGGTGCCGCGCGCGCAACGCGACGAGGCTGTCGCGCGGGTCGCCAGGCTGCTGCAGATCGAGGCGCTGCTCGACCGCAAGCCTGCCCAGCTCTCCGGCGGCCAACGCCAGCGCGTCGCCATGGGTCGCGCCCTGGTGCGCGATCCGATGCTCTTCCTCTTCGACGAGCCGCTGTCCAACCTTGACGCCCAGCTGCGGGTCGAGATGCGGATGGAGATCAAGCAGCTGCACCAGCGTCTGGGCTCGACGATGGTGTACGTCACTCACGACCAGATCGAGGCCATGACGCTGGCGACCCGGATCGCCGTCATGCGACAGGGCGTGGTGCAACAGTTCGCCGACCCGGAGACGGTCTACAATCGCCCGGCCAATCTCTTCGTCGCGCGGTTCATGGGCGCGCCGCCGATGAACACACTGTCCGCCCGCCTGGAGGCGTCGGCCGGCGGGCCCGTGGCTTTGATCGGACCCGGCGAGGATCCCATCCGACTCCCCGTACCGGCGGAAGCGGGCAGCTGGATCGGCCGCGAGGTCGTGCTCGGCATCCGGCCGGAATGCATCGCCGAATCGACCCGCCATTTCAGCGACGCCCCCGGCGCGGTCGTCGCCATGACGGCGCCTGTGGAAATGGTCGAGCCAACCGGCGCGGAGACCATCGTCGTGCTGCGGCTCGGCGATGAACGCGCGCTCGGCCGGGTCTCGCCCGATCTCCGCCTCCGCCCCGGCGAAACCGCGCGCTTCGCCGTCGATACGCGCAAGGTCAGCCTGTTCGACCCGGCTACGGGCGAGCGCATCGTGTGACAACGTAGCGGCGCCGCATCGGCCTGCGGTGCGACGATGCCATTTACCTCGGGCGGCCGGTGAGGGGCATATGGCGAGAGCGATCGGACTGGCGGCCCTCACTGTCCTGGACGTTGCACCGCCGGAGCAGGTCGCGCTCGCGGCCGAGGCCGGTTTCAGTCATGTCGGCCTGCGCCTGATCCCGGCGACACCGGAGGAAGTGCGCCATCCGGTGGTCGGCGACACGCCGATGGTCCGCGAGATCGAGCGCCGCTTGGCGGACACCGGCGTGCAGGTGCTCGACGTCGAGATCTTCCGACTCACCCCTGACGTACGCATCGCCGACTTCGAGCCGGCGATGGCGATCGCGGCGCGGCTGGGTGCGCGACTGATGCTGGTCGCCGGCAACGACCCGGACGCGGCGCGGCTTCGCGACAGCTTCGCGCGGCTGAGCGAGGCGGCGTCGCGCTACGGCCTGACCGCCTGCCTTGAACCGATGCCATGGACCGACACGCCAACGGTCGCG
>DATFGV010000762.1:0-4006 GCA_035249115.1 Vineibacter sp.
GGTTGGGCGCGGCCCTCGACGACCTCGCGGTTGACCACGACCTCGTCGACCCCTTGCAGGCCGGGCAGCTCATACATGGTGTTGAGCAGGATGGCTTCCATGATGGAGCGCAGGCCGCGCGCGCCGGTCTTGCGGGCAATCGCCTTCTGGGCGACGCAGCGCAGCGCGTCGTCGGTGAACTTCAGCCGCGTGGTCTCCATATCGAACAGCCGCTGGTATTGCCGCACCAGGGCGTTCTTGGGTTTGGTCAGGATTTCGACCAGCGCCTGCTCGTCGAGGTCGTCGAGGGTCGCCACCACCGGCAGACGACCGACAAACTCGGGAATAAGCCCATATTTCAACAGGTCTTCCGGCTCGAGTTCGCGCAGAACTTCGCCGGTGCGTCGGTCTTCCGGCCCGCGCACCTCGGCGCCGAAGCCGATCGCGGTGCCCTGGCGGCGCTGCGAGATGATCCGCTCCAGGCCGGCGAAGGCGCCCCCGCAGACGAACAGGATGTTGGTCGTGTCGACCTGAAGGAACTCTTGCTGCGGGTGTTTGCGGCCACCTTGTGGCGGCACACTGGCGATGGTGCCTTCCATGATCTTCAGGAGCGCCTGCTGCACGCCTTCGCCCGACACGTCGCGCGTGATCGAAGGGTTGTCCGACTTGCGGCTGATCTTGTCGACTTCGTCGATGTAGACAATGCCGCGCTGCGCCCGCTCGACGTTGTAGTCGGACGCCTGCAGCAGCTTCAGGATGATGTTTTCGACGTCCTCACCGACATAGCCGGCTTCGGTCAAGGTCGTGGCGTCGGCCATGGTGAACGGCACGTCGAGCATGCGCGCCAGGGTCTGGGCCAGCAGCGTCTTGCCCGACCCGGTCGGGCCGATCAGCAGGATGTTCGACTTGGCGAGCTCGACGTCGTTGTTCTTGCCGCCATGGTGCAGGCGTTTGTAGTGATTGTGGACCGCGACCGCGAGGACCTTCTTGGCGTAGTCCTGCCCGATCACGTAGTCGTCCAGGATCTGGCGGATCTCCTTGGGGGTCGGCACGCCGTCCTTGGACTTCACCAGGGTGGTTTTGTTCTCCTCCCGGATGATGTCCATGCATAGCTCGACGCATTCATCACAGATGAACACGGTCGGGCCGGCGATCAGCTTGCGGACCTCGTGCTGGCTCTTGCCGCAGAACGAACAGTAAAGCGTGTTCCGGGAATCGCCGCCGGTCTTATTCGTCGCCATGGACGTACACTACCTCCAAAGCGCACCCACCGGCACGCTAACTCTATGTTACGCCCCACCCTCGCCTGGCGACAACATCAAAATGTTGTGGGTATGACTTCGCAGCCCAACTGAAGATCGGGCTGCACGTCAGCGACGCGCCGTGTCGATTGCCTGATGTCACCGCGCTTGGCGGCGTCAGCCCGCGGCCTTCGGATCAGCCACCGTCGGCCGCTTCAGGAGAACGTCGTCGATCAGGCCGAAAGCCTTGGCTTCTTCCGGGCTGAAGAACTTGTCGCGGTCCATTGACTGCTCGATCACCTCAAGCGATTGGCCGGTGTGATCCATGTACATCCGGTTGAGCTTGGCCCGGGTCGACAGGATCTCGCGCGCCTGGATTTCGATGTCAGCCGCCTGGCCCTGTGCGCCGCCAGACGGTTGATGGATCATCACCCGCGAATTGGGCAACGCGAAGCGCTTGCCCTTCTCGCCGGCGGTCAGCAGCAGCGAGCCCATCGAGGCCGCCTGGCCGATGCACACCGTCGAGACGCTCGGCCGGATGTACCGCATGGTGTCGTAGATCGCCAACCCGGAGGACACCACGCCGCCCGGCGAGTTTATGTAGAAGGCGATGTCCTTGGTCGGGTTTTCCGACTCCAGGTACAGGAGCTGGGCACACAACAGGGTCGAGACGTGGTCCTCGACAGGGCCGCTGAGGAACACGATGCGCTCCTTCAGCAGTCGCGACCAGATGTCGTAGCCGCGCTCGCCGCGCGCGGTCTGCTCGACGACCATGGGAACGTAGAGGTTGCTGTAGACCTCGACCGGATCGCGCTCGCGAATCATATGACGTTATCCTCTGTGCTCGGCCCGGCGCGGCGGCTGCCGCGGCCAACGGGCGCGGACGCCCTCAACCCGACCTAACACATGGCGCGCCGCAGCGCACCGCGCAAGCGGCCAGGCGTCCCCAGGCCCGGCAGGCCGGCGACCGGGCGCCCCTCTTCAAGCGGACGCGGTCGTCGACGCGGCCGGCTTGTCCTCTTCCGACTGACGGGCTGCCTTCAACAGATCGTCCGGCGACACCGGCTTGTCGGCCACCTTGGCGAGTTCGATCACGAAGTCGATGGTCTTGTCCTCGAAGATCGGCGCTCGAAGCCGATCGCGCATCTCAGGGTTCTTCTGATAGAACTCAAGCACCTGGCGTTCCTGGCCCTGGAAGCGCTGCGCCTCGCGGAACACCGCCTGGTTGACCTCGGTGGCGCTGACCTCGATGTTGTTCTTGCGGCCGACCTCGGCCAGCAGCAGCCCCAGCCGAACGCGGCGATCAGCGATCGCGCGATACTCCTCCTTCAGCTTGGCTTCGTCGCCCTCGACCTTCTGGCCGGCCGCCTTGGCGTCCTCGACCTGCTTCCAGATCGACTCGAACTCGATGTCCACCAGACCGGCCGGGACGTTGAACTTGTAGTGCTCCGCCAGCTTATCGAGCAGCTGGCGCTTGATGATGGCGCGCGATACCTGCGAATACTCCTGCTCGATGCGTTCCCGCACCGCTTTGCGCATCGCCTCCATGTTGTCGAAGCCGCTCTTCTTCGCCAGCTCATCGTCGATTGGACGTGCCACGAGCTCGCGAATCTCCTTCACCTTGACCTTGAACGTCGCGTCCTTGCCGGCCAGTTCGGCGGTGCCGTACTCGGCGGGAAACGTCACCTTGACCTCGCGGTCCTCGCCGATCGAAGCGCCGACCAGCTGGTCCTCAAAGCCCGGGATCAGGCTCGCGGAACCAATCTCGAGCGTGTAGTCGCTAGCAGCGCCGTTCGGGAAAGCGACACCGTCGACATAGCCGGTGAAATCGATCTTCACCATGTCGCCTTTGGCGGCCGGTCGCGGCGTTGGCAGGTCGCGCTGATCCTTGTTGGCGCCCGCGATCCGATCCAGGGCGTCGTCGACTGCCTTTTCTTCCACTGTCGCCTTGAGACGCTCCAGCTCGATGCTGCTGAAATCGATCTCGGCGATCTCCGGCATGACTTCGACCGTGACGTCGAACTCGAGATCCTTGTCCTCGCCGAGCGCCTTGACCTCGACCCGCGGCTGCAACGCCGGCCGCAGCTTGTTGTCTTCGACGGTCTTGCCGACGCTTTCGTTGACCGCTTTTTCGACCGCCTCGCCGAACAGCGCCTGGCCGTATTGCTTGCGTAGCAGCGGCACCGGCACCTTGCCGCGACGGAAGCCCGGCAGCACCGCCGTCTTGGCCATCTCGACCAGGCGGCTGTCGACCTGCCCGGACAGAGTCGCGACGGGTACGACGATCTTGTAGGCGCGCTTCAGGCCCTCGTTGGCGATCTCGGTGACGTTCATGACGGTCCACTAGGTTCGTGCAGTCGGCATTGCGCGCCGGCCGGTCGGGCAATGGTGCGGGCGGAGGGACTTGAACCCCCATGCCTTGCGGCGCCAGAACCTAAATCTGGTGTGTCTGCCAATTCCACCACGCCCGCGGCGGTGCCGCGCCCGGCGTGCCGGGTCGGCCGCCAAGGCGCGCCTTCTAGCCTGCGGTCGGGAGTCGGTCAAAGGGTTATCGCCCGCGCGCGGCTTTCGCCGGGCACTCAGGCGTCATGTGAGCCTTGCCGAGCCAGTTCGGCCAGAACCGCCGGCAACTGCGCCGGCAGATCCTCGGCGATCAACCCGATCCCGACCCTGGCAGCGGCCTCGCCATGCATCCAGACGGCAGCGGCGGCGGCGGCGAACGCCGTCATGCCCTGCGCCGCCAACCCTGCCACCATGCCGGCGAGCACATCACCGGCACCGGCCGT
>DATFGV010000763.1:0-4166 GCA_035249115.1 Vineibacter sp.
CAAGGTGTTGGCCAGCCAAATGGCCGCTACGCCGCCGAACAGGACGTCGGAATAGGTCAGCGCCAGTTTCAGGATCTCGCCCTGCGCGCCCATTGCGCCGTAAATCGCGGCGCCCGAGACGCGCATCACCACGGTGAACAGCAGGCCGAAGCCGAGCGCGATCAAGACGGCGTGCAGCACGAGCGTGCGCGCCCGTGTCAGGTCGCCGGCGCCGAGCGCCCGCGCGACGGCCGACGACACGCCGCCGCCCATGGCGCCGGTCGACATGGTCTGCATCAACACCAGGAAGGGAAACACGTAGGCGTTGGCCGCCAGCGCCGCCGGGCCGAGCGCGCCGACGTATACCGTTTCGATCACCACCGCGAGGCTGAGCGCGGCGATGGAGATGGCATTGGGCGCCGCCAGCCGCAGGATGGCCGGCACGATCGGTCCGGCGAGAATCGACAGTTCGTGACCGGTGCGGGAGGGCGGTGATGCCACGGCGGTGGTTGCGGTCATGGTGGATGGTGTAGTTACACGCAATCCGCCGGCGCTTCACGCGAGAAGACTGGGCGGAGGTTCGTGATTTCCTCATGCGGTTACGCGGTGGCCGGGTAGCAAAGCGATCGACACTCAGGTGACGTCGTTGTCCCGAGCGGAGCCGCACGCAGTGCGGCGTAGTCGAGGGACCTTGTCTCTACGACAAGGGCCTTTGCTGTGGAAACAAGGTCCCTCCACGCGGCCCTTCGGGCCTTGGCCGGGACGACGGGATTGAAGCGCGTCTGCGTTTGTTCCGCACCCGCCGCACCGACTCGGCTGGCCGCAGGCCGGCGCATCTGCTAACCCGGCGCCCATGAACATCGACGGCAAACCGTATCGCACCATCTGGCTGGCCGAGGACAGACGTACGGTCGAGGTGATCGACCAGACGGCGCTACCGCACGACTTCCGGGTGCGTCGCCTGACGTCGATCGCCGAGGCCGCCGAGGCCATCAGCCGGATGGTGGTGCGCGGCGCGCCGTTGATCGGCGCCGCCGGCGCCTATGGCATGGCGCTGGCGATGGCCGAGGAGCCGTCCGACGCGATGCTGGCGCGCGCCTATGCGACGTTGCTGCGGACGCGGCCGACCGCTGTCAACCTCCGCTGGGCGCTGGACGATCTGCGCGACCGCTTGGCGGGGCTGCCATCGGGCGAACGGCGCGACGCCGCCTACGCGCGCGCCGCCGCGATCTGCGACGAGGATGTCGCGATCTGCCGCGCCATCGGCGGCAATGGCCTGCGCCTGATCCAGGACATCGCCGACCGCAGGCCAAGAGGTGAGCCGGTCAACGCGCTGACCCATTGCAACGCGGGCTGGCTGGCGACGGTCGACTGGGGCACGGCGCTGGCGCCGATCTACCGTGCCCACGATGCCGGCATCCCGATCCATGTCTGGGTCGACGAGACCCGACCGCGCAACCAGGGCGCCAGCCTCACTTCGTTCGAACTCGGCCGGCACGGCGTACCGCACACGGTGATCGCCGACAATGTGGGTGGCCACCTGATGCAGCAAAGCATGGTCGACCTCTGCATCGTCGGCACCGACCGGACAACCCGCGCCGGCGACGTCTGTAACAAAATCGGCACCTACCTGAAGGCGCTGGCGGCGCACGACAACGGCGTGCCGTTCTACGTCGCGCTGCCGTACCCGACGATCGACTGGACCTTGAGCGACGGCGTGCGCGACATCCCGATCGAGCGACGCGACGGGCGTGAGCTGTCGCACATCGCTGGCCGCACCGAGGCGGGAACGATCGAGACGGTCGCGCTGCTGCCCGATGGCAGCGCCGTGGCGAACTATGCCTTTGACGTCACGCCGGCCCGGCTGGTGACGGCGCTGATCACCGAGCGCGGCGTCTGCCCGGCGAGCGAGGCCGGCCTGTTGTCGCTCTACCCCGAACGGCGGGCGGCACCAGCCGCATGACGGGAGATGGATCATGACCGGCGACAAGCCCGAGACGCTCTACATTGACCGGATGAAGACGCCGATCGGCGAGGCATTGCTGGTCACCGACGGCGGCGGCCACCTGCGGATGCTCGACTGGCGCGAGTTCGAGTCGCGCGCGCGCCGGATGCTGCGCCGGTACTACGGCGCCGCACCGATCAAACCCGGCCGCGCGCCTGCTGCCACGCGTCGCGCTTTGCAGGCGTACTTTGCCGGCGACCTCGACCGGCTGCGCGACATCTCCTGGCGGACCGCCGGGACGCCCTTCCAGCAGAAGGTGTGGCGCGCGCTCTGCCGGATTCCCGCCGGCAAGACGCAGAGTTACGGCGGGCTGGCGGCCAAGCTTGGCGTGCCGCGCGCCATGCGGGCGGTCGGCGCCGCCAACGGCGCCAACCCGGTCAGCCTCGTCGTGCCCTGCCACCGCGTCATCGGCAGCGACGGCTGGCTCACCGGCTACGGCGGCGGCCTGCACCGCAAGCGCTGGCTGCTAAACCACGAGGGCGCGCGGTTTCGCGACAAGGTCGCGTGAGTCGACCACGGCCGTCGGGCCGTTTCTCCGTCACCCGCAGGAAGCGCATGCTCCCCCAAGGACGACGAAGCGATTTGCTGTTCTTTCTTGAGACTGTCCGCGTCGACTCGTTGAGAGCAACGGGCGAGACTACACAGGCCGCCACCGGAGTTAAAGTTGATCCACCGCAATTTGCGTTCGCGCGCGTGAGCCCGTAACGTCGACCTGCGGCCGCGTCTCGCGGTAGCGTGGACGTCGCACCGAGCGGGAGTCGTGGGATGACCAAGCTGAAGGGCGGACTGATCCAGATGCAACTCAAGGGCGGCACCAACCTCGAGCCGGCCGCCATCCGCGACCACATGATCGAGGCGCATCTGCCGATGATCGAGGCAGCGGCCAGGCAGGGCGTGCAGGTGCTGTGCATGCAGGAGGTGTTCACTCAGCCCTATTTCTGTCCGAGCCAGGACAGCAAGTGGTACGCCGCGGTCGAACGCATCCCCGACGGGCCGACCGTGAAGCTGATGCAGGAGCTGGCGCGCAAGCACGCGATGGTCATCGTGGCGCCGATCTACGAGGAGGAGATGACCGGGGTCTACTACAACACCGCGGCGGTGATCGACGCCGACGGCAAGTACCTCGGCAAGTACCGCAAGACCCATATCCCGCAGGTCGCCGGCTTCTACGAAAAGTTTTTCTTCCGCCCCGGCAATTCCGGCTATCCCGTGTTCCACACCGCCTATTGCAAGCTCGGCGTCTACATCTGCTACGACCGGCATTTCCCGGAAGGCTGGCGGGCGCTGGCGCTCAACGGGGCGGAATACATCGTCAACCCCTCGGCCACCGTCGCCGGGCTCAGCCAGTACCTCTGGGAGCTCGAGCAGCCGGCCGCCGCCGTCGCCAACGGCTGCTACATCGGCGCCGTCAACCGCATCGGCACAGAGGCGCCGTGGAACATCGGCAAGTTCTACGGCTCGAGCTACTTCGTCGATCCACGCGGCAAGATCATCGCCCAGGCGAGCGGCGACAAGGACGAGCTGGTCACCGCCGAGATGGACATGGACATGGTGCGCGAGGTGCGCAACCTGTGGCAGTTCTACCGCGACCGCCGGCCGGACACCTACGGCGACTTGCTGAGGCCGTGACGGACGACGATACGGGACGGGGGCGGGCGACGATGTCGGACATCGGTGATATCGCGGCCAACCGGCTGTCGGCCGAGCAATACCGGCGCAACTTCGACGATGTCGAGCCGCCGCTTGACCGGCAGCGCGCCGTGGTCGACGCCAACCGCTGCTATTTCTGTCACGACGCGCCGTGCCTGGAAGCCTGCCCGACCGGCATCGACATCCCCGGCTTCATCCGCAAGATCGCGACCGACAACATCAGGGGCGCGGCGATCACGATCCTGCAAGAGAACATCATGGGCGGCGCCTGCGCCCGCGTCTGCCCGACCGAGATCCTCTGCGAGCAGGCCTGCGTACGCACCGCGCAGGAAGGCAAGCCCGTCGATATCGGCGCCCTGCAGCGCTACGCCACCGACTGGCTGTTCGAGCGCGGCATCCAGCCGTTCCAGCGCGCCGCGGCGACTGGCCGGCGTATCGCCGTCGTGGGCGCTGGCCCGGCCGGCCTCGCTTGTGCCCACCGCCTGGCGCTGCTGGGCCACGAGACGATCGTGTTCGAGGCGCGCGCCAAAGC